>JALWTA010000048.1 GCA_027082955.1 Sulfurovum sp. | reverse complement strand
TACACTACTACAATGCTCCTTTGGCAGTGGCGTTAAGCCTGCCATTCTACTCTTAGCCGATATCTTACTATCACTGTTTCTGTTTTGATGTGATGCTGCATAGATGCGGCATTTTACGATTAATTGAAAATTTATAAAGGATAATTAGCGTTATGGCACAGATAAAAATATATGGACTCGATATCCATCTCGATACTATAAAACCAACACTTTCAGATGTGATACACGCATGTGTGGTCGAAACACTCAAATTTCCAAAAGAGAAGCGTTTTCACCGGTTTTTCCCTATGAAAAGGGAGGATTTTTACTTTCCGAAAGATCGCAGTGACGCCTACACAATCATTGAAGTGATGATGCTTGAGGGGCGCAGCAAAGAGACAAAGAAAAATCTCATCAAGATGCTCTTTACTCAAATAGAGAGCCGATTGGGCATTGCTGTCAATGATGTGGAGATCGTCATCACCGAAGCACCAGCACACTGTTTTGGGTTTCGCGGGATGTGTGCAAATGAGATTGTACTTGAGTATAAGGTAGGGGTCTAAAATGATAGGTAAAAACTGTTATGATAATTTGATAGTATAAAGGAAAGACCAATGAAACTTGAAAACATCGTCCCATGGGGACGGAGCAAAAAAGAGTATATGGAGATGTTCAACCTTGGTAAAGAGGATGTGCTGCACAAGCGTATCCTCGGCTGCGGTGACGGACCGAGCAGCTTCAATACCGAAGTGGACTATGACGGAGGCAGGGTGGTCTCCATCGATCCGCTCTATGCCTACACCAAACAGCAGATCATGCAGCGTATTGATGAGGTAGCTGAAGAGGTGATGGCGCAGGTACGCGCGAATGCAGACAGCTTTGTCTGGAAGAACATCCCTGATGTAGAGTCTTTGGAGCATATGCGCATCGAAGCGATGATGGAGTTTTTGATGGATTATGAAGAGGGGTTGGAGGAGGGGCGCTACATTGCCGCCGACCTTCCCGACCTTCCCTTTGAGGATAACAGCTTCGATATAGCGCTTTGCTCGCATCTGATCTTTCTCTATAGCGATCATCTAAGCGAAGCGTTTCATAAAGCGGCGATCGATGAGATGCTGAGGGTGGCCAATGAGGTGCGCATCTTCCCTCTGTTGACACTCGATAACAAGCTCTCGCCGCATCTGGAACCTGTGATAGATCATCTGCGTAGCAACGGATACAAAGCCGAGGTTGTCCCAACGGGCTATGAGTTCCAAAAGGGAGCAGACGAGATACTTCAGATCAGTCGATAGACAATGGCTGTGCTACCCATCTTTGCTCTACCAAAAGTCTCTCGTCGCTAAAGACCTGTCCGACAAATCGATCGCCGATGCGGTAGGTGCTGACCCCTTTGGGGGTGCCTGAGAGGATAATGTCACCATCCTCCAGCTTCATAAATCGTTTGATCTCTCCTATCATTACATCGGGTTTGTACATCATGAGCGTATAGTCGGCTTCTTGTTGCAAAATATCGTTCACATAGAGCCTCATACGCAACGACGAAAGATCTCCCGAAAAGGGTACAAAGTGACTCAGCACCGCCGAGGTATCGAAAGCTTTGGCGCGCTCCCACGGTAAGCCTTTGGCTTTGAGGTAGTTTTGTATATCGGCATGGGTCAGATCAAGCCCGAAGCCGATACCTGCGATCTGCCCGCCCATGATCAAAAAAGCAATCTCGCCTTCAAAACGGGTATGCTCGCCGTGATAGTAGAGCGTATTGGAAATGGCGGAGTTGGGTTTGTCAAACACCACCATCTCTTCGGGAATCTCATTGCCCAACTCTTCGATGTGTGCGACATAGTTGCGTCCGATGCAGACTACTTTGGAGGGGGAAATTTGTTTGTCTTGAAAGGTTACCGTTTGCATGATTTGCCTCGAATTTATGATAGATACTTTTTTACGAATGCTTCTGCACTTAAACACTCAATCTCTTTAGAGATAAAACGTTTATCATTTGTCACAATGACATCACACCCAGTATTGAGTGCCAGTATATATTGTATGCTGTCCTCAAAGTCTTTGTAGTCTGCATCATGACGCATCAGTGTTATGGTTTGCGCAAGTTCCTTTTCTCCAAAAGGGATGATATCTACTGATGTTTTCAAAAATTCTATGGCATCTAAGGCTTTCTTTCTTGAAACATACTTTGCCGTAATATAGTAAATATTTGTAGCTACATCACATGATGTGTATATCTTTATCCCGTGTTTCAATGCACCGATATAGGCTTGTGAACTGTTTTGAAAAGCTGGTCTTTTTTCATCAAAAATATCGTTAAAGATATTGGCATCAAAAAAGACTCTTTTAGTTGTCACTGTTTGCCTTTATCCACTGGATATCAACATGTTCTGGAAACATCCCTGTAAACATCCCCGATAACTTTTCTGCCGCTTCAAGCTTCTTTTCCAGTTCATAATCGGCTACTTTTTCTTCTATAAGCTCTTGTATGACTTGGCTCTGTTTTTTGTTCATCTTTTTAGCAAGATACACCAAGTCTTCCGCGACATGTTCGGGCATCGTAAAGTTTTTTCTCACGGACATAGATACTCCTTTTATAATGTGTATCAAATTATACATATTATAGCATGCATCATAGTTTGAGTCAAACAATTGTATTGATCCAAAACATATGGCACTTTCCATGATTTTCTATGAAGTATGGGCAAGATTATGGCGATCTTTGGCTAAGAGTAGGTACAATAGCGCCATGAAAAAAATAGCAGTACTCTTTAGCGGTAAGGGGACGAACTTTGCCTATCTCGCAGATCATTTGCACCGTAAGGATGTGGAGATAGTTGTTGCTTTGACTAATAATCCAGAAGCAGAGGGCATAGCGATCGCCAAGGCACACGGCATCCCTCTTGAGATCATCGAGCCTAAAGCATATGAAAGCAGAGAGGCATATGATACTGCGGTCGTTGAAAGATTACATCTATATACTCCGGAGTTGGTAGTGCTTGCAGGATTTATGCGTATCCTTACACCGGTCTTTACCGAGCAGATCAGGGCGATCAACCTTCATCCCTCCCTGCTGCCCCGTCACAAAGGAATGCATGCGATCGAGAAGAGTTTTGGCGACAGCTTCGATGAGGGCGGGGTCTCAGTGCACTGGGTGAGTGCTGAGCTTGACGGCGGTGAGATCATCATACAAAAGCACATTGCCAAAGCAGGTCATGACCTGCAGAGCTACACCGATGCCATCAAGCGTATTGAAAAAGAGGCATTGTCTGAAGCGATATGCAAAGTGTTGTAAAAAATGTTACACTTATAAAAAAGGATTGCAATGAAGTACTACAATGATGAGACAAATGCCAAAGGCAGCTATCTTATATTTGTAGTTTTTCAAGTTTTACTGCTGCTTACTGTATATGGTTTTGTCTATACCTCTTTAGTGGCAGTAGGGTTGGCGATACAAAAGTACCATTTGACCGCAATGGCCTATATGCCTGTGGTATTTGTGATGTTTGCATATCCTGTCGTACTTTACAAAACACGAAGAATGTTCAGAAAGCACAAGCGTCTAAGGGCGACTGGATGGATGTTGGGATGGGCAGCGTTTTTCATTGTTGTTTTGTATGCTTTCCTTGCACAGTTGACTGGAGTATAAAAGAGCCGCTTTGTTAAGACATTTTCCTGCTAAACACCAAAAAATTCTCAAACTCTCCCTGCCTGCAGCACTCAATTCGCTGCTTGACATGCTGCAGGTGATCACTGACCTTGTGATGGTTGGACGCATCTCTGCCTATGCTGTTGCAGCAGTGGGGCTGGGCTTGCAGTCACTGATGTTCATGTTTGCCATTCTGACACTGCTGCATGTTGGAACCTCTGCACTGCTTTCGCGTTTTGTCGGTGCCGGGCAGTATCGGCGTGCATCGATAGGGCTTGCAACACTGCTGCGTTTTGCATTTTTTTTGAGTCTGCCGGCTATGGTGTTGTGGTACCTGCTCTCGTCGGGTATCTACCAATGGTTTGGTACAGCACCGCAGGTAGAGATGCTGGGTGTGGCGTATGTGCAGGTGCTGACTTGGATGATGCCGTTTGTCTTTATGAAACTGGTTTTTGTCTCTGCCCTCAATGCGGCAGGTGATACCAAAACACCTATGAAGGTCAAGCTGGTCTCTATTGTGCTGAATGTGCTGCTGAACTATCTGCTGATTTTCGGAAAGTACGGCTTCCCGCAATTGGGAGTAGAGGGTGCAGCAATAGGTACTGTGATCGTAAACGCCATAGAAACAATGGTATATATGGTGTTGTACCTGAAACACCATACCCCTTATTTTCCTGTATGGTACTACTCTAAAAGTCTGCTTCGTCGTGCATTGAAAGTCGGGTTGCCTGCCTCTTTTGAGCGGGCACTGACCTTTGGAAGCTTCATGCTCTTTACCGCGATCATCGCCCACTATGGTACGGCAGTGCTGGCAGGCTATCAGATCGGTCTGCGGGTAGAGGGGCTTGCCTTTATGCCCGGTATCGGGTTTACCATTGCAGCAATGGCTTTGATGGGGCAGGGGTTAGGTGCCAAAAAACCTGAACAGTCCAGAGAAGATGTTCTGCTGGTGCTTAAATATGCTGCTGGGTTAATGTTCATTCTCTCTTTCTTTATGATCTTTATGCCCGAAAAAATTGTCTGGATCTTCACCAATGATGCAGACACGATCAAAGAGGCAAGCCTCTATCTGCGAATCGTCGGTGTCTCACAGATCCCGCTGGCATTCAACTTCGTCCTCTCCGGAGCGCTCAGGGGTGCTGGCGATACCAAACGCACCCTCAAGATCAATCTCATTTCGTTATGGTTTGTACGTATCCTGCCGGCATTTGGGCTCTCATGGTACTTTCACAGTATTCTAATGGTTTATCTGGCGATGATCTCTGATACTTTTGTGAAAGCTGTTTGGCTATGGAGTACATTTCAAAAAGGGGCATGGCAGCGTATTAGGGTTTGACCCAAATCTCTCAATAGAGATTCATGACTTTGCATTATCATCGCATTCACGGACTTCGCATAAAATCATCACCGAACCTACGGGTGCGACTCAAATTTTCTGCAAACCACGTAAATACGAGCATAACGCAAATTCAAAGAATTCTATTTCGAGATTTGGGTTTGAGATATGTAACTGTTTTGTGTTCAAACTGTGTTATAATCCCGTAATACTATTTAGGAAGGAAAGCGCAATGAGTAAAGAAATTAAAACACTTGATCAGCGTATTGAACGCATCTATCGTATGGCAAAAGAGCACTTTGGTGAAGTACGGTTTGTAGGCATCAAGCTCCATACCAAAATCGGCTGGGTTGCCAAGATACAGTTCGATGAATTTGAATCGCTGGTTGCAGAGGGTGAAAATGCGGAAGTAGCACTCAAGAACCTGCGTAAACGTCTCAAGAAGATTATTGACCGTTACAATATGGTGTAGCGATGAAGCTTGGCTTCATCGAGTGAATAGTGAGGAGTGAATAGTGAATAGTGAAGGTATGCATTGCAAGGCAATGCTTCTGTTTGGCAGGAAGCAATGAAAAAGAATATTATACTGATCGGATTTATGGGGGTTGGGAAGGGTACGACTGCGCGTGCGTTTGCCAAGAAGTATGGGGTATACAATATCGATACGGATGACCTTATTGAGTCCAAAGAGAACAAAGAGGTCAAAAAGATTTTCGAGAAGAAGGGTGAAGCCTACTTTCGCAAATGTGAACAGGAGACGGCTGACTGGATTGAGAAGTGTGTCAAGGGCACACTTATTTCCTGCGGGGGCGGTTTTTACAAAGTAAATAACCTTAAAACGCTCGGCACGGTCGTACTGCTCGATGCCTCCTTTGAGTGGATACACAACCGCCTCAAAACGGCGAAGAACAGTAAGCAAAAGCTGGCAAAACGTCCACTTTTCCAAGACCCTAAAAAGGCGAAAAAACTCTATGAAGAGCGTGAAAAAGCTTATAAAAAAGTAGCGGATGTCGTTATTGATGTAGAGAAGCTTACGCTTGATGAACAGCTCAAAGAGATTGCCAAAAGGTGCAAGGTTTAAGGGATATACGACGTAGCCTTAAAGCATTCTGTCGGTCTCTTCTGCCTCAAAGATAAGACCGACAATGACAATAATAATATAGGTGGCAACAATAATCAAAAGGGTATTCCCTCCCAGTGCACTAAACATATCCTTTATAGAATTGATATGCTCTTTTGCTTCAATGAGCAGATTGACCCAAATGCCAAATGCCAACAGAATAAGGACACCTTTAAGATTGAGCAGGGTTGATTTTTTAATATTCTTTTTTTTCATTTGTCTTATCCGTTTTTTTATGAATCTGTGCTTCCCAGTACTCCAGCCCCTTGAAGATACCCGTCAATATACCAAAAATCAGCATGGTACTTCCCATACAGTAGGGTGCAAGTTCTGAAAAAGGCGCGGGGTCGTTGATGAAGATCGTAATGACATAGAGCCATATGGCTATCATCAAAACGGCGCTGATACGTTTCAACCATCCGATAAGCTGTAGTTGTTGTCTTGGTTTCATGTGCATATTTTATCGTAATTAGATATAATTGCACCAATCTAAAATCCCTATGAAGAGCATCCATGCATAGATTTGAAACCTATCTTTCCCATCATCTGCCTCAGGTTGCCAGTTTTCACCCTGTTTATGAAGAGGCGCTTGGGGCGATGCTGCAAGCTGGCGGAAAACGTTTCCGCCCCATGCTGCTGCTGGGTGTGGTAGAGGCGTATGAACCTATGCTGTTTGACTCGGCACTGCCTGTAGCACTTGCGATGGAGATGTTTCATACCTATTCGCTGATCCATGATGACCTGCCTGCCATGGATGATGCCGATCTGCGGCGTGGACATCAAACACTGCACAAACGTTTTGATGAGGTTACGGCGATCTTGGCTGGGGATGCGCTCAATACTGATGCTTTTTTGCTGATTGCCAAAGCACCGCTGCGTGAAGATATCAAAATCAAGCTCATTACCCTGCTGGCAGAAAACGGCGGCTCGCAGGGGATGGTGCTTGGGCAGGCGATAGACTGCTGGTTTGAGAACAAGCCGCTGACACTCGATGAGGTCAAGGTGTTGCATACCAACAAAACCGCCAAGCTTATTGCCGCAAGTCTGCAGATGGGTGCGGTAATTGTAGGCTTGAGTGCTGACAGACAAAAAGCGCTCTATGATTTCGGTATCGATCTTGGAGTACTCTTTCAGATACAAGATGACATCATAGACGAGACACAGAGCGAAGAAGAGGCAGGTAAGACTACCGGCAATGACGGCGACAAAAACAGCTTTGTCAATCTTTTGGGACTGGAGGCGGCTGTAGCGGAAGCAGACGCTCTGGCAAAAGATTTGCAAAGACGGTTTGAAGCGTTTGATGAGAAGATGCAACACGCACTCCGTCCCCTGATGGAACACTATCTATACCGACACCAATAAAGGAAAAATATGGCAACAATGACCCCTGAGAATCAAATGCGCAAAAAGATGGCAAATACCATCCGTTTCTTGGCAGCCGATATGGTACAAAAGGCAAACTCCGGACACCCTGGTGCACCGATGGGACTGGCAGATATTGCCGTAGTGCTCAGTGAGCATCTGGTACACAATCCCAAAAACCCAAAGTGGCTCAACCGTGACCGTCTGGTCTTCTCCGGAGGACACGCTACGGGGCTGATCTACTCACTGCTGCACCTGTGGGGCTATGATGTTACTCTGGAAGATCTCAAAAACTTCAGACAGCTTGACTCCAAAACCCCTGGGCACCCCGAGTACGGACATACCGCCGGTGTAGAGATCACCACAGGACCGCTTGGACAGGGGATTGCCAATGCGGTAGGGTTTGCCATGGCAGAAGCCTTTACTAAAGCACAAGTCAATTCTGAGACTTGTGAACTGATCGACCACAAAGTCTACTGTCTTTGCGGTGACGGTGACCTGCAGGAGGGTATCAGCTACGAAGCGTGTGCACTGGCAGGACACCTCGGGCTTAAAGATCTCATTCTCATCTATGACTCCAACGAGATCACCATCGAAGGGGATACCAATATTGCATGGAGTGAAGATGTTGCCAAGCGTTTTGAGGCACAAAACTGGAATGTGCTCAAAGTCAACGGACACTGCTACGACAAGATCGATGAAGCATTGACACAGGCAAAAAATGCCGACAAACCGACGATTATCATCGCCAACACCATCATCGGAAAGGGTGCCGGAGAGCTTGAAGGGACACACCATACACACGGTGCGCCGCTGGGTGAAGAGATCATCCGCGCCTCCAAAGAAAAAGAGGGCTTTGATCCCGATGCGCACTTTGTGATTCCTGAAGATGTACTGCTGCGTTTCAGATGTGCCGTAGAGCAGGGTGAACTGGCAGAAAAAGAGTGGATCCACCGCCAAAAAGAGGCACCGCTGGTTGAACAGAATATGGCACTTGAAGCACTGCTGAACCCGGATTTCTCAAAAGTAGACTACCCTGACTTCAGCAATGATGCAGAGGTGGCTACCCGTGATTCCAACGGGAAAATTCTCAATGCTATTGCCAAAGCGGTTCCAAGCTTTCTTGGCGGTTCGGCAGACCTTGCACCGTCAAACAAGACAGAGCTGAAGGATATGGGCAACTTCCCTAAAGGCAAAAACCTGCACTTTGGTATCCGTGAGCACTCTATGGCTGCCATTACCAACGCGATGGCGCTTTACGGTACGACCATTCCGTTCAATGCTACGTTCTTTGTCTTCTCCGACTACCTCAAACCTGCGGCGCGTATTGCGGCACTTACTGGTATTCAGAATTTCTTTGTTTGGACACACGACAGTATTGGTGTAGGCGAAGATGGACCAACCCATGAGCCTATCGAACACCTCAGTCAGTTTAGAGCCCTGCCAAACTTCTACGTTTGGAGACCAGCAGATGCGACAGAGAATGTCGAAGCGTGGAAAACGGCGCTTACCATCAAAGCACCGCACGGGTTTGTACTCAGCCGCCAGAAGCTCAAAACCCTTAAGCCAAAACGTGACTTTGGTGATGTCAGCAAGGGTGCCTACATTGTTAAAAAACGTGAAGGGGCAACCATGACCCTCATGGCAAGCGGTAGCGAACTGATGCCGTGCCTTCAGGCAGCATGCCACCTTGAAGTACTGGGGGTTAAAGCCAATGTCGTCTCTGTCCCGTGTCTTGATCTTTTCAACGAGCAGGATGATGCCTACAAAGCGGCAGTCATCGACCCAAATACCAAAGTACTTGCCGTAGAAGCAGCCCGTGCTACAGAGTACTACCGCTATGCCGATGATGTACTGGGTATGGAGACATTCGGTGCCTCCGCACCGGCAGGTCAGCTCTTTGAAAAATTTGGCTTTACCATTCAAAATATCACCAAAAGAGGGTGTGCATTGATGGGTGTAGCCTACCAAGAAGTTGACCTTAGGAAGTGTTAGGCTTCCTAACCCTCTTTTAAGAGCTTCTGCTCTATAATCACACTCTCCAAAATGTCGGGGTGTGGCGCAGTCTGGCTAGCGCGCTACCTTGGGGTGGTAGAGGTCGCAGGTTCAAGTCCTGTCACTCCGACCATGTAAAGCCCGTATACGCGGGGTTCACGCTGAAGTGTCAGCGGATTTGTCAGTAAAAATCTCCAACATTTTTTCATTAAATTACTAACTCTCATACTGCCTATTCGATGCATACGTTTATTTACCGTAGGGTGCGTAACCACGCACCTTTGAAACGCCCATTCAAATTATAAGTGCAATTCACCTCTAAATTAAGCAGCTACTTCTTTAGCGAATTCTTCGAAAAACACCTCATAAGGTGTCCTGAATCCAAGTACTTTTCGTGGTCTGTGATTTAAC
>JALWTA010000047.1 GCA_027082955.1 Sulfurovum sp. | reverse complement strand
GAAAGTTACTTTTATTTTTAAATAAGGAAGATTTAGCTATAAATACGCTACTAAAAGAGGAAAACAGAAAAAACTTTAAGGTTTTTCCCGGTTTCCAAGATACAGGACAGCATAAAGAGATGAGAATACTGACAGTAGGTTTTGACGACGACTATGTAAAAGAGCTTGAAAAAGAGCTTGAAAAGTACTTTATCTGCATTGTTGACAATGCCAAAGATATGTATGATGCGACCAACTTTACCGATTTTAGACACTATGAACTGGTTATCATAGTTGATGAAGGGGTAAAGTTCTCCCTTGAACGGTATGTGAATGAGGTGAAAAAGAAGAAGAGTGAGACGAAGATTATTATTTTGACAGACAAAGTGCGTCAGCAAAAAGAGTTCTTTGATCTTGGGATTGATGATGTTATCACACACCATACCGAGCATCCAGACCTTGTTGCGGCACGAGTACTCGCCAACATGAGACATCTGTTTGGTACTCAGGTCAACATTGACAAGCTGGTGATCGACATTGCCAACAAAAAGATTGAGTTTGATGAGAAGATTGTTTCACTCAACGGAAAGACATTTGATATTCTTGCCTATCTGGCACTACGTAAGCAGCGGGTCTTTAGTAAAGATGAGATCATCAACGCACTTTGGGAAGAGCCTGAATATGTCAGTGACAACACCGTTGAGGTAGCGATCAACCAGATTAGAAAGCGTTTGAAGAGTATTCTTGGATTTCAGGTGATTCATACCGTGCGCAGACGTGGGTATAAGTTCTCCTATTAGTCTTTATCCAAATCTTTCTCTGTTTTAAATTGTAGGGTGCGTAAGCACGCACCTTCAAACCGTTTGTAAACAATAGATTATTTCTGTCATTATGTGTTTCAAAGGTGCGTGGCTACGCACCCTACGCGACTCTTCCACGTAAAAGTAGGGTGGTGTTGTCTCCTGACAACACCTTTTTGTTCAAAACGCAAATGTGTATCAGGCTTTCATGACGTTACTTTTGTTTGGAGTATTGGTGTTGTGAGGGCACAACACCTACGCCTCTTCCCAATATTTTACAGCGTAGACTCCACATACCGTATCCACTGCGGAATGCCGCGCTGTTCGCGTTTGAGGGTGGTACTCATGCCGTGTCCGGGGTAGAGGGTGAAATCCTCTGTAATTTGCTGCACTTTTTTCAGACTCTCTACCATTTGTGCACCGCTGGAGTAGGGAAAGTCCCAGCGCCCAATGCTGCCTTCAAAAAGAAAATCACCGCTGAGCCAGACATTGCCTATTTCGATGGTACTGCACCCGGGAGTATGTCCTGGAAAGTGGTGAAATGTTACCGTGATGCCTCCGATCTCAAGTGTGCTGTCAGGTACAACGGCAACATCGGCACTGCTTGGCGGGGTACCTTGTGAAAACGGATCTTTCTCAAGCATGAAGCAGTCATCTTTTGGACAGTAGATAGGGATGTTGAAGTGTGCTTTGAGTGCTGAATTGCTCCAGACATGGTCGAAGTGTCCATGGGTGTTGAGGATGGCGACAGGATTGCTAACATGGTCAATGACCCATTGTGTGGCATCCACACCGGGGTCGATGATGAGGTCTTTACCGTCTATCGTGACAATGTAGCAGTTGGTCTGGTAGGCTCCCATGGGTTGCATTTTGATTTGCATGCTATAATTCCTTATGGATTTTTATAGAGAATTAGAACGTGCGATTGCCAGTGACGATATTGGCGTCAAAGAGCAGGTAACACGTGAATGTTTGGCATATTGTAACCAAAATGAGGTTAGGGAAGTGCCCGGCTTTATCCCAAAGATGTTCACCTCTCCTTCCTATGCTTCCAAATGCCGCATCGTAGAGCCGCGAAAGCTGCCTGCACGAAAAGACTTTGAAAGTCCGGAGGGGTTGGCGACGCTAATCCATGCCATTGCACACATCGAATACTCTGCGATCGACTTGGCGCTCGATGCTGTTTACCGTTTTCCACAGATGCCAACAGCCTATAAAGTAGACTGGCTTGAGGTCGCCTCCGATGAGATACGCCACTACAATATGCTCCACAGACTGCTTGAAGAGACAGGTTACTGTTACGGTGACTTTCCCGTACATTCGGGACTTTTCGATGCTGCTGTGCATACTGCCGCAAATGTGCTTGAGCGTATGGCGATTATCCCGCGCTACTATGAGGCAAGTGGGCTCGATGTTAATCCGCAGATCATGAAAAAGCTTGCAAACAAAAAGAGAGTGCCTCAGGTACAGAAGCTGCTGGAAGTACTTGATATTATTTACGATGAAGAGATTGTGCATGTACAGAAAGGGGACAGGTGGTTTAAGTATCTTTGTCAGCAGGCAGGGAAAAGTGAAACGGTCTATTTTGAGATATTGGAGCAGTACCGTCTGTTGGAGAAACATCGTCCACACATCAATGTCAAGGCGCGTAAAGCGGCGGGGTTTGCGTGTGAGGAGATATTGAGGCTTGGAGCGAAAGAGTGCGGGGAAAATTAGAAATTAGAAATTAGAAATTAAAAA
>JALWTA010000046.1 GCA_027082955.1 Sulfurovum sp. | reverse complement strand
GGCAGTGTCAAGAACAGACGCAGACGCAAGAAGCTCTATGTGCTGACCGAGATCATCGGAAAGTGGTCGATGGTGGATGTCTATGTTGTTGCCATCATGATCGCGCTTGTACACTTCGGCGGACTGACGGAGATACGGGCAGGTGCGGGGGCAACCTATTTCCTTCTAGTAGTGGTCATAACCATGATTGCAGCAATGCAGTTTGACCCAAAACTGATATGGGATATGCAAATTGATGAGGAGAAGAGAAGCGATGCAGCAAACGCATAATGATGAAATGATCAAAGAGGCGCTCTGGCAGGAGAAGAAAAAAGGGATATCAACGGTATGGATCGTGCCTATTGTCGCACTGGTTATAGGCGGATGGCTCTTTTTTCAGTCCTGGAGCCAAAAAGGCCCTGAAATTGTGATCAACTTCAAATCTGCAGCAGGGATTGAAGCGGGCAAAACCGTAATCAAATATAAAGATGTGGTGGTAGGGCAGGTGAAAAAAGTAACCTTCACCAAAGACCTTCGAAGTGTTGAAGTGATTGCAGAACTGCAAAAGAATATGAAACCGTTTTTGAGTGAAAAAACACGATTTTGGGTAGTGCAGGCAGAGCTTGGAGTGGACAAGGTACAAGGACTTGATACACTGCTTTCAGGAGTCTATATTGTGATGGATCCGCAAAAAGGTGATAAACGTGTTCGGGAGTTTCAGGGACTTGACAAGATTCCAGTTGTTGACTCAGGAGAGAAGGGTCGTACATTCATTCTCAAGGCGGACAGCATTGGGTCACTTCGTGTTGGTTCACCTATCTACTACAAGAAGCTCAAAGCAGGAAGCGTTGCTTCCTACAAGCTTGATCCTGATGGCAAACAGGTGACGATTAAAGCATTCATAAAATCACCGTTTGATGAATTGATTGACAGCAAGACGCGTTTTTTCAATGTCAGCGGTATCTCTCTGAATATGAATGCCAACGGTGTGGATTTGCAGACTGAATCATTGGTATCGGTACTGATGGGTGGTTTGGCGTTTGAGAATTTTGTGGTGCACGGTACCGGAAAACCGGTAGAGCAGGATCATGTTTACAAACTTTACAAAAGTCGGAAAATGGCGAAAGAACAGCATTACAGCAGAGAGATCTTCTTCTGGGTCTATACTGATGATTCGGTACGAGGACTCTCTGAGGGCGCACCGGTTGAGTTTAAAGGTGTCAAGATTGGTGAAGTGGTTCACTACTCACTGGTAGGTGATGCCAATACTGCAGAGTTCCGTATACCTATCTTGATCAAAATAGAACCGGAACGTTTTGACGTGATTGGTAGAAGACACACTGGAGATGAGGCACACATTCCTATTTTTGAAAAACTGGTACAAAAGGGGCTGCGTGCTCAGCTTCAGACAGGTAACCTGCTGACCGGAGAGCAGTTTATTGACCTCAATATCTATCCGGATGCACCGCCTGTGAAGATTAGACATGAGTATAACATTTATGTCATTCCGTCCGTACCGACGACGATGGCATCACTGAAAACCGACTTTAAAACGGTGATGAAGCGTATTTCTGCCATTCCGTTTGAGGAGATCGGTGCACATCTCAACAGTTCTATGGAGAAGATAGACACCCAGACATTGCCAAAGGTCAACCAGTCCTTTGTTGAGTTCTCCAAACTGATTAATGATACCAATGCCTTGATGACCAGTGCGCGTAAGAACTATCTTGACTCCAATGCCGAGATCAACCGAAAGATGCTGAAACTGCTTGATGAGATGACGCGTACGACCAAGTCGATCAAACATTTGACGGACTATCTCGAACGTCATCCCGAATCACTGATTAAAGGAAAATAGATGAGAACACATTATCTACTGCTTATAAGTGTTGTTGCCATGTTGGTCTTCTCCGGCTGTAGCAGCAAGTCGAACTTTTACCAGCTCTATCCTCAGAGCGTGCAGGCAAAAAGTACACAAACAAGCCATATACGTAAAAAGGTTATCGGTATTGCCGAGGTGGATCTCCCCGAATATCTCGACAAACCGCAGATTGTGACACGGCTCTCTTCGGGCAGAGTGAATGTCAACGAGGAGGAGCGCTGGGTGGGTGCGCTTGACAAGAATATGCAGGCGGTTATCGCACAAGACCTCTCTGCAATGTTGCCGCAATACTCCTTTTTGCCAAAACCGTGGGAGGAACCGATTAAAGAGCACTACCGCATCTATCTGAGTGTGGCGCGTTTCGATGCCGACATCAAAAGCGGTAACGTTGTCTTTGATGGGCGCTGGAGTCTGGCGGAGCCTGAAAACAACCGCCTGATTGCCGGTGAAGAGATACACCTTGAAGAGCAGGGAGCGTTGACATTTGATGCGATGGTCGAGGCACAGAGCAGACTGCTTGAACGTCTTAGCAGGCATATTGCCAAAAAACTAAACTCGGTTCTCTAATATTGCTTCACACTGATGTGCAATCTCAAGCTCCTCGTCAGTAGGAATGACCAGTACTGCCACACTGCTTTGCGGTGTTGTAATTGTACGATTGCCATCTGTTTTCTCGTGATTACGTTTTCTGTCTATCGATACACCAAGCCATGCAAGCTTTTCACAGACCATCTCTCTCACCAATGATGCATGCTCTCCAATGCCTCCTGTAAAGACAATCGCATCCACTCCGCCAAGCGCAGCAGTGTACGCACCGATATATTTTCGGATACGGTAGGTAAACATCTCAAGTGCCAGTACTGCTTTTGGATCATTGCTTTGGACACGTTCAAGAATCTCTCTCATATCGTTTGTACCGCAGAGTGCGGTCAGCCCGCTTTGTTTGTTCAGCAGGGTATCGACATCATCAACTGTATAGCCCTGATGCTGCAGATAGAATATGATCGCAGGGTCGATGTCGCCGCTGCGTGTACCCATGACAAGTCCTTCAAGCGGGGTCATGCCCATAGAGGTGTCAATGCTTCGTCCGTTTTGGATAGCACAGGCACTGGCGCCGTTGCCAAGGTGCAGGGTGATGAGCCGAAGTGATGCAAGCTGTTTCCCTAACACCTTGGCAGCCTCTTTGGCAACATAGCTGTGGGAGGTACCGTGAAAACCGTAGCGCCGTATGCCAAGTGTGTCGCTCACTGTTTCAGGCAGGGCATAGCGGCTGGCATACTCTGGCATGGTACGGTGAAAGGCTGTATCGAACACTGCGATCTGGGGTATGTTTGGGTAGTTTTTTTGAAACAGACGTATCGCTTCAAGGTTGGCAGGGTTGTGCAGGGGTGCAAGCGGTATGACTGACTCTATGGCTTTGATGACTTTGCTGTCAATATATACGGCTGCATTGAAATGTTCTCCGCCATGTACCACCCGGTGACCGATGCCGTCAAGGGTATCGAAATTTTCCAGTGCTCCGGAGAGAAGCAGCAGTTTTTCCATCAGGATCATGGCATCGTGATGGTTTGTTACGGCTGTTTCTTGGGTGAGGATGTGGTTTTGACGGTGGAGGGTTGCTTTGGCGTCTTTTTTGCCGATACGCTCTATCAGCAGTGATGCTTCAACGGTTTTGTCAAGGTAGTAGCTGCACTTCAGTGATGAACTTCCGGCATTGATGACAAGCAGTTTCATCGTGATGCCTTCTGTGCCTGAACGGCAGTAATGGCAACGGTATTGACAATATCATCGATACTGCATCCTCGGCTAAGGTCGTTGACCGGCAGTTTGAGCCCCTGCAGCACCGGTCCGATAGCCAGTGCTCCTGTGGCACGCTGTACAGCTTTGTAGGTGTTGTTGCCTGTGTTTAGATCGGGAAAGATGAAAACCGTGGCGTGTCCTGCTACTTTACTGTTTGGCAGTTTCTGTTTTGCAACCGTCTCATCTATGGCAGCATCGTA
This sequence comes from Sulfurovum sp., assembly GCA_027082955.1. GTDB lineage: Bacteria > Campylobacterota > Campylobacteria > Campylobacterales > Sulfurovaceae > Sulfurovum. The sequence continues at coordinate 31,325 of JALWTA010000046.1, read as the reverse complement.
CTGGATGGGACCTTCCACTGGAAGATCGGGACGCAGTCTCTGGACGATCTGGGTTGCAGTGCGTACCTTTTCCACTTCGGGACCGGCACCTGAAGTTCCTGTGGAGTAGGAGAGCATTGCCACTTTGGGTTCAATGCCAAATTGCCGTGCTGTATCTGCTGAAGAGACAGCAATCTGAGCTAGTTCTTCGGCAGTTGGGTCGAGATTGATAGCACAGTCGGCATAGACCAGCACACGGGTCTCAAGACACATAAAAAAAACAGAAGAGACAAGTTTAGTATCTGGGGTGGTTTTGATAATCTGAAGCGCGGGGCGGATAGTGTCGGCAGTGGTGTGTGCCGCACCCGATACCATACCGTCTGCCATCCCTTCATAGACCATCATGGTCGCAAAGTAGTTCAGGTGCATCATGGCATCTCGTGCAACACTGAGAGTCAGCCCTTTTGCTTTACGCATCTGATAAAAGGTTTGTGCAAAATCTTCACGAAGCGTACCCTCTGAAGGATCGACTATGTGGGCTTTGGAAATGTCAAGTTCCAGTGTACGTGCCTGCTGTGTGATTTGCTGCGCATCTCCAAGCAGTATGATCTTGGCGATATTGCGTCTTAGCAGGATATCGGCTGCTTTCAAGATGCGCTCGTCACTGCTTTCTGGAAGTACGATACGCTGCAGATTGGCTTTTGCCGACTGTATGATTCTGTATTGAAACATCATAGGGGTGATGATGTCCGAACGGCTGTTTTGGAAACGTGCTACAAGCTTTTTTTTGTCGACATGTGCTTCAAAAAGTGCTTTGATCTGTACGATCTTCCTGCTGCTTTCGGGTGTGATGTCTGCCGGGACACGCTCTACAGCCAAAGCGGTCTGGTAGCTGTCACTCTCTACGACAAACATGGGAAATGCAGCTGGGATATGGTCATCGATGAGAGAGCGAATAGCCGGTGCGGGAGATATGCCTCCGCTTAAGAGCATACCGGTAATGTTGGGATGGTTGTGTGCATGGTGTGAGAGTATGGACGCGAGCAAAATGTCCGTTCTATCACCCGGTACGATGACAAGATCACCATCCTGAATATGTTCAAGGTAGTCCTCGGCTGCCATGGCGGCTATTTTTTTGTCATGGACAAGGTGCTCAAATGTGTGCTTCTCCCCAAGGATATGGGTTGCATTGAGGTAACGTGCTACCTGCCCGAGTGTCGGTTTGGTAAGCATATCGACTTCGGGAAAGAAAAAGAACATTGCATTGTCAGCAGTTTGTTTTAGAAGCGTTTGCAGACGTGGTATCTGCTTAGGCTCACACCGGTTGATGAATGATGCAAGCAGGGGCACCTTCTCTTCTGCTATGTGCTCGGAAACCATGTGGACTTCTCCAAAGAGATCCTCTTCGGATTTGTCTTTGGCACTGAAGACAGGCACATAGGGAATGTTCAGATTCTTTGTCATCTGAAGGTTGATATCGGTCTCCATGTTTACAGCAAGAAGATCGGCAGGGTACCCTTCGATCAGTACAAAATCATAGTGTTGGTAGAGTGTATTGAGTTTGTGCAGCAGTGTTTCATAAATGAAATCCTCACGGTCTTCGACCAATGCCTGTACAATCTGCTGTCGGGTCATCCCCGCACAGCTTTCGTAACCGATTTGAAGCTTGAAATGTTCGATCATGAACCGGATACTGATATCCTCTTTCGGATCTTCTTCTATGATCGGTCTGAAAAAAGCGACACGCTGAAGATTGCCTTTGAGCATCTCCATGAACCCGATGGAGATAACCAGACTGCCGCACTGGGGTTCGAGAGGTGAGAGATAGATGCTTTTGTGTCTCATACTTGTGTCCTTAAAGGCATAATAGTGATTTTAGCATAAAAGCAGAAGTGTAATGGTTATCAGTATTCGTCTGCCGGATGGCTTTTGGCATACAGGATTGCCAAAAGCTGGGCACTGAGTCCGTGCAGGAAAATACTCAAAACAACTGTCAGTGACGCAACAGCAAATATCTCTTCATGCCCCTCCACGCCGCCAATTTGGTGAACAGCTACCAAAATATAGAGAATGGAGGCAATGCCTCTTGGTCCAAACCAGCCGTAGAAGAGACGGGTGGATAGGTCAATCTTGTCAAAGCCAAACCCCAGTGCTACGGGAAGCATACGCAGCAGGGTCAGGCTCAGCAGGGCGTAGCCAAGGGCTTTGAGATTCCAGTATCCGATGGTTGCGGGGATAAATACCAGCCCGAAAATCAAAAAAGAGACCATAATGAAGAGTTCTCCCTCACTCTCTGCAAAATCCTCCACATGTTCACGCAGTATTTTGCTGGTGTTACCCAAAAAGAGACCGGAGAAAAATGCGGCGATGTAGCCGTTGCCGCCAAAGTGCTCTGCAAAATAGAAAGAGAAAATTGCGAGTGCTATGGGGGCAAGGTTGCTGTATTGGTGTGCCATCCACCCTTTATGAAGTGCTCTTACCATGACACGTGCACCGGTATACCCTACAGCGGCACCGGCAAGTGCACCGATGCCTATCTGCTGTGCAATATAGCTCATCCATCCGCTTTGTGCCGTGTCACTGCCTGCACCAATCATAGCAAGTACAGTCAACAGTACAGGAAAGACAATACCGTCATTGAGTCCACTTTCGACATTGATGGTGTTACGTACGGTAGAGGGGATGCGCTCGTCACTGACGACCACTTTTCCCAATGCCGCATCGGTTGGTGCAAGAATGAGTGCCAACAGCAAAATATAGAGCAGCGATTCGTTGGGAAAGAACCATATCCCTGTCAGTGTTGCAAGGACGATTGTCACAGGCAGTGCGACAAAAAGCAGTCTGACAGGCAGTTTCCACTGCGCTTTGAGCTCTTTGATGTTAAGTGAGGCAGCATCGCTGAAAAGAACGATGATCAGGGTGATTTCGGCAAGTACCTGTACGGCTTCGGCATTGAGATGTATGGGGTGTGTACCCAGTACAAGAGGCGAGAGCAGTACTCCTACAACCGAAAAAACCATGGGTCCTGAAATGTTATACTTTGAAAGCTGTTTGGAGAAGAGCCCGTACCCAAGAATAACGAGGCTTATCCCCAGAAAGACCAAGTGTTCATGCATTACTATCTGCCTTTTCTTGCAGATTTGCTTTGGGGAGTGTCGAAACTGCCGCCGAGTGCAAGATGGAGATTGACACGATTTATCAGACGTTCTTTGTGTATTCGCAGCTTTTGTATCTGTGCACTGATCCATTTTGCCTGTACAGTCAGTACATCGATGTAGGTGCCTTGACCGATTTCATAATTTTTCTTTGTCATATCATAGGTGGTTTTGTATTCTTTGACCATTGTGCTAATGTATGCATAGCGGGTTACAAGCTGCTGTTCGAGTGCAAGTGCGTTCTCTACTTCTTCATAGGCATTGAGTACTGTATTGCGGTAGTTCTCGATGGCGATCTTCTGCTCGGCTGTTGCTGCATCGATCTGTGCCTGAATGGCACCCGCATCGAAAATCGGCATAAAGAGACCGCCGATGAGTTTTGCCATCGTATCCTGAATGACATCTACCCCTGCCTGGCCGCTGAGTGTGATACGCGGCAGACGCAGCAGTTCGACCGCTTTGGTGTTGTGGAATGCTGCAGCCACCTGATACTGTGCAGCAATGATGTCTGGTCTGCGATTAAGCAGATCGGCAGGTATGCCTGCCGGTATACGAGAGGGTACAGGAGGCAGACGTTTTGCATGCAGCGCATTGGCAGGATAACGCCCAATCAGTACTTCCAGTGCACGGGTGTCACGCTCTTTTGCAGAGAGTGCGGCTGTACGGGTCTCTTTGGCTTCGGCAACCATGGCACGGGACATATGTACATCGCGCATGTTTCCCTGTCCGATCTTGGCACGCTGGTCAAGAATGTGTTGTGCCTTACTCTGAATGGCAACGACCTGATCTGTAAACTCGTAGATCATCCTATCTGAAGCGACAAGAAACCAGAGCTTTGCAGTATTGGCAGAGAGCGACTGCCGTGCCCATGCATAATAGGCACCTTGTGCCTGCATCGTAAAGGCATCACGCTTGGTCTGATGGGAAATCTTACCCCAGATATCGGGCTCCCAGTTAAGTGCAAGGACAATGTTCCCACGCCCGTGCTTGCTCTGTACTTCCCAACTGCGCTGAGTGTATGTCCCTTGAAGGTTCAGCTGTGGCATCATCCCTGTGCCTGTAAATCGCATGATCGCTTCAGCCTGTGCGATACGCTGTGCAGCGATCTTGATATCGGGGTTGTTCTGCTGCGCTTCACGTACAAGCTGATCGAGGGTACTGTCATGAAATCTGTGAAGCCAGTTGTCCTGTACTTTTCCCCCTACATAACTGCTGGCATAGTGGGCGGGATGGGGTTGTTGTGCCTGCAATGCGGCAACATCTTCTTTTGGCATGACAGTATCGGTGGCACAGCCGCCAAGCAGCAATGCCGCCGCAGCAGTAGAAAACAGCAGTGGGAGTGTTCTGTGTCGTAGGTGCATCTTTCCTCCTTCTTAATGGAAACGCAGGAAGTACTGCCAGCTCATCATACGAAGGAGCACTTTACGAATGATTGCCACATGGCTCCAGAAGCCCTCATGCGCACCATAAACTGCGGCAATGGCATCGACACCAAGCGGCAGTCCGAGTTCTTTGAGCGGCTTGTCAAGCTTGATGACTACCGGTATCTGACCCTCCGGCAGTGCGCGATTGAGTGAATACATATTGCGGTTGATATTTAGCTCTCCTTCTGCAAGGGCAGGCAGTACTTTGACCACTTTACCCTGAAATGTACGACCGGGAATACTGGGGAAGATCACTTCGGCAGGATCTCCGGGTTTGATATTCTGTACCGGTTCCGGACCAAAGCCTGCAATGAGTGTGGCTGAAGAGGTGTCAACAAAGGTTAATGCCGGCAGGAAAGGCATCGTTACTGCCATCTGTCCCGGACGGACACGCATATGGGCGACAAAGCCGTCTGTCGGTGCTTTGACAACTGTGCTGTTGAGATCGAACTGGGCATCGGCAAGTTTGGCTTTGGCAGTAGCAACTTCCTTCTCCCACTCATAAACATCGAATTTTGAACCGCCGGCAGTGGCAAGCAGCCTTTTGGTATCTTCAAGTCTTTTCTCTGCAAAGGCAAGCTGTGCTTTGATCTCATCGACTTTTGCTTTGTAGGGCGTCGGGTCTATTTTGAAAAGTACTGTTCCTTTTTTGACAGGCACATTGGGCTGTACGTCGATCTCGATGACCTTGCCGCGCACATTTGGTACAATACCTGTACTGACAAAGTAGGTACGCGCCGATTTGGAACCGGGGTGGAAGTATGCCATGCCCATCAGCATAGAACCGATGAGTGCGACACCGCCAAGAATTGCTGTAGTGATAGACCACTTGTTGACCGGAATTTTAAAGACTTTGAAGATGATCCAGCAGAAGGTGATGTAGGTAAGAAGCATTAACATTTCCATTAGTTTTCACCTCCTTTGTTTTTTGTTTCATTCCCGGTGACATTGTCCACCTTCTGTTCATAGCTGTCAATGCCGTTTTGGGCATTCTCCAGCTGTTTTTCCAGTGTTTCAATCTTTTGGCTGAGTTTCTCAATGAGTTTGAGCTGTCCTTTGAGCTCTTCAGAAGGTTCTATCTGTACAGTTTCCATACCCCAGCCTTTGCCAGGTTTGTAAAGGTAGGCCCAGATCCACAAAAAAGGCCAGATGACATGGAGCAGAAAGAGGCTTACCCACCCGGCGACATGTATGGCGTCCTGATGGGGATGCTGCCGTTTTTTTGCAATCTCGTAGGGGATATCGTGAATGTAGATGATCAGGTAGATCAAGAAGATCGCAACGGTAACAAAAACACCGAGTGCGACATAGTCCAGTGTCCTGGGGTCAATAGCCATTGCCATGCTGAATCCTTTATAAATAGGTGGTTTGGTATTCAATTATAGCCAAATAGACTTTTTAAATTGGATAGCTATATTTTTCAGGTACTAATTACTTCCCATCAAAGAATCCTGAAAGTTTGAGAGAATGAAACGAGGCGAGATGTGTGTGACAAAATCTGAAGGATTGCCTATAGGTAAATAATACGTAAAGGCACTGAAATAAGCAAAGAGTTTTTAGTGTTAAGTGATTACCGTGGTACAGGAAAGGAACTGTCACATCAGACCGTATGATGTGCTTTGGCAGTCTCTGCCTCTTCCTCATATACCTTAACATTCTCAAGGTAGCCGCTTATCTCAAGCTCTTCGTAGACGATCCCCTCCGGTACCGCTTCGGAGTGCAGCTGTACCGCACACTGTTTGTAGTTTGGCTCGAAAGATTTGGGGTCGAACTCGGGGATGGTTACGGCATTGATGAGCTGTTCGTTGAAGTGGAATGGTACGAAGATGTTGCCCTCACGTACGGTTTCACTCACTTTGACGATGACATCCTCCACACGTCCGCGGTTGCCTGAAATGGCGATGCGGTCTCCGCTTTTGACTTTGAGTTTGGCAGCATCTTTGGGGCTGATGTCTACCCAAGCCTCTGGCGCCAGTGCATCGAGGATGCCGATAGTACCGGTTTTGGTTCGGGTATGGAACTGCTCTACAGTACGTCCGGTGTTGAGCATCACTGGCAGATCCTTGCACTGCATTTCACTCAGTGGTACCCACTCTACAGGCAGTAGCTGTGCCTTACCGTCAGGGGTGGGGCAGGGCATATCCTCAGCGTAGAGGCGTTTGGTACCTTTGGGGGCTTTTTCGTTGCATGGCCACTGGATGCCGCCAAGCTCCTCAATGAGCTCGTAACTCATACCACTGTAGTCACACAGCCTGCCTTTGCTGACGCGTTTGATTTCCTCGAAGGCATCTCGCGGGGTGTTGAGGTCTTTAAAGAGCAGGTCATGTTTGTCACCGAAATATTTGGAGAATTCTTTGACGATGTAGAAGTCTGCCTTGCTGTCTTCAAGGGGCTCTATGGCTTTTTTGGCATAGTTGCAGCGGCGCTCTGAGTTGGTGTAGCAGCCCTCTTTTTCGCTCCATGTCGCTGCGGCAAAGACCACATCGGCAATTTGTGCTGTATCGGACATGAAGGCATCCTGTACCACAAGCAGGTCAAGTTTTTTAAGCGCTTCTCTAAGCCTGTTTTGGTCAGGATAGCTTACCAGCGGGTTGGTGGCAACCACCCAGAGCGCTTTGATCTCGCCACGGTTGATCGCATCGATGATCTGCGGGTAGGCGTAGCCTCTTGCTGTGGGGATGAGCTCTTCAGGTACGCCAATAACCTCGGCAAACTCTCTTCTGTCGCTCTCACTGCTGTAGTTACGGTATCCGGGGATGGATGAGGTAAAGCCAAACTCCCGTGTACCCATGGCGTTGCACTGTCCGGTGATGGACATGGGCGCAGCTCCCTCTTTGCCGAGGTTGCCTGTGATGAGTGCGAGGTTGCAGATGGCAGAGACGGTATCAGTACCGATGGAACTTTGGTTAACCCCCATCGTCCACGCACTCATGGCGGCATCGGCACCGGCATAGACGCGCGCAAGCTCATAGAGTGTTTTGACATCGATGCCGGTGATGTTGGCAACCTCCTGTGGAGGGTAGTTCTCCATAATGTGCTTTTTGAACTCTCTGTAGCCGTTGGTGCGTTCTTTGATGAAGTTCTCATCCTCCCAGCCCTGTTCCATGATGATGTAGCACAGACCATTGATGAGTGCCAGATCTGAGCGCGGTTTAAGCGGTACGAAGATGTCTGCCATCTGTGAGGTTTTGGATTTTCTCGGGTCAACGACGATGATGGTGGGTTTTTTGCCTGTGATCTGTTTATTTTTGGCAATATGCAGTTTCAAAATAGGGTGGTTGTCGGCAATGTTCGCACCGATAAGCATGATCATATCGGCCTTTTCAAAGTCCTCGTAGCAACCTACCGGTCCATCACTTCCAAAGGTTTGTTTGTATCCCATGACCGCACTTGACATACAAAGGGTGGTATTGCCGTCATAGTTGTTGGTTTCAAGACCGAGCTGCACGAATTTGCCGAGCATATAGAACTCTTCGGTCAGTAGCTGCCCGGTAGAGACTACCGCAACCGCACCTTTTCCGTGCTCTTTTTGGATACGCTTGAACTCTTCTGCGGTATGGCTGAAGACTTCATCCCAAGAAGCGGGCTGCAAGGTGCCGTTTTTTTTCAGAAGTGGCGTACGTACCCGGCTGTCGGCACGTACCATCTTGTGTTCGCTCAGCCCTTTGGGGCAGAGTGTACCCATGTTGACCGGATGAAGAGGGTCACCTTTGGAGTAGACCGCTTCACCGTTTTTAATCCCGATGTACATACCACATCCCACACCGCAGTAGCCGCAGGTACTTCGTACCCACTTGTCCGGGGCTTTGGCTTTGGCGACTTTGCCGAAGATGGGATCATCAACGAGGGCGTATTTGTCCTCTTTGATGTCGAAGCCGAGAAAGTTTTTTGCTTTGTCTATGAGACTCATTTGGTTTTCCTCAAATTCTATTTGCTGTTTAAAGGTTTCTTCCTACTTTTTTTAGAAAAAAGTAGGCAAAAAAGCGTCACTTCGCAAGTGCACGGGCGATGCTTTTGTCGCCTTGCTTCGCAAATATGGGCGACAACGCATCTGTGCACCCAGTGCTCAGTGACAAGTTACCTACCTAAAACTAGTATTTAAAACTAAGAAAACACAACTGTTCTCTTAGCGCTAAATACTCAATGCTCAGCGCTCAACACTCAGCGCCAGCGAAATTTGCTCCCTACCACCTACTCCCTAACATCAGTGTCTTTGGTTCCCCGCAAAGAAGTTCCCTGCAAGCCCTAACGGTACTACGGTGCGGTAGAAAAGGTAGCGTCCGGCAAGTTCGGATGCCAGGGCACCAAGTGTGGCGATGACAAGTGTGACTATCGCCAAACCTGTCAAGCCGCTGGCAGTGAAAAGGATGGCAAGCAGCGGCAGTGCCAGTGCAAAGAGAGCCAATGAATAGACTCGGAACTTCTTGATGTTACCAAAGTGCTCCTGCAGCAGGATGCGGCTACGGTTGTACTGGTAGTAGAGCGGATTTTCCTTGTCAAGGTGGCGGTAGAACATCACCTCCTCAAAGATCACCAGTGCCTGCCCCATGCCCGCAAGCAGGGTAACTGCAAGCAGTACCGTCGCACCCTGTGCACCGTTGCTTGCAAGCAGTGCTGTGGCGATAAGCAGAAAGCCGACATAGCCTGAACCAAAGAAGCGTTTGGTGGTACTCTTGCGGTTCCAGCTTGGACGTGCTTTGATACGGTAGATCATCGACTGGGCGTAGATACCGTAGAGTCCGATCCCAAGGGTGAGTGCCTCAAGCAGCAGCAGAAGGGTACCGCCGACATCGAGGAAGTAGAGCCCGGCAGTAAGCGTTGCCAGTCCGGTGTAGGCACCCAATGCGATCGCTTCACGGCTGAGCCATGAGCTTTTCCAGTTTTTCATGGCACTCATCGCTTTGCCCGGCCGTCCGAGGTGCATGGCTGAAAGCGGCAGTCCGATGGCAGCAGGCAGGAATGCCAAAATTGCCATGATGAGGTTTGGTTTTGGCAGGTTAAAGCCAAGTGAATAGAGCATCTGTCCCAAAAAGAGTGCCAGAAATGCCCCCACAGAAACCTGTGTCAGCACCGTCATAAAGACAAGCGGCAATTCGGCATGGGCAGGCTTGAGGATGTGCTCATCAGCCGGGCGTACCTCCTGACCTTCGGGAAGTTCGGGCAGGGTGTAGCGTGTGGTGGGTTTGGTGATCTCGATATCGGGCAGGTGAGGTGCGACTCCCTCTTTTGCCATATCTTCCGCCAGCCACTGCTCCACATTGACTGTCTCTATCTCGATGGCACCGCCGGGGCATGCCTGTACACAGGCAGGGGTTTGACCCGCTTCGAGTTTGTCCACGCACATATGACACTTGGTGACGATGCCGCGGTCAGGGTTGAAGACGGGCACCTCATAGGGGCAGTTCCAGGTACAGTACTGGCACCCAATACAGCTTGGGTCATCATGCCAGACAATCCCGTTGTCAAGTTTGATGTAACTCTCGGTAGGGCAGCCGCGAAGACATTCGGGGTCGATACAGTGGTTACAGCTCATCGAGTTGAAAAGCTGCAGCGTATCAGGAAAAGAGCCTGTCTCCATCTCACCCACGCGCCGCCATTTGATCTCATCGGGGTTGGCGTTTTGTTCGTTACACGCCACTTCACAGCAGTGGCACCCCACACAGGCGGTGGCATCGAAGTGGAAACGGTACTGTTCTCCGGGCTTAAGCTCGGGGATATCGATGGTGTAGTTGCCGCACTGCATACCGGTGTCGTTTTTGTGGTTGATGAAGCTCTCTAACGGTGTGTGTTTGCTTAATGGTTCCACTGCCATCTGTTGTTTCCTTTCTTGCTGTTACTCAATTATAGTCTTGTAACATAAACTCTTTTTGAAGTTTGGTGTTTTTGCTACCTTTTTAGAAAAGGTAGCGCCAAAAGCGTTACTTTTGCAATTGTGCGGACGATGCTCTATGCGCCGTGCTTCGCACATATGGGCGCAACCGCATCTGCACAAGAAGTGCAAAAGTAACACAAAAGCTTTAATTTCTAATTTTCTGAGTGACTGCTCACTACTCCCTACTACCTGCTCCCTATTCATACTTCTTTCAAAGCCACCAACAGCTCCGAGAACACCTGCGCCCGTTCACTCTTGTTCTCATGCGTCATATTGTAGATGACCTCGGAGAGTTTTGGTGGGACATTTGGGTTGAGTTTGGTGACTTCATCACGTTTGATCTTTCTTGGACGTGCGAGTGTGGGGGCAAGTCCTGTGACAGCCTCAAAACGCTTCTCTCCTGTGAGGAGTTTGAAGAGTTTGAGTCCGAAGGTGAAGAGTTCGTACTCTTCACGGCGTCCGCTTTTGGGCTCTTTGTCCAGCTCAAACATCACATCCAGTCCCAGTTTGTCTCGGAGGATGTAGTTGATCTTGGTAAAGAAGCCGATCGCCTGATAGCTGTAGTTGCTGCTGAAAAAGCGTGTCTCGAAACTCTCGAAGGTCTCCCCGCGCTCTTTGTATGCCGCATATGTTTTCAGCAGATACTTGACGTGGTGTTTAGCTTCGTCGATAGGCAGTGCCTTGTGTAAAATGTGTGCCTCTTTGGCTTGGCGGGTGATCTTGCCGCCCATAAAGAGGTGTACACCATCTACACGGTTGCCCTCGGCATCTTTTGCCTTGCATCCCTCAAAACCGATGTCTGCAATGCCGTGCACCCCGCACCCTTTGGGGCATGCTGACCAGTTCATGCGTACGTTGGCATTGGCGATGGGCACTTGGGAGTTAAGAAAGTGCGCCATCTCGATGGCATCGGGTTTGTTGGGGATAACACCGTAGCTGCAGGTCTGAGTGCCTGCACAGGCGATCATATCTTGAAAATAGAGGTTGTTGTACTGGGCATACTTGGCAATGAGCCTATCGTTCTCAAAGGTTTCAAGCTTCTCTTTGTCTATGTTGATAATGAAAAGGTTCTGATCGTAGCTTAGACGGATGTCGCCGCTGCCGTAGCTCTGTGCCGCTTTTGCCGCTGCGATCATATCTGTTCCACTGAAGATACCGGAGGGGACGATGACCTTGTAGGCGTAGGTGCCGTTTTTAAGCAGCACACGGTTGGCACCCAACGCGATGTTCTGTGATTGTACCAGTGTCATGCCGCCTGAGGCAAAGGAGAGTCCAGCCTCCTCTTTGACCGCTTCTATAAACGCGGGAATACCCACATCCTGCAGCAGGAAGTGCAGGCGGTTCTTGTTGCGGTTGTCGCGGTAGCCGTAGGTTTTGAAAACGTTCAGCAAGGCTTTAAAGAATACCGGTACCTCTTCGGGAGTAACGAAGAGGTCTGCATCCCGTGCCTGCACACCGACACGGGCACCAAGGTAGACATTGAAGCCGAAGTTACCGTCTTTGTTGGCGAGTACGAAGTTGCAGTCATGCCCGAAGATGTTACAGGAGTTGCTGAGGCTTCCCAGAATACCGGTATTGAATTTTCGCGGCAGGGCTGAGATCCACTCGGGATTTTCGAGGAAAATCTCCTGAAGCTGTGTCAAGATGGGCATGGACTCGATGATGTTGTCGTAAGCGATGCCGTCAAGGGGGTCGGTGACGATGTTTCTTGGGTTGTCCACCCCGGTCTGGAAGGTGGAGATGCCTACCTCTTTAAGCGCTTTGAGGACTTTTGCAATGTCAGCAATCTGCAAATAGCGCAGCTCCACCTGCATACGGGTGGTAATGTCGATGTAGTCGTTGCCGTACTCCTGTGCCACCTCACCGATGCGAACTGCCTGTGCATTGGTCAGCTGCCCGCCGGGAATGCGAACGCGCAACATAAAGTCCTCGCCCTTGTCGAAGAGTCCGAAACACTTTAGAAAGTAGGCGGAGTCCTCTTTTGCCAACCCTTCATACCCCGCCGCTGCAATCTCGTCAAGTTTTTCAAATACATCCATCGGTGCCTTTAGCGCTTTGGTCGTTTCAACTTTGTTGAGCTTTTTGCTTCTGGCCTCTTTGGCTTTCTGTAACGCTTCCATCTGATAGTTCTCCTGGAAAATAATTGTTCTTATTGTATCTAAATTCAACGTTATTTTAATGATGTGTGTTGATTAAAAAATAATCATACAGTTTTGTTTTACTATAATATATAAACTCCACAAGTAAGAATAGTCTGAAAATATACTGATTAAAAATTAATCATATAAATTTATCTATATGCCTTTTTTTACACTATAATTTGGTTATCATTTTCTTAAGGAGAACAAATGGCAAACTTTAAGGCACTCAAAGGACAGGGGGATGCGAAGACACTCTTTGCAGCATTTCTCTACTTTGATTTCAGTTTTATGGTATGGACGATGCTCGGACCGTTGGCAACCGAGATCAACGAATCACTTGCCGCACATGGAGCAGCTCTTAGCGCAGGGCAGATCGCGACACTGCTTTCCATCCCGATCCTTTCAGGGGCACTGCTTCGGATACTGCTTGGATTCGGTGTTGACAAGATAGGTCCCAAAAAGACTGCGATCATCGCACAGGTGATCGTTATCGCATCACTCTTCTATGCCTATACAAGAGGAGAAGGAATTACCTATGCTGAACTGCTGGTCGTAGCACTTGGGCTTGGGTTTGCTGGAGCATCCTTTGCTGTAGCGCTGCCGCAGGCTGGACAGTGGTATCCGCCAAAGCTTCAGGGTATTGTACTTGGGATCGCCGGTGCGGGAAATGTCGGTGTGGTCATCGACTTCCTCTTTGCACCAAAGATTGCAGAGAAGTGGGGCTGGGAAGCAGTATTTCTCGTTGGGGGACTGCTCTCGTTTATTGTTCTGGTTACCTACATCTTTATGGCAAAAGATGCGCCCGCATCCGTTTACAAGCCGCGTCCCAAGAAGGTGGGTGACTACTGGAAACTGCTCAAAGACCGCGACAGCTGGTGGTTTATGCTTTTTTATGCCGTCAGCTTCGGCGGGTTTGTAGGCTTTGCAAACTATATGAAGGTGTATCTGATGAATACCTATCAGGCAGATATGAGTGCCTTTGGACTGAGTGCTTTTAATGAGCCAAATGTAAAGGTGATTGCAGGGTATTTTGGGGCATTGACTATTTTCGCCGGTGCGATTTTGCGACCGGTAGGCGGCGGGGTTGCCGACAAGATGGGTGGTATTAAAGCACTCTACATCTTCTTTGGTATCGTCGCGGCACTGGTTGCTCTGAGTGGATTTGTAAAACTGCCGTTTTGGGTAGCGATTGGGGTACTTTTTCTTATCATGGCAAACCTTGGGATGGCAAACGGTGCGGTCTTCCAGCTTGTGCCGCAGCGTTTTGGCAAAGATATCGGGATTATGACAGGACTCATCGGCGCAGCCGGCGGGATCGGCGGTACGTTTCTTGTCAAGACACTTGGCTGGGCAAAGGGAACCTTTGACAGTTACAGCATCGGATTCTTCATCTTTGCAGGGCTGGTACTGCTTGCCATCAGTGCCATCTCTCTGGTTAAGACCCGATGGAGAACCACATGGGGTGCCAATGCAGGGGGAATGATTTAAGCCATTGACACGGCAGTGTTTTCTTTGGTCCCCAAAATTTGTTTTTTTACACAATTAGGGGTAAAGACCATTTTATCTTTACCCTCTTTTTTTGCTTGATACATTGCTTTGTCTGAAGCATACATAAGTGACTCCATACTTATACCGTCTTTTGGACAATGAGCTATACCAATACTTAATGATACCGTTATTTTGTGGTTGTCAACAGCTTTAATACTACGGACGTTTTGCATGATTTTCTCAAGAATGATTTTGGATCTTTTCATATCAATGTTGTTGAGCAGCAAAAGGAATTCATCTCCTCCTAGTCGTAGTAATGTGTCGCTTGAACGTATAATACATTTGATATTTTGTGCAATTTCTTTAAGTAGTTTATCACCAATGGCGTGACCATAAGTGTCATTGACCGTTTTAAAGCCGTCAAGATCAATAAAACAGATCATACTTTCCTGATTGTACTGTTCAGCGAGATAGATAGTGTGATGAATTTCATCTTTTAGCAAATGACGGTTAGGAAGTCCTGTAAGAGGATCGTAGTGTGCCATAGAACGAAGTGAAGTGATGGCAGCCTCCTTCTCGCGAAACAGGACACCTACTATGAGGACAAGGATAATGTGACTTAGTATAAAGAAGTTCATATTGATCAACTGATCACTACTGTTTGTATTGACAACAAAAGCACCAATATGCAAATGGTAAAAATAAAGTGAGCTGACGATTAGTGTGAGGGTCGCCACTGTTGCAGCAGGGAGGTTGATCGTAGCAAGATAAATACTGAAAGGGAGTGTGGCAATGAGAAGCAGTGAAATATTACTTACGCCAAATATAACTTGCAGTATGTAGTTTAGTCCCAAGAAAAAAAGTGCAACCAGCATATATCTTGCTGGGCGTATCTTTTGTTTATTGGTGTAAAAAATTAGTAGCATAGGTGTAATGAGAAGCTGTCCGACGACATTTCCAAACCACCAGAAAAAAATATTTTGCAGTAATCCATCTTTTTGTATCGTATGCAGAACAAGCAGTATTGTGTTGCCAAGTAGTGCACTGAAGGGTTGCAATATGAGAATAATAAGTAAAAAGAGTCCAATAAGGTCATGTATGTGTGTGAGGTTTTTGTTGAGTTTAAAGTAGTAAAAGAGTCTATATGCAATCAATGCTTCAAGAGCATTTGTCACTGCAATACCAAATGAAGGGCTCCAAGAAAGTCCTGAGTCCAATGCAAGCAGCATTTGACCAAAAAAGATGCCTGGAATGACACGATAGCCATAGATGAGTATAGCTGCAAGTGCAATGCCTTCAGGGATAAATACTGTGACAGTTACAATCATGTCCTGCTGAAAAAGTGCAAAACTGAGTTTCCCTGCAAAGAGATACAGTAATGTTAGTACGATATTGCGTAACAAAGTTATAATCAGATCTTGTTTTGCAGTCATACTTGCCCTAATTCTAGCTATAGTCAGATACTATATCATATCATTTAAAACTCTGTGAAAACTCTGTTAAACCCAAATCTGACTTAATGGAAAAAATTGGTTCGATCTCTTTTCGCTCCAGTCTGTTATGTGCTTCCTAATGCAACTCGTACTTTTCAATAAGGATCATTATTGCTTCTGGTTTGTTCCTTCGTATGATTACTATTTTGAAAAGCATAAAAGTTACTTTGTAAAGATAGCTTCTAAGCGACTTTCCAAAGGTAATTTGAGATGTAGTAATAATATTCACTCATTATCCGCAGCACCCCAGTCATTGGTGTGTTCGTAGTCCGGTTCTATCGGTTTGATGTCTTTGAGGGTTTCAGGGTCTATCTCTTTGCTTTTAAGATCATATTCATCACCCTGATAGAACCGTTGCTCTTTGGCATACTTTTTCTCTCGTGCCATCTGCTTCTCTATCTGTTTTTGGATGATCTCTTTTTTGTGTGTGGTAACATTCTTGTCAGCTGTTGCAGATGCAGTCATGCTTATTACGGTAAGCATCAAAAAAAGTTTGACAGACATAACTGTCCTTTGTAGTGAAATTATTCTATTATACCAAATCTTGCTATTGCCAAGTTTTTCATCACCAAGCGCAATGCACTGCTTCTCCCAAAATGCTATAATCATTGCAAACAAACAGGAGAAGTGGCATGTCCAAACAGAATATTGAAACCTCCGGCTTTTCACTTGCAAAGGGTACACAGCTAAAAGGTGATGACTTTTTTGAAGTGAAGGTGATGGAGAATATTACTGTTGCAGTGGTTTGTGACGGGGTTGGTTCTTCCATACATGGTGCCGAAGCGGCAAAACGGACGACACAGTTTTTGGTACAGTCACTGAAAAACCGTCCGCGAAGCTGGAGTCTGGAGAAGTCCATCCGCCACTTCATCGAAAACATCAACCGGGTGCTCTACCTTGAGTCGATGGAGCAGTATGAACGTCAGGAATTGGTGACGACACTGACGCTTGTGGTGATAGAGGGTGACAGGCTTTATGGTGCCAATGTTGGTGACAGCCGTATCTATTTGGCGCGTAATGGAGCGTTGATACAACTCTCGTCCGATCATGCGATGGATGAGGAGGGGATGGAGAATGTGCTCACCGCTGCTATCGGACTTGAGGAGAGTGTAGAACCCTACTACTTCGAGAACAACCTGCAGCCGGGTGACCGCATACTGCTCTGTAGTGACGGACTCTACAATGAACTCTCCAAGGAGGAACTTGAAGATGGCATTCGGGTAGGGGCATCACATCTTGTTAAAAAGGCAAGCAGAAAGCATAACGATGATCTTCCCGATGATACGACCGCTGTGGTGATCGAGATCAAGGAGCTTGATCCGAGGCTTAAACTTAAGCAGACGGAACTGATTGTCAAGGATCAGTACAAAAAAGGTGAAGAGATAGACGGCTACTATCTTATCAAACCGTTGATACAGAATAATAGAACATGGTTATGTGAAAAGAAAGGGGTGCAGTATGTCATTAAATTTGCCCCGGCTGAAGCAGCAGAAGATGAAGTGATGCTTGATTTGTTCGTCAAAGAGGTTTGGACGGCAAATCGTCTTAAAGCGGGCTTTTTTCCAAAAGCGGTCATTCCAAAAAAGAGAACGCACCGCTACTACATCATGCGTTATGTTGATGGGATATCGCTCAAGGAATATACAGCCAAAAAGCCCCTCTCAGTTGACCTTGGCGTTGAGCTGGCACATTTTCTGCTGAAGATGTCACAGTTTCTAATAAAGCACAATCTGGTACATGGCGATATCAAACCCGAGAATATCATCGTCACCAAGCGTAAGGAGAAGACGGTCTTTAAGATGGTTGATTTTGGCAGTATTACAGAAGCGTATTCAGCTGTATCGAGGGCGGGGACCCCTTCCTATCTTGCGCCGGAGCGTTTTGCAAAGGCACCGATTACCGAACAGACGGAGATCTATGCCATAGGGGTAACGCTCTATGAAGCCTTGACGCAGAAGTTTCCGTTTGGAGAGATAGAGCCGTTTCAGACACCAAGCTTTGAAAAAACGCCCAAACACCCTTCTGTACTCAATCCCAAGATCCCGGAGTGGTTCGAGAGTGTCATTTTACGCGCCATAGAGACTGATCCGGACAAACGTTACCACAACTATTCGGAGATGCTTTACGAGATTGACAACCCTGAGAAGGTACAGCCCTATTTTGACCATCAAACCTCCTTTATAGAGCGGCATGAGAAGATGGTGTACAAGGTCGGATTTATTACCATGTTTATATTGAATATTGTACAGCTTCTCTATTGGAATAGATAGGGTATACGTTTTTATCTATTTGAGTTCACTAAGAGGGAAGGGTTCAGCCAGATAGAAGCCTTGCAGATAATCAATATCCATCTGTGAGAGTGTGTCGAAAACTGCTTTGTTGTGGACATACTCAGCAATGGTCTTGGCTTGGATATCATGGGCGATGTTGACAATATTCTGTACCAGTTTCAGTGACTTTTCTGAACTGTCAATATTTTGTATGAGTGACCCGTCTATTTTAAGGTAATCGGGTTTGAGTTTTAAAAGATTTTCCATATTGGAATATCCGGAACCAAAATCATCTATGGCGATCTGACATCCAAAAGTTTTAACCTCTGTGATAAACTCAGAGGCTATAGCATAGTCAGTGATCATATCGCTTTCAAGTATCTCAAATGTTACTCTTGAAGGATTGGGAAGTTCAGAAAGCCTTTCTTTTAGAAATGTTCGTGCATCCACATTGGCAATATCTTCATAACTGAGATTGAGTGTGAAAGGATAGGGCAATTCTGAAAATTTCTCAAAGCTCTTTTTGATCATCTGGCACATTAGGTCTTGGTAGAGATGTATCTCTTTGGCAAGCTGCAGCATATGGATAATGGAACAGACTGTATGGTTCTCCTTGTTTTCTATGCGCATGAGACATTCATAGTGTGAGATATCTCCCGTTTTGTTGTCATAGATCGGCTTTACATAGGGAACGACACCGTTGTGTTTAATGGCAGCTTTGAGAATGGCTACATTTTTGATGAGCTTCTGTTTTGATTCTTGTTTATAGGTGAGGCTGAGTACATCAAGATTGATATCAATGATTTTGTGCAGGGAAGGAAGATGCTTTATATATCCTGCATCGATCAGCACATCTTCAAGGAACTGTCGGACAAAGCTGAATGCTGCATTGACGTAATGGGCAGGCAAACCGACTTTGACATGGGTCTCACTAATGGCAGAGAGTCTTTCGAAATAATCTTGATCATATTGCCCGCTAAAAAGACTCAGGTACCAAGTCTCAATAGCTTTTTGGTGTTTTTCGATCACTTCATCAGTATTGAGAAACATTTTGGCATGTTCAAAATTGAAGATAAAGTTGTAAAAAGCCTCTTTCATTTTGGGAAGAGCTTCACGTGCTGTTGGCATCAGGTTTTGCAGTATCTGGGTATCTTCTTCGGTAAAAAGGTAATGCAGTTTTATTTGTGCAATACCAATCGATTGAAAAGAGTAGTGATATTTATTTGATGCATTAAGCATGCGAATCTTCCCCATTATATAATAAACTCTAAATATAATAATAACGAAAAGTTCTTAAATTAGAAGGGAGACTTATTTTGACCTTTTTGCTCTTTGAATGTTCTTTCGGTGTGAGCGGAATGTTTTACTGAAGTCATGGGTACCGTTTGCATTTTTCATAAAGTAGAGATATTTAGTCTGTGCCGGTTTGACAGCCGCTTTGACGGCATCGAGTGATACGGCGCCAATAGGGGAGTCGGGGAGGCCCTTGTGCTTGTACGTGTTGAAAGTGGTGTTGTCATCTTTGATGCGTTCAGGAGTGACTTTGATGTGGGAGTATTTGCCGTAGTTGAGTGTGCCGTCCATCTGAAGGCGCATCCCTTTGTGCAGACGGTTGTAGATAACCGAAGAGACAAGCGGCATCTCTTTTGTATTGGCTGCCTCTTTTTGGATGATCGATGCGATGGTGAGTATTTTCTGCCACTGTTTGGGATCATAACTACCGTAAATTGTGTTGGAAAGATGTTTATACTTGTGCTCTGAAGCCTTAACGAGAAAATGAGCAAGCTGTTTCTCTCTGATTCCCACAGGCACATAGTAAGTATCTGCATAAATACCTGCTTCTGGGTATGGAGAGTATTGTTGATACGCATGCATCAGCTTTTCTTTATCAAGGTGGAGAGAGCCGGCAAGGCTGCCAAAGAAGTTTTCGAGTGTTTCACCGGGTATGAGCGTGACTTTACTGATCATCGCTTTGGAAGAGGTGAGCTTATGCAAAAAATCGATGCGGTTGAGCTCTTTTTTGCCAATGAATATCCAGCCATGCTGCGGTTGTCCAAGAAGGCGAAGAAGATAGGAATCGATGGGTGACAGCGCGTAGCCTTTTTTGGTCAGGTGTGATATAATACTCCCTATTGACCCCTGCGGGATGTAGAGTGTTTGTGTCGTTTTAACGGGCAGGGTAATGTAAAAGGCAAGCGAAATGATCAAAACCACGGCAATGTTTTCTGCCCATACGATCCATGTACTCCATGTGGCAGTGCGTGATTTTTTCATTGTACTTTTTGTCCTTCTTTCAGCAGGATTTTTCTGGCTGATACACGGTATCACATTCGAGAAACTGACATTCGGCAGTTACGAGATAGACGGATTATACATCAAACTCGATAAAAAGCTTACCCTGAAAGCGACACGCGTGGTGATTCCAGAAAAGAAGGAAAAACCCTCTGTAAAGAATCTTGACAGGACGTTTGACCGCATTAAATCTCTACTGACCTATTTTGATACGATCTATCTTGAAAAGGTTATTTTTAACAATAACCATTTCACGGTCTATTATGCACAGGATGTGCTCTACCTTTCCAGCAGAGAGTATGAAGTGGCAGGTAATATTACACGGCACGGGAACCGTCTTGTTGCTGATGTTCCTGTTCTTTACTTAAAAGAGTATAACACTACCCTTTCGGGGAAACTTAGCTATAACATGACCACTCATGTACTGGAAGCAGGCGGTTCTTTTGAAAGTTTTGGTATCAAAGGACATTTCAGAGTCGTAAAGCGTCGTAAACGCATTGTCTATGCACTCAATTCGGAGCCTTTTGGCAATCTGCGTCCATTGATACAGCGTATCGGTCTTCCGAAGGCGATCATGCCATGGGTAGTAGACCGTGTGCAGGCAGGTACTTACCGGCTTGCCTATATCAAAGGCAGTATGCCTATTGGGAAGCACGGTATAGAACCGGATTTCCTTGCCATGAAAGGCAAAGCATATTTTAAAGATGTCAGCATTTATTTTCAAAAAGGGCTGCCGCCTGTCAAAGCAAAGGCAATGACGCTGATTTATGATAAAGGCAATCTCTCTTTTAGTTTGAAGGATGCACGTTATAAAAAACGGAGCGTAGATGGCAGCAGCGTAGTCATACGGCATGTTGTAGGACCTCTGATGCCTATGCTCGTACTCGATTTGCACGTGGTGAGTCCGCTTGATGCAGAAGTGCACCGTATCTTGGATACGTACAATATATATCTGCCACTTTCCCATACCGGCAGCCATTGCAGTGCCGATATTACCTTGAAGATACCACTGAGCAAAAAGAAAAAAGGAGTCAAAGCTGCCGTTGACGTGGTTATGGATAAAGGTACACTTTCTGTGGGCGGTATGCATTTTTATGTGACAGGCGGGGAGGTGTATTACACGGATAAGAAAGCGGTGTTGAAAAATGTCGATGTTAAAGAACCGTGGTTTACCGGCAGGATCAATGGCAATATCGATATGCAGCAGCAACATGCAGAGCTGATGCTTGATGCAGTATCTGCACAGCTTGGAGAGAAAAATGACCCAATCTTTCTGCTTCAGCATAAGCGACTGCCATTGCAGCTCTTTTTTGGAAAAGAACAGCGTTTAGTCCTGCCCACACTTGGGGTAGAGGCGGTGCAGCAGAAGAAGCGTATCGATCTCTATTTGAATGACATGAAAAAACTGCTGCCATATCTTCGGCACAATCTTCTCGGATTAACCGGGGGGAAGCTTAAGATCAGTACGGAGGACAGGGTACATTATCACTTTTCCGGTACTATACAAAAAGAGATATGCTTTTTTTACGAGCAGAACGACCAGTGTTATACCCGCATACCAGTTGAGGGAGATGTGGATGTAAAAAATAACGATATCGATCTGTATGCTTTTGGAAGACGGCTGCATTACAATGCTAAAAAATCGGTTGTGACGCTGAAAGGGCTCAATATCGATTTGAAACGTTTTATAGAAGAACAGCAGCGTTCCCAAAAACGCATGCCCAAAAGTCCGCTTGCCAACAAAAAAATAGTGATTCTTGGCAAGAACAGCCAATTGCGTTACGAAAAGTACAGACTGGTGACAGACAGCTATGATATTGAAGTTTTCCCTAACGGCAATATACGTGCTATGGGGATCAATGACGGGGACGTGGTGAAGTTTACCAAAAAAGGCAATATATTCTTCCTTCAGGCACTGCGTATCAAGGACAAAATGCTGCATCCTCTGATCAATTTCAGCGGTTTGAAACATGGGCGTTATTCGCTTAAAAAAGAGGGTGATCCCTCAAAAAAGATGAAAGGACGTATTCTGATTGAAGGGGGCGTACTAAGTGATTTTAAGGCGTACAGCAATACCCTTGCGTTTATCAATACGATCCCGGCACTTGCAACGCTGAATAAACCCGGTTTTTCCAATGAGGGATTCAAAATAGAAGAGGGGGTGATCGATTATACGATGACGCCGGAAAAGATTGTATTTGATTCTGTATATCTTAAAGGTAATACGGCAACGGTCGTGGGAAAGGGTGAAGTGTTGCTGAAAGGTACAAAAAAGATCAATGTCAATCTGGCGATCCGTACAGTCAGAGAGTTTGGCAAAGTCGTAGGCAAAATACCATTGCTTGGCTATATCTTGATGGGAGATGACAACAGTATGACAGTGGGATTGAAAGTCGGAGGTACTCTGGATAATCCAAAGGTTACTACATCTGTTGCCAAAGATATTTTGACACTGCCGCTGGAGATACTGAAACGGACGATCACTGCACCGGCACATCTTGGCAGTACGCCTATGGTAGCACCCGATATTCCTGATGCGCACAAAGAGAGAAAAACCATACCCTCCAAGACGCTACCCCAAACCAAAACACCGCAGCAAAAATCAAAAGAACATTCTACGTCACCTAAGCCTAAGCAGCAACAAGGCAAACCGATTACTCGTTACGAAGTACCTTCAAAGGATCCGTCTTCGCAGCTTTTTTAGCAGGATAGCGTGCTGAGAGAAGAATAATGACAGAAGTACCAAGGATGATCATGACAAAATCATGCATAGTAAGGTCAACGGGAAGTCTGGATGTACCGTAGACATCCTCTGGGATGGAAATAATGTCAAATGTTTTCAATAGCCAGATGCCAAAAGCGCCGACAGCTGTTCCTGCAGCAATACCGGCACCGCCTATTGCCAGACCGAGACGAAAAAAGATGCTGCCTATCTCTTTTTGTGTCGCACCAAGTGTGCGCATGAGTGCAATTTCGCTTCTTCGGCTCATGACGGTCATAAGAAGTGAAGAGACGATGTTCAGTGATGCGACGAGAATGATCAGCAGCAGTACGAGAAAGAGTGCTTTTTTCTCCATTTCCATAGCGGAGAAGAAGTTCCCGTTCTGCTGCCACCACCCTTCTATGATTGTACTTTTAGGCAATATTTTCCGAATGGCTTTTATGTCGTCTCTTGGATGCTTGGTGTAAATATGCAGTCCATCATAGATGCCGGGTTTACGTTTCAACAGTGTTTCAAATGCTTCAAGTGTAGTATACATAATGGCTTTGTCATAAGCTTTGAGTCCGGAATGGAAGGTTCCGTCAACCACGAAACGTTTTTGCAGCGGCATAGTACCAAAACCGATTGCCTGCTGCTCTGAAAAATAGAGGGTTACTTTGTGCCCTTTGGGTGCATCCATCTCGAATGAGAGAGAATCCCCGATGATTGTTTTGAACTTTCCGGTATATCGACTTTTGTCGGCTGCCTCTTTAAAGACAGGGTTCATGGCACTCTCTTTGTGAAAATCTACACCATATAGCAGGGAACCTTGTACTGCACCGTTATTTCGGGTGATAACCTGTGTCGTGTAGTAGGGGCTGAACTTCAAATGGGGAAATGCTTTGTGTAATGTACTGATGAGGTTTTGATTGACAGCATTTTCACGCATGGGAAGTACGGTTAGAGGGTAGTTCATAACGAAGAGTTTTTTCTTGAACTCCTCCTGTGTACCGTTCATGATACCCATAGCGATCATGAGTACCATCACCCCTGCGGCAATACCCAAAAAAGCGAGCAGCGCAGAGATAAAAATAAAGGGGTTGTCTCGGTCATATTTTAGATAATGCCGAATGATGCGTCTAACAAATCGCGGATCAGAAGTGGAATGTTTTGTGGACATTTAGGCTAAAATGCCTTTTTTAGGCCCGCTCTGTCCGCAGCAGTTTTTGTACTTTTTGCCTGAACCGCAAGGGCAAGGGTCATTACGTTTTGGTTTTTTGGTACCGGTAATTGGCTGTAGCTTGCTGCTGTCTTCTGTGATGGTACCCTCTTCAAGGGACTGGTTGAGCACTGCATCAGCCGTTTCGCTTTCAAGCTCTTCTCTGATCTGTTCGATGGCTGCCTCTTCCTCTTCTGGGGAGCTGAAGTCAAACTGTACCAAATGCAGGGTCTTGACCGCTTCGTACTTGATGCGCTGAACAAGGTCGGTAAAGAGTCTGAAGCTGTCCTGTTTGTATTCAGTAAGCGGGTCTTTCTGGTTGTAGCCGCGCAGTCCGATACCGGTCTTGAGCACATCCATCTCATAAAGGTGGTCACGCCACTGCGGGTCGAGTACCTGAAGGTAGATGATGCGCTCGATCTCTTTACGCTGTTGGGGGTCGAGCACACTCATCTTCTCTTCGTAGATATGCTCCATCATGGCGCGTATCATATCGGCGATCTCGGATGCCTCTTTCTCTTTGAACTCTTCAGAAGGGATATCGATAAGCAGCTCTTCTCTGATGAGTGCGGCAAGCTTGTCGAGGTCGTAGTCTTCACGCGGCATTCCCTCGATGATCTCTGCCTCTTCGAGCAGGTGATGGATGTACTCTTCACGGTTCTCTTTGATCTTCGCTTCAATGTCGAACTCAGGGTCAAGCAGCTGGTTTCTAAAGGCGTAGATGACCTTTCTCTGGTGGTTGGCGACATCATCGTACTCAAGAATGTGCTTACGTGCTTCGTAGTGCTGGTTTTCCACTTTCTTCTGTGCTTTTTCAACTGAACGTGTGACGATCTTGGAGTCGATGTACTCTCCCTCTTCGACACCGAGACGGTTCATGATGTTCCTGATCTTCTCTCCGCCAAATATTCGCAGCAGATTGTCATCGAGACTGAGGAAGAACTGGCTCTCGCCCGGATCTCCCTGACGTCCGGAACGTCCGCGCAGCTGGTTGTCGATACGGCGTGATTCGTGACGCTCTGTACCCAAAATCGCCAGACCGCCAAGTTCGCGTACTTCGTCATCTATCTTGATGTCAACCCCACGCCCTGCCATGTTGGTTGCAACGGTGACCGCACCTTTCTGTCCGGCATTTTTGATGATCTCCGCTTCCTGGAAGTGGTTTTTGGCATTGAGGACATTATGTGGTATCTTCTCTTTTTTGAGACGTTCGTGGATCATTTCTGATTTTTCGATAGATGCCGTACCGATGAGGACAGGCTGACCCTTTTCGTGATACTCTTTGACCTTGCGTACGACAGCGTCGAGTTTTTCTCTTTCGGTATTGTAGATGAGGTCATTTTTGTCGATACGCTCTACAGGTACGTTAGTCGGGATAGAGATGACATCCAGACCGTAGATCTGCGCAAACTCTGTCGCTTCAGTCTGTGCCGTACCGGTCATACCTGCAAGCTTGTCGTAGAGTCTGAAGTAGTTCTGGTAGGTGATCTCGGCAAGTGTCTGTGACTCCTCCTGAATCTCTACCCCCTCTTTGGCTTCGAGCGCCTGATGCAGCCCCTCAGAGTAACGGCGTCCCTCGCTGAGCCTTCCTGTAAATTCGTCTACGATGATGATCTCACCATTTTGGACGACATAATCAACATCTTTTTCGAAGAGGTGATGCGCTTTGAGAGCCTGATCAAGATGGTGTGAAAGGGCGGCATTTTCAAGTGAGTAGAGATTGTCAACCTCAAAGAGATCCTGTGCTTTTTGCAATCCCTGTTCTGTCATGATGATTACTCTGTTTTTCTCATCGACGACAAAATCACCTGTCATCTGTTTGTCCTCGCCCGGTTTGGCAGGCAGCTCTTCACCCTTGATCATCTGTTTGGCGATCTCGTTGGCTTTGGCATAGTGGTTGTGGTCACGCTGAGCCGGTCCCGAGATAATGAGCGGGGTTCTTGCTTCGTCGATGAGAATGGAGTCGACTTCATCAACAATGGCATAGTTGTGCTCACGCTGTACCTTCTCTTCGAGGCGTACTTTCATGTTGTCACGCAGGTAGTCAAAGCCGTACTCGTTGTTGGTACCGTAGGTGATGTCTGCATCATACTGCGCTTTCCGTGCGAACTCGTCGTCTATATCGGCAGTGATACATCCGACACTGTAGCCGAGGAATTTGTAGAGCACCCCCATCTCTTCGGAGTCACGCTTGGCAAGGTAGTCGTTGACGGTAACGACATGCACCCCTTTGCCTGTCATCGCATTGAGTACGACCGCCAGGGTAGCGACGAGGGTTTTCCCCTCACCGGTCTTCATCTCGGCGATGTTGCCGTCATGCAGCACCATACCCCCGACCATCTGGACATCGTAGTGTCTCATCCCCAGCACACGCTTACTCGCTTCACGGGTGATGGCAAAAGAGTCGTAAAGGACATCATCGAGACTCTTCTCACCGCTTTTGACACTTTCTCTGAGTGCGTTGAATGCCTCCTGGAGTGCTTCGTCACTCATAGGCTCATAGGTGCTTTCGAGTGCATTGATCTTCTGCACCCTCTTCATATAGTTTTTTACAATACGGTCATTTTGTGTACCGACTACTTTTTGAAACAGACTTTTGATCATGCTTTGCTTGCCTAATGTTAAAGTGCGATTATTTTAGCCAAAAAGTGATTAATACTCCGTTATGCTTTGTAGAGATTATGTTTCACGAACGATACACATTTTTGTGAGATAATCTCTCAACCTGATACAAGTGCAAATAGGGTATATTATTGAGTACAATATGAAGGGAAAATAGATGAAAAGTGCAATTTTGTTCGCTTTGTCCATAGGTGTAGCAATGGCAGGCGGCATTCGGCTTCCGAAGCATTTCAGTGCCGTTTTTTCTCAAATGGTGACCAACCCGGACAGTAAGGTGATCAAATACCGCGGCAAAGTACTTTACTCTGCGGTTGGACGGCTTAAGTGGTCCTATCTGTCGCCGACGAAAAAAGAGGTATGTACAGATGGCAAAGATATCCTCGTGGTTGACCATGATCTGGAACAGGTGACGGCTTACCGTATAGGGAAAGGGTTTGATCTGGCACATATTGTTCAGCAGGCGAAGCCCTATAAAAAAGATGTATATGTCACCGAGTACAAAGGAAGAAGATATACCCTTGCTGTCGATGAGCGGGGCAGGCTTCAGAGTGTGGCATACTATGATGATCTGGACAACAAGGTACAGATTGTTTTTAAAAAGATGCACTATGGAAAAAATGCGCTGCCAAAACAACAGATGCAGTGTAACTATCCCGCCAATTATGATGTGATGAGAGGGTAAGAGGATGAATGCACTTATCGCAAAGATCAGCGGTGATCCTGTACTGATGCTGAGCGCAGCGGTCGGCGCAGTGGTCATACTGTTTGTTGTACTTGTAGTGATCATCGCGACGATGCGTGTCAAGACCTATAAAGACCGGTTCGTCAATACAGAGATCGACAATATCGAAAAAGAGAAACATATTGCAGAACTGGAACATGAACTCAAACGCTACCAGATGGACAATGCACAACAGGCTCAGTTGCTTAAAGCGTTTGATGACACGAAATCGCGTCTGAATGATGCACTGGAGAAATTTTCACAAACAGAAAGAGTACTTTCAGAGACGCAAAAGGCACTTGCCAGAACTGAAGCCGAACTGGCAAATGCGAATGAACGATATGATGCGATCAAGCAGGAACATGAAGCATTGCAGGAGCGCATAGAGACAGTGCAAGAGGAAAATAACAGACTTCGGGTCAATAATGCCCGATTGCTGATGAAACTTGAAACCGGTGAACAGTTCGCAGCCCATTTGGAGCAGAGACGACATATAGATGAAGAGAAATAAAATAATATTTTAATATTTGTTATCTTTATAAAGTTGGGCTATAATGTCGCAGGGGAGTTCTTCAACAGACCATTTTTATGCTGTTTGATACAGCGATAAAAAACGATACTGTACAAGGATTCCCGAATGGAACAACAGACCAATGAGAATACTGCAGCTTTTGAGAACAGGTTTGCGTATGATACATTGACATTTTACTACCTCTCATTACCTCAGATGCTTGTCGGGCAGATACTTGGTGCCTTTCTTCTTAGTGCCATGCAATTGGGTATTGTCGATACCTCTGCCATAGGCATATGGCTGTTGCTGAATATTGTGATGTTTCTCTATCGCTCTTACCATTACCTGCTTTTTAGAAAAACACCTGAATCAGAAAAACTTCACTCTGTCATGCTTTGGCTTGACCGTTATTACACCAATGTGTTGCTAAGCGGTATTGTGTGGGGATGTGCAGCACTGCTGCTTTTCCCTGATGGTGATATGATGCACCAAATGGTATTGATGCTGTTTTTGTTTGCTGTCGGGTTTTCATCCATGGGTGTTTTGGCAACAAAAAATGATCTGCTCTTAACCTATGTACTTGTCATGTATGGACCGCTTATCTGGAAACTTTTTGCAGTAGAAGGCAGCATCTACGATACCATCGGTTTTGCGGTCATGTCACTGGTACTGCTGATGATGCTGGTTGCGAACTATTATGGGAGGATGATCCTTTCTGGGCTTAAAAACCGTCAGGATTTTATTGATATCAAGACATCCCATGAAAAGTTGAAAGAACGTTTTTTCTCACTGTTTGACCGTGCACCGGTTGGTATATACTACTATAATGAAGCATTGGTTGTCGAAGATGCCAACAGCCAATTCGTGCAAATGAACAGGCTGGATGGAAAAGTATCTATTTTGGGATATCCGCTCAGTCAATACATTGATGACAACAGAATTATCCAGGCACATGAATATGTCTACAATGGCAAAACAGGACACTATAGAGGACCGTTTAAAATCGGTGATATGAATGAAAAAGACCTGTTTGTTGAACTCTCAACAGTCCCCATGTTTAACAGCAGCGGAGAGATTGCAGGCGGGATCGCGATTGTCAATGACATTACTTCGGAGATCGCGGCGCAGGAAAAGATGCTAAGAAGTGCCTATTATGATGTGCTTACCAATATCCCAAACCGAACACTGCTGATGGATAAACTAAGCAATCTTATTGCTGCAAAGAAACGTACAAAAAATGTAGGGGCACTTCTCTTTTTAGATATCGACAATTTTAAAAAGATCAATACTACCTTTGGACATGATACCGGTGACAAAGCGCTTAAACAGGCAGTACACATGCTTGAGGAGGTAACAGGTACGCATGAGATGCTTGCCCGGGTAAGCGGTGACAAGTTTGTGATCTTGATTGCCAATGCGGGTATGGATGAAGTTGAGGCAAAGCAGCGAACTGAACAGTATGTCACGACACTTCAGGAGCATTTTATGCAGCCTATTAGGATCGCGGGAAGGACTTGTCATCTTGGGGTTTCGATCGGGGCTGTGCTTTTCTCCGAAACGAAAGCGACGGCATTCGATCTGCTTAAGCGGGCTGAAACGGCAATGTACGAAGCCAAAAGGACAGCACGCGGCAGCCTCTGTTTCTACCGTGACAGTATGAGTGTGGAGGTAGCATCACAGTTGATGCTTGAAAACGATATCAGACGAGCGATGAAAGAGGATGAGTTTGAGATGTACTACCAGCCTCAACTGGATGTCAAAACCAACAGTATCATCGGTGCTGAAGCACTGATACGCTGGAACCATCCTGAAAAAGGTTTGGTACTGCCGGATACGTTCATCCCGCTGGCAGAGGAGAGCGGTATCATCATACAGTTGGAAGCATGGATATTTGAACGGATTTTTAAAGATGTAAAACGATTGTATGAACGCAATGATATGTTTGGGCTGGATCATATCTCAATCAATGTGAGTACCGTCCATTTTTTAGAACCGCACTTTGTAGAGAAACTGATGCTGCTTGTGCGGAAGTATGATGTCGATCCACAATGGTTTGAACTTGAGATCACAGAAAGCGGGATCATACGTAACATTGAAGATGCCGTGCGTAAAATCAAAGAACTCAAAGCGTTTGGATTCCGTTTTTCTATTGATGATTTCGGAACGGGCTATTCTTCCCTCTCCCATCTGAAAGAACTTCCTGTTGATGTGATCAAGATAGACCAGTCATTTGTGCGTAATATGAGTGAAGATGATGAGATGATTGTTGAAGCTGTTGTCGCCATAGGGCAAAAGTTTCAGCTGGGCATTGTGGCTGAAGGTGTAGAAACACAGGATACCCTCCAATATCTCAAAGCAATTCATTGTGACGCTTATCAGGGCTATTATGCGCATACGCCAATCGATCTTGCCTCTTTTAAGTCTCTTTTGGATAATGAAAAATTGCCTTAAAGTGAGAATAGTGTAGACTTTCGCAAAATAGCAAGTCTAAAGGAGTCTATCGTATGAGTAAAATCACAATCTATCACAACCCAA
Organism: Sulfurovum sp.; assembly: GCA_027082955.1. Taxonomy (GTDB): domain Bacteria; phylum Campylobacterota; class Campylobacteria; order Campylobacterales; family Sulfurovaceae; genus Sulfurovum. The sequence continues at coordinate 902 of JALWTA010000046.1, read as the reverse complement.
GATGCAGCAAATCAAGGGAGGCACTGGGGCTGCTCGAAGCTCAGAATGCCGATGTAGAAGTGGTCAAGTATCTTGAAACCCCACCAAGTAAAGAGAAGCTTAAAGATCTACTGAAGATGCTCGGTATTTCTGCACGCAAACTGATGCGTACCAAAGAGGCGATCTACAAAGAACTCGCTCTGAAAGATGTTGAAGATGAAGAGAAGCTCATCGAAGCGATGGCTGCACATCCAAAACTCATCGAGCGTCCTGTTGTCATCAAAGACGGCAAAGCAGCGATCGGACGACCGATTGAGAAGATAGTTGAACTGCTTTCTGTTTAATAAAATTTTTGAGTTGTAAAAATTATTGGGTTTTCAAGTTAACAATGAAATAAACAAGGAAGGAAAATAGTTTGCTAGGAAAAGAATTTTTAGAGATAGAAAAAAGCATAAAACAGAATAAAAAAGCCCAACAATACTTAGACACAATTAAAGAAGAACTAAAACGCTTAATAAGTTTAAATGAAGAGGCAGAAAATAAACGCATAGAGCTAATTAAGCAAGAGTTAGATGATTCAGTATATGCAAAAATTTTTGATATAGCAATGGAAAATAAACGCTTGAAAGAACAGTTGACTTATGCTCAAGAACAACAAAAAATAGAAAAATATTCATGGCATAATTCTCCTAATTTAAAAATTATTATTTGGTTTGCAGGTATTTTTGTTATAGCCATAGCCATTTATTTAAATATTAGATGTGAACAAAACAATGTTTTAGCAGACAAAATAAATGATCTCAACTTTCGCACATAAATTCTAAAGGAAAATCCATCTACGAAAGCCCATAAACAGGCAGATTTACGTACAATTTGTTACCACACACATTGTATAAAGGAGCCTGTTTTATGGAACTTGACAA
>JALWTA010000045.1 GCA_027082955.1 Sulfurovum sp. | reverse complement strand
TCTTTTTTGTATGGTTTGAACCGCATTTTGGGCATTTTTTTACAGCGCATTGTAAATAATCCCTTTTTAAGCACCATGCTACCGGGCTTTGCTTAGGTTTTTAGCAACCCGTTTTTTCCATTAAGTCTAAAAATTATAGAAAAAATAATGTAGAAAAGAGAGGCTGTTAACAGGAAGACACGGAAAGTCCGTGTCTTTGAATAGAGTATTATGCGATAGGCTCTGCCTTCTTGACATCGTAGAGGATGTCGTCCATTGGGTGGCGATACATTGGCATTGCCAATCTTTTTTCATCAAGTACGTGACCGATGAATCCAATGGATCTACCAACGATAAAGAATGCATTGAGTGTACCAGACTCGATAAATTCATCGATTTCTGGTTCACTGTACCCAAGTGCTCTCCACATATCTACCATCAGAATCCCGATAGTACCATCCACGTTGAGAATGAGATTCTCTTTTTTGGATGTTGTCAGCGCTTCGACTGTTCTTGCATAGTCAAGCAGTGGTGTCGCAGGGAAGTTTTCTCCTGCAAAGTCCATGAGACCTTTTACACGAAGGTCAGGGTTTTTCAGAGACTTGATTCTGTGACCGATACCAGGAATTGGTATACCTTCTTTCTTCATATAGCCAAGGAACTCTGCCGGTGTCAGACCATTGTCATCTGCATATTTGAAGTATTTCGCTGCACCGTCAATGGCACCACCAAATCTTGGTCCAATGGTCAAAAGTCCTGTTACGAGTGCTTCAACAACAGATTTTCCTGCTCTTGCAGTGACTTTGGCATTGTGTGCACCAGAAACGGCAGGACCATGGTCTGCAACGGTTTTAATCACTGTTTCAATGAACTCTGTCGCCCATTTTGGATACTGTTTTTTGAACCAAAGCAGTGAAATGACATCACCAATCCCCTTACCTGTGCTTGGAAGTGCAACAGAAGAGATAGGGAAGCCTGCGTATGTTGCTTCTTCACCTCTATCGTCAGAGATGGTACAGATGAACTGTTTTGGTCTTCTGACTTTTGGAATCTGTCTGATCGCAGGCTCTTCGATTTCACCGATGACACCTTGTGATCTAAGATCATTATACACTTCTGCAATGGTTGCAGGAAGGTCGTTGAACGATGCCGGCACGTGGATGCCTGCATCTGCCATCGCTGCATTTTTCGCGGCTGCTGTTTCTGCGTCGGCATTTGCAGATGCTCCCGCGTGACCAAACTGTACGCCTGAGCTGAAGTGCTTCGCGATCGTACCGATACACCATGCGATGATCGGCTTCTTGATCTTGCCTGATTTGACTGCTTCGATCACTTTATACTCTTCTGTACCACCCACTTCACCAAGAAGAATCATATATTTGACATCCGGATTCTCTTCCATTCTAAGAAGGTTGTCTATAAATACTGAACCGACAAATCTGTCACCACCGATCGCAACACCTTCTGCAATACCGTCAGCATTGAGTGCGATAATGTTTGAAAGCTCATTGAAAAGACCGCCTGAACGGGTAACCAGTCCACAAGAACCTGCTCTATGAAGCTTAGAGTTAATAATATTTTCGATGGTACCACCAATATTAGCGATCTTGAAAGCACCTGGAGCGATTGCACCGACTGTTGCAGGTCCGATCACTGTTACACCGGCATCACGTGCTGCCTGATTCATCTTTCTTGCCAGTCTTTCAGGGATACCTTCTGCAGTGATCATGATAGTCTTGAACTGCCCTTCGATTGCGATCGCTTCCATAGTGACATCATACGCTGTTCTAAATGATGCAAAGTTCAAAAGCACATCTGCTTGAGGCTGTTCTTTGACAGCTTCAGCCGTACTTTTGTAAAGCGGTACCATGATCTCATCACCGCCCCAGAAGAATTTTTCAAATTTGTTTGCACTTGTAGGTGCAACAATACCCGCCACAGACGGTGTTTCTCTTCCAATGACATAATCATAGTCCAGCATTCTCTGGATCGCTGTCTTGTTGTTGTTCCAAAAAATCGCTTGTGTGTCTTTTGTAAATAGTCTGCTACTCATCTATATTCTCCTACCCTTACTTCTCTAGTGCCATTCTTACAATATCGGTAACATGTGTTTCCGGTCCGTAAACTTCGATATCCAGTCCCAGTCTGTCAGCAGCCTCTTTGATATCCTTGAGCCCTTTTTCATAATTTGGTCCACCACGGCGTACATAAATTTTTGTATTATGTGCTTTGAGTTTTTCTGCCCACTCTTCCATTGCTTGAATAATACCGGTAAAGGTCTTTGCAACATCCGTAAAGTTTGCAATCGCCCCACCGATGATAAGGACTTTGCCTCTTGGATCATCATAACGAGTCATCAGATCGAAGATAGTCTCAGCGTAGAACTTGGTCTCACCTGTTGTCGGTCCTCCGGAGTACTCTCCGTAGTTTGCCAGATCTTCAACACCTGCAAAATCTGCAATGGTATCAGCGTATACAACTGATGCACCACCACCGGCAACCATTGTCCAAATACGTCCCTGAGGATTCAGGATGGTCAGTTTGAGTGAAGCACCTGACTTGGAGTCTGCTTCGGCGATGGCTTTTTCTTCAGGAGACTGGTCTTCCATACCAAATGCGGTTGGGAACTCGATATCACCCCATGCATCTCTCATCATAAATCCGGCAGTATCGTCAAGTCTTGCAACAAGGTCAAGAATCGCCATTTCACCGTTGTCGAGCATAACGATCGGGTTAATCTCAAGATATGCAAAGTTCATATCTCTGTAGAATTTGAAGAACTGGATGGCAAATGAGGCAAATGCTGCTTTATTCTCTTCTGGAATATCCTCTGGAATATGAGACTTGATAGCCTTTTCCATATCGGTATCTGGCATATTGATAGGAATGTGGACTTCATTGACCTTCTCATCCCATCCCTCTTCAACTTCCATACCACCTTCAGCAGACATATAGAGTACATCATCTTCACCGACAGTTGTTGCGGAGATATAATACTCTTGTTCTTGAGTATGCGGTGTAAACGGCTCAACGATAAAGTGGGTCAGATGTCCTTTTTGACCGGAAAGCAGTGTCACTTCATGGGATTGTTTCTCATCGATCCATTTGGCTGCATCTTCCAGTGTTACATCACCTGGTTTTTCTACCTTGAACAGGACAAGATCGTTTTTCCCGCGTTTTCCGAAAAGCATATCAGGTTTGGCAACCAGCGGCTCTTGTGTCAGCCACTCAAATCCATGCTCTTTTGCCTTCTCTTTCAATTCGTCACCACTGGTAACCAATACTGATTTGAATCCATAATGGAAACCGTCAAAATATTCGTTCCAATGTTTCGCAAAGATCGCTTTGCCATCGTACTCTCTAATTGCCTTTTGAGCCATCGAGTTCTCCTTTAATTTTGTTCGTTTTAGTGTAGCATGCAGTTCATTTAAGTTTCGTTTGGCTAATCAAAACGATAAGCAATATATGGATTTTGTGTATTTTGGAAACAGTTTTTTAATGTTCTGGTGAACAAGGAGAGATATGATAATAACGTAACTGATACTTCCATCTGCCCTGGGTATCGTAACATGTCCGATGCTCTGCTCTCAGCTTTTGAACAAGATCATAGGGGCGATAGATACGGTAGGCGAACGGTCTTTCACTCTCTTTTGCCATAAGATAAAGATAGCGGTGAAGCACAATGGTCAGCACACTGACAACAAGTACCGAGAGAACAACATAGAAAGCATATCTGTAGTATCTTTGAAATTCAGGAAGTCTTACCCTTAGACTGCGATTAAACACATCTACCATAGCGATTGTTGATATCATCACATAGGGTGCGAAATCTGTAATGTAAACTTTTTGACGTATTGACAACAGCAATGATACTGCAAGTGCCGTAAATGATATATACCACATCATCGTCTTCTTTTCACGCAGCAGAATACGGTACATAGCATAGAAGAAATAGAGGAAAAGCAATGGAGAAAAGACTGCAGCATAAAGACCAAAAATTTCAATGAAATGTCCAGATGGACGTCCCCCTATTTCAATTCCTTTGGCTAAATAGATAAATGCGACAATAAATGCAGAAGAGATAATGGCAAGGTGTTTATCTTTATGTGCAATACTGTAAAAAAGCAAAGCTAGAAAGAAAATTACGGAAGCTTCATGGATAAAGAAGAGCGCCAACATAATAAGCGGCAAAACCATAAAATGTCTCCGCTCGTACAAAAGTACGAAAAAAAGTACCAGCGGTAATACGATAATAGCAACATTCGCCATAGCACTTGCGGTCAATATCCCAGGGAGGAACATAAAAAGCGCCGTAGAGAGATAGACATCTTCACGTTTTTTAAAATAGCGCTGACTGAGTTCATAAAAGATACGCAAACTCAAAAATGCAAACAGCATAAAAAAGAGGCGTAACCCAAAAACACCGGGAATAATCGCATTTCCCCAGTGCATCAATAGTGAGGTTATATCATGTGAAAGATAAAAGTTTTTAGCTTCATGGGGCGTAATGGGGGTTGTATAGGCGAGATAAAATACTGAGGCGACATAGAGGAAAAGCAGCCAAAGAAAATGCTTTTTTCGCATCGCCTGATTCCAAATCTCAGAGTTTCAAAAAGTTGTCAAGCATCTCATGTCCATACTCGCTCATAATGGACTCGGGATGGAACTGTACACCGTAGACAGGCTTGTCTTTGATCTGCAGCGACATGATCTCTTCATCATCTTTGCTGTGGGAGGTTGCAATGATATGCTCCGGAAGGTTCTCCTTGTTCACAGTCAAAGAGTGGTAACGTGTTGCACGAAACTCCTTTGGAAGATCTTTGAAAATCGGTGTCTCTGCATCGATCTCAACCTGAGAGGTCTTGCCGTGCATCATCTGTTTTGCCCGGATCACCTCTCCGCCAAATGCCTGTGCAATACTCTGATGTCCAAGACAGATGCCAAAGATCGGTGTCGTATCTGAAAAGGCTTTAATAACATCGAGTGTCACACCCGCTTCATCGGGTGTAGAGGGACCGGGAGAGAGGATAATCTTCTCAGGGTTCAGTGCCTTGATCTCTTCAATGGTCATCTCGTCATTTCGGATCACCTTTAAATCGGCACCGAGTTCTCTGCAGTACTGTACGACATTGTAGGTAAAACTGTCATAGTTGTCTATCATTAATACCATAATATTACATTCCTCGTGATTGAAACCTATATTCTAACATAAATTATTTAGTAGACCTTCAACTCATTGTAAAGACTGTCACGCTCCACAGGCACAAAACCGGCATTTTTGATCATCGCTACAAAATCATCAAGCTTCATACCGTTGGCTGAAGCTGCACCAGCAGCAGACTGGATCGCCTCTTTTTCTATGGTGCCGTCAAGGTCATCTGCCCCGAACTCCTGTGCGATAAGTGCAAGGTTGATCGTAGAGGTTGCCCAGTAGGCTTTGATATGGGGGATGTTATCCAAAAGAATCCTTGCGATGGCATAGGTCTTGAGGATCTCCTGTCCGGTAGGAAATTCATTGACTTTCAAAAAGTTATTTTCTCTCTGGTAAACAAGTGGGATAAAGGCATTGAAACCGCCTGTTTCATCTTGAAGATCACGCAGGCGAAGCATATGATCGATGCGGTGCGCCTTGCTCTCCACATGCCCAAAGAGCATCGTAGCATTGGACTCTCTGCCCCTTTCGTGCCATTTTCGGTGAATATAGAGCCACTGGTCGGAGGTCACTTTGCCTTTGCAAAGGTACTCTCGTACACCCTCGTCAAAGATCTCCGCACCGCCGCCGGGCATGGAGTCTACACCGTTTTCGATCATCAGATCGAGTACCTCATCGTAACTGAGCCCGTACTGGCGGTGCAGAAAATCGATCTCGGCAGCCGTCATTGCCTTGATATGAATATCGGGCAGTGCCTCTCTGATCTTTCGGAAGGCTCCCATATACCACTCTACCCCGTCATTGGGATTATGTGCTGAGACAATGTGCAATTCTTTGGCTCCGTTGGCTGCTGCCTTTTTGGCAATATCGACAATCTGCTCATGGCTCATGGTATATTGGTTTGGATTTTTTCTGCTCGCAGAGTAGGCGCAGAACTTGCAGATGTCGGCACAGACATTGGTCGGATTGAGGTGACGGTTGATGTTGAAATAACTTTTGTTGCCATATTTCTCTCTTCGTATCTCATCGGCAAGCTCACCAAGCGTATAAAGGTCAAGTTCGTAAAGTGCTTCACCCTCTTGCTGGTTCAGCCTCTCGCGATTGCGTACTTTTTCTATCAGATCCATTGGAACATCCATAATTAATTTTGGGTATTATAACACTAATAGATTAGGGCACATCTAAAAACCCTAGATACTCATAACATTTCTATGCTTTAGTGCTAGACAAGGCACACTTTTAAAGGCCTAGCCGTAGCTAAGTCGAAAAAGTGTAACGCCGTATAGTGCAAAGCAGAGGAATGCCCGAAGGGTGGGTTTTGCTAAACCCATTATGAGTGTCTAGGGCTATTAGATGTGCCCTCAGGAGAGAAAGTGAACACCCTAAAACGTCAGATTGAAGCCTTGCTGTATGAAAATGCACCCGATTTCGAAATTGCAAAAGTGCTCAAAAAAGAGATAAAGCAGTATTTTGAAACACTTGAAGAGACTTTTGCCCATACCGGAGGGAAAGATTTTCTTGTCAAGCATACCAAAAAGATCGATACGATCCTCAAACTTATCTATCAGGTTGCCCTGCGTTCTATGTTCGGGGACTATCTGCCTATGAAAAACGCCATACCTGTTGGTTTGGTCGCACTTGGAAGTTACGGGCGGGAGCAGCTTTGTGTCTACTCCGATATCGACCTAATGATCGTCTACCGGGAGGTTCCCGGATACAATGTCAAAGAGCTGATCGAAAAGATCCTCTATATCCTCTGGGATACAGGATTGAAACTTGGTCACAGAGTGCATACAGTTGAAGAGTTGTACGATGTCTCCAAAACCGACATTACCATCAAAACGGCATTGATCGAGTCTCGCTTTATCGAGGGCTCCCACTTCATCTGGACACATACACAAAATGCCATAGAACGCATCCGCCACGACAATGTGGAAGGCTTTATCAGAGAAAAGCTCGAAGAGCAGGCACAAAAGCACCGAAAATACCCTCTGACAATGGAGCCAAACCTCAAAGAAGGAGTGGGCGGTTTCCGTGATGCCAATCTGGTATTCTGGATCGGCAAGGTACGCTTCCATGTCAACACCATTAAAGACCTTCCGGAAAATATTGTCGAAGAGAAGGAGTATCGCCCCTTCCGCATTGCGCTGGAATTTCTCTTCCGTGTACGCTCCGCACTCCATCTTGCCGCACACAAAAAAGAGGATAAGCTTCGGCTTGACCTGCTTCCCTCGGTTGCCAAACTGCTCGGGTACGAGGAGAGCCAGCAGGGGCATATGAAGTTTGCCAAGAAGGTTACAGAGTCGTTAAAGATTATCCGGCTCTACAGTACAATATGGCTTGAGAGGCTTACATATGAGTATATGGATCCGCCTTCTGTAAAACGCTTCATCTACCCCAAGGGAAAAGATTTTAACAGCATGCTCAAACATATGTGCAAAGAGGCTCAGACACCTTTTAGAGCACATCCGACATTTTTGCGTGCCCTCATCGATGCACCAAGACCTGAGCGACCGGACAAAGCGCTTTACAGAACCATTGGAGAGATATTTTACCAACCGTGTGCTTACTCCATTCTTTCGACACTCTCCTATGCAAGGCTGCTTAAATATACGATCCCGCCCATCAAAAAAGTGGTTGACCTCCCCCAATTTGACGGCTACCACCAGTACGCTGTCGACATCCACTCTCTACGCTGTGTCTACCATCTTGAAAATATTGCCGATGCAGAGATAGACGCACTTTACCAAAGCCTGTCCAAAGATGAAAAGGCGATGCTCAAACTGGTCACCTTTTTACATGATGCCGGTAAAGGGCGAAAGCGTGACCACCACTATGTGGGTGCCTCCCTTTTCAAGATCTTTGCACAGAAACTCGCTATGCAGCCGCAACTGATCGAAATGGGAGAACGGCTCATTCAGTACCATACGCTCATGAGCAATGTTGCCCAGAGAGAAGATCTCTACAGTGAAAAGATCATCTTTGGCTTTGCATCCCATTTTCCGAGCAAAAAACTGCTCGATATGATCTACATCCTTACCTATGCCGATATGAATGGTGTAGGCAGCGATATCTACAACTCTTTTTCTGCGAAGCTGCTGCGTACGCTCTACAAACACTCGCTTGAAGTACTTGGACGTACTGCTATGCTCGATGAGGCGGCAAAACGTGCCAAAAAGGAGCAGGCGCTCAAACGGCATCCTGACTTTAAAGCACTCAAACGCTCCCAGCAGAACAAGATTTTGCAGATGCCTTCCAACCTACTCTTTCTGCGCTACCGTCCTGAGAGGATCATCGAAATTGCCAAAAAAGCATTTGAAACAGAACACTTCACCTACCATATCAGCAACCGCGACTATCTCACCATAGAGATCATTCGTGCTGACTCTATCAACCTCAGCTATCTTCTGGGAAAACTCAGCACCCTTGAAGTGGTCAATATGGATATCAGCAAACTCTTCAATGAACTCAAATATTTCAAAATAGACTTTGCGACCCGTGTAGATGACGATGAGATCGGACTGATCGAACAGATCATCAATGATGCATTTGACCCCACCAAAAAAAGCATAGACAAAAAACCATCAATCAAACACGAAGATATAGACATTGACTGTGAACACTCCAAAAGCTATGCGATCATGCATTTAAGATGCAAAAACCAGCGGGGATTGCTTGCCTATATCATTGATATGTTCGATGAGATGGGCATTGATATTGTGACTGCAAAAGTGCATACACTCAAAAACCGTGTACGTGATATGTTCCTCATCGAAAAGAATGGAAACTTTTGCCATAATACGGAACGCATTATAGAAAAACTCACAACAGACAAAAAGGAAGCATAGATGTGCGGGATTGTTGGCTATATAGGGCCTAAAGAGAAGAAAGAGATACTGCTTGAAGGCTTGCAGGAGCTGGAATACAGGGGGTATGACTCTGCGGGAATCGCCGTGATCGAGGGAGATAAACTGCATAACTTCAAGGCAGTAGGAAAGCTTGAAAACCTAAGAGAGAAGACCAAGAACTATGCCTCTGAAGGCTTTGGCGTTTCCATTGGGCATACACGCTGGGCAACGCACGGCAAACCCACCGAACTCAATGCACACCCGCATCTTGGTGCCTACTCCTATGTGGTACATAACGGTATCATCGAAAACTATCAGGAGCTTAAAAAAGAGCTTCAGGAAGATGGTATCAGCTTCTTAAGCCAGACCGATACGGAGACTATCGTACACCTTTTTGAAAAATACCATAATGCAGGTGCGACCCCGTTTGAAGCATTTCAAAAAACCATCGAACGGCTTGAAGGGGCGTATGCGACACTGCTTATCAGTGAAGCGGCTCCTGAGACGATCTTTTTTGCCAAGAACGGCTCACCGATGCTCATTGGATTTGGCGCTGAGGATGTCTACTTTGCCTCTTCGGACACTCCGATCATTGGAAAAGCCAATGAAGTGTACTATCTTGAAGATGGGGAGTATGGCTATGTAGAGAACAGTACCGTTCATCTTTTTGATGCCAATGGGGAAAAAACATTTGTCAAGCAGCCCCTCATCGCTGATAAAGCAATGGCGCAGAAAGACGGTTACCGATTTTTCATGGAGAAAGAGATCTACGAACAGAGCCGCGTGATGGGAGAGACCATGATGGGGCGTGTGCTTGAGGAGGGCATTGTTCTCGATGAGCTTGAGGAGGGCTTTTTTGACGGTATCAATGCCATCAAGATCTGTGCCTGCGGTACCTCCTACCACTCCGCTTTGACATCGGCATATCTCTTTGAGCGGTTGGCAAAGGTACGCTGCGATGTCGAGATCGCTTCCGAGTTCCGATATAAAGAGCCATTGCTGACAAAAGACACCCTCTTTATTACAATCAGCCAAAGCGGTGAGACTGCCGATACTCTTGAAGCACTCAAAATGGCAAAACGCGCAGGGTTAAAGAGTCTTAGCATCTGTAATGTCGACAACTCCTCCATCGTAAGAGAGAGTGACACCGCCATCCTGACACGTGCAGGCATCGAAAAAGGGGTGGCAAGCACCAAAGCCTTTGCGACACAGACCATGGTGCTCTGGATGCTGGCACTCTATGTAGGTCAGCAAAAAGGCACTATCGACCAACCTACACTCAAGCAAGAGATCGATGCCATGCTGCATACCCCAAAAGCACTTGTGGTAACCGATGCGCTCCATGCAAAGCTGCACAGACTGAGCAAACGCTACCTGCATGGGCACGGTTTCTTCTTTATAGGCCGTGATATCTTCTACCCGCTTGCGCTTGAAGGTGCACTCAAACTCAAAGAGATCAGCTACCTTCACGCAGAGGGATACCCTGCCGGCGAGATGAAGCACGGTCCTATTGCCTTGGCAGATAGCGAACTCTTTACCATTGCCCTCATGCCAAAAACCATGCACTATGACAAGATCAAATCCAACGTAGAAGAGCTGAGTGCCAGAGATGCTACTATCTGTGCCATCTCACCACTGCCCTTCGACCTTGCCGATGATTTTGTACAGACCACTTACAGCTCTCACCCTATGGTTGAGTTTTTTGAGATGATGGTTGTGACGCAACTGCTTGCACTTGAGATTTCAGTAAGACTTGGAAATGATGTAGATATGCCGAGAAATTTGGCGAAATCAGTAACCGTAGAATAAATCAGCTACACATTTCCCTCAAACCACTCTTTACACAACTGCCGATAGAGCACCTTGTACGCCTCAAGCTTTTGGGGATGGTATCTCCCCTCAAAATAGGTTTCACAAAAAAACCTCTCATGCTCCTGATCGAGTGCGAACTCCACACAGACGGCTGCAATGTCAGCATAGCAGTCGTTGTATCCTGCATACTCATAGTCGATGAGGGTCAGACTATGATCATCTTTCCAAAGCATATTTTTTGGGTTGGGATCATGATGGCACAAAACAGGCTGCATATCATACGCAGCAAGGGTACGGCATGCCTCTTGGACCTCTGAAGTCTGCTCTCTAATCTGTACCGTCAGATCAACAGTTGGTGCATCACAAGTGATGGCATGCAGTGATTGCAGTGTTTGGGCAAGGGTAGCAAGTGCTGTCTTGTTGAATGTTGTTCGGTGTGTTCCGGGTACCCATGCCATAAGCATCCATTCGGAGGCTTCATCCTCTATCAGTATGGGAGGAGCAATGCCCTGCTTTGCAGCGCACTTCTGTATATCTATTTCAACTTTTCGGTCGATGTTTGATTGCTGAAATATCCGCAGCAGATAGTGGTGTTTCCGGGTTGTTACAAGATAGTTTAGGTTGCAATATCCCTGAGATGCAACAGGGGTGATGCTTGCAATAGGATCATCTTTGAAAAGAGCGTACTTCTCAAGTATGGCTCTGTTCACGGTACGCCTTTTTCCAGCTTGCATAGCCGTAAAATGCCAAAATGACATAGAGTACAAAGAGTACGATGGTGGCAAGGTAGCCTGAACGGTAGTAAAGCACGGTTGCGGCAGAATCAATGACCATCCAGTAGAGCCAGTTCTCCAGTACTTTCTTTGCCATCATCCATGTAGCAATCCCAGAGAAGACCATCACAAACGCATCATGGTAGGCGAATTTCGCACCGGCATAGGTGGATGTGAGGTACCCCAAAAGTATGGTTCCTGCAATTCCCGCAGCAATGAAAGCAAGGTGGTGTTTCAGATGCCATCTGCTAATGGAAAGGGTTTCTCCCTGTGCATCTTTTTTCCATAGCATGAAACCATACACTGCCATAACCATATAGTAGAAATTAAGAAGAGAAGATGCCACCAAGGCACCATCCCAGAAGATCACCGTGTAGATAAGCGTACTGAAAAAGGCAAACGGCCATGCCCACTGCGACTCTTTGGCTGCCAGAATGACATAGGCGATCCCAAGCAGTGTCGCGGTGACCTCCCACCCCGACATCTTGGCAAAAGCCTCTGCAATCCCTGCAATGCTCATATCCATTTAAAAACGCCCTTTCCTGTCCTCACCGACAATTTTGATGACAAAGACCGATTGCGGCATCGCTTCGAATACCACTTTCATCTCATCGGTAAGCAGTCCCATAACGACATCGTATTCACCATACACCTGAGTACTGAGCTCCGTACGGACAATATTTACCCGCTGTTCACGCGCCAATCTTTCAATAAATGCTGAAATGGGCTTTTCAAACTCACTTTGAAGCGGGTACATACTGATGTCGATGGAGACTTTCATATTCTATCCTTTAAAAATCATAAGATAGCGTAAATCCAAACGTTCGTGGATCTCCTTTTTGTGTATAGAGTTCAGACTCATACCCATTGGCAGGGTTGTTCCCAAAATAGAACCCACGGGTCTCGTAGGTCTCGTCTGTCAGGTTTCTTCCCCACACTGTTGCTGTCCAGCTTCCATACACGTAGTTCAGGCTGCAGTTTACAAGCGCATACGCTTCGGACTTTTGGTCATGCGTATTGGAGAAGTAGTAGCTGCCTCTGCCCTCAACGTTGCTTCTGAATATCCAGTTCTCAAGGAATGTGTAATCAAACCCGAGGTTGTACTGGTACTTAGGTGACTGTGCCGGTGCACGTCCTGTCAAGTCGGCAGTGTACTCATCAAACTCCGCATGCAGCAGTCCAAGCTGGGCAAAGAGATGCAGTGCTTCTGTCGGATAGTAGTCTGCCTGTGCCTCTAGCCCGTAGTAGCTCGCCTTAGCCGCATTGGAGAGATAGTCTGTAAAGCTGTGGTCATTCTCTTTGTAAAGCTTCACCTGCATATCTCTGCGCTTGCCGTAGAAAAGATTGACACGGGTGATCAGTGCCTCATTGAAAAAAGAGGCATTTTGTCCTATATCAAGGTTCCACAGGGTTTCCGTTTTAAAACGTTTTTCCGACTCAGGCAGAGTGGTACCGGCATTGACCCCGCCGGGTTTGTAACCGCGTGAAAGTACCGCATAGTAGTGCTCTGTATCGGTACGGTCATAGGTAATGCCTACTTTTCCGCCAACCATCGTCTCATCATTGTCAATGACAACACTGTTGGAGTCGTCATACGACATATCCCACTTCTCGACACGCAAACCGGCAATCACGGTTGTCTGCGTATTCATATGCATATCGAGCTGACCGTACAGTGCTGCATTTTTAGAGGTGTAACTGCTGTTAAAGTGCTCCTGTGCACCGTAGTCGGTAGGATGGTAGCGCTGCAGGTCTTCATCATACTTCTTACCGTAAATTCCGACTGTCCAGTCCGTTGTCGCCGCAAAAATGCGCCCTGCTTTGTTTGACATCAGACGCATGTCAAAATCGGTCTGTGTTTTGTCACGGTCATACGAGTCAAACCCGCGGTATGGCCAAAGGTCAGCACTGAATGCCCCGACATAACTCCAATCCTCATCATAGCTGTAGAGTGATCCGGTACTGGAGTGTGTCAGTGCCGTTACCATACGCATCGTATCGAAATCATAGGTCGATTTGAGGGCTACCGCATCGGTCTTTTGGCTATCCTTTCCAGGCTGATCGGACTGGGTGGTACGTGTGTTTTGCAAAGAAAAGGCATCGTACCCGTTGTCAATATCGGCATGGATGTAGTTCAGGTCGATCGTATGGCGGTCACTGACAAGCCATCGCAGCTGTGTCTTGATGGTCAACTCGTCGATATTGTTGGTATCTTCACGTCCGAGATAACTGTTTTTCATATAGCCGTCACTGCTGTTTTGGAACACACTGATACGCCCAAGCAGTCTGTCTTTGATAAGCGTACCGCCTACGGCAGCCCCAAGCGTATAGCTGTTGTAGTTCCCTACACCCGCTTCAATGTGTCCTTGGGTCTCTTTGGTCGGGGCATTGCTCTCTACGGTCACAACCCCCGCCATACCGTTGGCACCAAATGTCGTTCCCTGCGATCCTCTGAGTACCTCGATCTGCTTTACATCAAACAGCGTCGCACCTAGTCCCAGATGGGAAAAGTCGATCCCGTCAATGATCAGCCCTACCGAAGGATTGATAGGCGTTTCAAACTGACTTCGCTCTCCGATACCTCTGATCTGGATATATTTGGCTTTGGAGGCACCTGCTGTAAAATTGACGTTGGGCAGTGTGCCGACCACCTCAGGCAAGGAGAGCTGTGTTTTGTCAGCAAGCTGTGCCTCATCGAGTACGGAGACACTCCCGTCGGTTTGAGACAGTTTCTTGGCTCTAAAGTCTGCATTGACAACGATAGGATCAAGGCTGATCTCTTCGGCTGCAAACATCTGTGTTCCCAGTGCTGCTACAGCCGCAAATGAGAGTGGTAGAAGTCTATAGTTCATGGTTTCCCTTGTTATTTGAAATTGAGTTCTCTGACAAATCACCGGTTTCACTCGATAGCTCTGTTGGTAATAATTCAGAGGATTGAAATGTCATACGCAGGCAAAGTTGCAGATTTGAAGCACAGCAGTCATCAAAGCAGTACAACTCTTCCTTACGCCGGTATTGTCCGGGTCAAGTTCTGCGGGTGGTATCTCAGCTCAATAGAGCACCCCGAGAGTTTGATGACATGTTATACATTACATATAATTTAAAAATGCTTAAATAAGAGTAATTTTATCCTATTAAAAAATAGGTTCTTTTCGATCGGAGACATCTGTGTTGTATGCCAATGAAAGTGTGGATGCATCTTTGAGTTTTTCATAAAGAAAATTTTTGGACTGTTTGACACTCTGTGCAAGTGAAAACCCCTCTGCCAGATGTGCAGCAATGGCAGAAGAGAGCAGACAGCCTGTCCCGTGGGTATGTGACGTCTCGATGCGCGGTGTACTAAAACGCGTAATACTTGAATACTCCACAAGGTAGTCTACCGCCTCACGCTCTACACTGTGCCCACCCTTAAGCAGTACATTTCGTGCCCCAAGCATAAAGAGCGCCTCTGCCATCTTCGGCACCTCCTTCGCCCTGCCCTCATAGCTGCTGCCAAGCAGTGCGTTAGTCTCCGGAAGGTTTGGGGTAACAAGCCGGCACAGCGGAAAAAGTTTGTAGATCATCGTTTCAATCGCATCAGGTTCCAACAGTGCTTTGCCGCTTGAACTGACCAGTACAGGGTCAAGCACAACATTGCTAATATTGTACGCTTTGAGTATCTTCGCAACGGTTTGGACTGTTTGTTTATTGGCAAGCATCCCTATTTTAACCGCATCCACACGTACATCTTCCAACAAGGTTTCAAGCTGGCTATGCAGCATAGACTCCGAAACAGCCTCCACCGCTTTAACCCCCGTAGAGTTCTGTGCCGTCACCGCCGTGATCACACTGAGCGCGTATCCTCCAAACGCATGGACAGTTTTGGTATCCATCACCACCCCCGCACCACCATACGGGTCATACCCTGCAATGCTCAGTACAGTCGGTGTATGTTGTTTAGATACCATAGCGTTCAAAGACCTTCATAAGTGTTTTGGTTTTCTCTTTGGAGATATTGCCTCTTTCATCAAGTACCCCGGAGATCATCGCAATACCGCTTGCCGCTTTGGTCTTAGCCACCATTTCAATGTTATCGATGGTAATCCCCCCAATCGCCACAACAGGATAGTCCACCGCTTTCGCCCAGCGCTTGAGCAGTTGAGTACCGACAGTATCGTACTTCAGTTCTTTGGAGATAGGGACAAACACAGGACCAATGGCGATGTAGGAGGGCTCAAACCCTAATGCGATATCGATCTCTTCAGGGGTATGGGTACTGATGCCAAGCCGAAGCCCCGCACTGTAGATGGCATCAATGTCGGCGTCTTGAATATCCTCCTGTCCCAGATGGATACCGTAGGCACTATGTTTGATGGCAAGCTGCCAGTAGTCGTTGACGAAAAGACGCACATCAAACTCACGGGAAACCGTAATAGCCTCTACAATCTCCTCCTCAAGTGCCTCACTCTCCATATCTTTTACCCGCAATTGCGCCGTGGTAATGCCACACTCATACAGTGGACGCAGTTTGTCTGCTCTATCCACAACCGGATAGATGCCAAGAGGTGTATCATCACATTTTGGGAATCGCATTGGTCTCCTTTGTCTAATCCTCATAGAGGTCAACCATAAAGGTTCTCCCCACATTCAATAGAAGCATTGCAAGGCAATGCATACCACAACTCCTCACTCCTACCTCCTACTTCCTCACTAAAATAGTTGCAAATGCAACTATTTGCTCTGGTGCCAAAAAGGCGTTCCCACCGTCGGCGTGGAGGGAGAGGCGAACTCCCGCTCCTGCATCGCACCCGCTTCGTAGCCTGTGCGTCCCGCTTCAACTGCCAGCGCAAATGCCTTTGCCATCGCCACAGGGTCTTGTGCAAGAGCCACTGCAGAGTTTAGCAAAATGCCGTCATAGCCAAGTTCCATCGCCAGTACCGCGTGGGAGGGTTTGCCTATGCCCGCATCGATGATGAGCGGCATATTGGGGAATGCTTCTCTTATCGCTTTGAGGTTATAGGGATTCATCAGCCCTTTGCCCGAACCAATCGGTGAGCCCCAAGGCATCAGTATGTTACACCCCGCATCAACAAGTTTTTTGGCTACGACCAGATCATCTGTGGTATAGGGAAAGACTTCAAACCCCTCTTTGACAAGTACCTTCGCCGCTTCCACGGTTTCGTAGGGGTCTGGCTGAAGATTATACTGATCGCCAATGACTTCAAGCTTGATCCAGTTGGTACCAAAAACCTCTCTCGCCATCTGTGCAATGGTGATCGCCTCTTTGGCAGAGTGGCACCCTGCGGTATTGGGCAGCACTTCTACACCAAGATCACGAATGATTTTCCAAAACCCCTCTCCTGCCTCTTTATTCACCCCCTGACGGCGCAGCGACACAGTAACTACCTGTGCCCCCGATGCGCTTATCGCATCCTCCATCACCGCCGGAGAGGGATAGAGCGCTGAACCTATGAACATTCTTGAGGTAAGCTGCTTACCGCCAATCTCCCATCCCGTCTGATCTTTCTCCATCATCTTTGTCATCCTGCATTCCTTATTATCATATCTAATAAAATAAGGAACCGAAGGCTTTAGCCTCGCCCTATGCAGAGCTTTCGGGACTAAAGTCTCCGATTCCAAAATATTTTGTACACATTCTCAATTAAAAAAGCGTTTCACAGAAACGCATACCAAATCTCTTAACTATTCACTTGAACGCAACGCATTTATCTATCCCCCGCTTACCGGTGCCAGCACATCGACCTCATCACCTGAGTTCAGACAGGTCTTTTCAAATGCATCTTTGGGCACAAACTCTTTGTTCACCGCAACCCCAAGCCACTCATCATGAAAATTGAGCTGTTTGAGCATCTCTTTGATGTTAATCCCTTTGGGAAACGTTTTTGTTTCACCGTTAACCGATACTGTGATCATTGTCATTGCATCCTCCTTATCCCTTCATTGAGTGCCTTCTCCACAATGGCAGGAGAGAGCAGGTAGCCGTGGCGATAAAGTCCGTTGATACGCGTAAGCCCCTGCTCATTCTCAATACGTGGCAGATTGTCCTTGAATGCCGGACGGCAGTTTGTTTCACTGTTGACCACCCGTGCTTCGCCAAAGTTCGGATGAAGCGTATAGAGTGCCGAGAGCAGCTCCATACTTGAGCGTACCGAAATAGGTGATGTGTCTTCACTCTCAATCTCCGTTGCACCGATAAGGTAGCGTTTGTAGCCTGTCGTCTGTGAGAGTTTGCACTCAGCACAATACTCCAGATCAATCCCTTCACAGCCATTGCCGCGCGGCACAATGTAGAGTTTGTAGCGCGGATGCATCAGACGTGTAGGACGGGTGATATCGATGTCATTTGCCTCCACCCATAACACCTCTCCACGCACACCGCGAAGCTCTTTAAAGTGCTCCTTGGCACCCAGACCGCGTGTATCGAACACCCAGTCAAATGTCTCTACGCCCTCTTTTGTATAAACCTTTTGGGGCTCCAGCCTCTCCACTGGTGTATATTCACGGAAAGTGACATGCTCCATACGGTCAAAGTAGTTGACTGAAAAAGCCATGAAACGCTGCGCATCTACCACTCCCTCTTCAGGGATGAAAAAGCCCTTTTGATGCATACCAAGATCTGGTTCAAGCGTGCCTATTGCGGTTTTGTCAAGTGTCTCAATGCTCTGCGCCGCATCAACTTTACGCCGCAGCATTCCTATGAAATGTTCAAGCTCTCCCATATCCTGTGGATGAGCCGTAATCACCGTACCCTTTTGCTGATACCCGTCAAAAAGTCCGATCTCTTTCAGTAGTGCGGGCCAGAGTTCGATAGAGCGTTTCCCAAGCTCGAAAATGACCGACTCTGCTGTCTCAAGCTCCGCATAGGGTGCAAGCATCCCAGCGGCTGTGAAGCCTGCGGCACTGACTCCCTCTTTGGAGTCTTTCTCAAAGAAGGTAATAGTGTGCTCTCCGCTTTGCAGCAGAGTTAGAGCAAGTACCCGACCTGCCAGACCGGCACCGGCGATAGCGATATTCATGATCTATCCTTCAATCTTTTCTTCCTGTTCTCGTTCCCACGCTCCCGCGTGGGAATGCATACATAACATCTTATGCCATACATACGTTCTTTTCTATGTTCTCAGTAAAATATGCATTCCCACCGAGACAGTGGGAACGAGAAATACTTTTTGAATAATTTGCTGTTTTATTCTCTGCGCGTAGGGTGCGTAATCACGCACCTTTTAGACGCATAGAAAAAACAAACCATATATCTTTTGACAACGGTGAAAGGTGCGTGATTACGCACCCTACAATGCCTCCATCACTCCTACTTACTACCTACTACTTCCTCACTAACATAGACTTCCCCGCCAAGCTCCTGGAATTTCTGACTCATCTCGTCCATCCCCTGCTTGATCTCCTCTTCTGAGAGGCTCTCCTGCTCGGCTGCGTAGTCGCGAACTTCAGCTGAGATCTTCATAGAACAGAACTTCGGACCACACATAGAGCAGAAGTGGGCAGTCTTGGCTGCCGCCATCGGCATCGTCTCGTCGTGGTACTCCCGCGCGCGTTCTGGGTCGAGCCCGATGTTGAACTGGTCGATCCATCTGAACTCGAAACGCGCCTTGCTCATCGCATGGTCACGAGCAATGGCACCGGGATGTCCTTTGGCGATGTCTGCCGCGTGTGCAGCGAGTTTATAGGTAATAAGCCCCTCTTTGACATCATCTCTGTCAGGCAGCCCAAGGTGCTCTTTGGGTGTCACGTAACAAAGCATCGCCGTACCGTACCAGCCTATCATCGCTGCACCGATACCGGAGGTAATGTGGTCATACCCCGGTGCAATGTCTGTCGTTAACGGCCCGAGTGTGTAGAAGGGGGCTTCATGACAATACTCAAGCTGTTTTTCCATATTTGCTTTGATCATATGCATCGGCACATGCCCCGGCCCTTCGATGAGCACTTGCACATCGTGTTTCCACGCGATTTTTGTCAACTCTCCCAGTGTTTTAAGCTCCGCAAACTGCGCCTCATCGTTGGCATCAGCAACCGACCCCGGGCGCAGTCCGTCACCCAGAGAGAAGGTGATGTCATACGCTTTCATGATCTCACAGATCTCCTCAAAGTGCGTATAGAGGAAGTTCTCTTTGTGGTGGTGGATCATCCATTTTGCCATGATCGACCCGCCGCGGCTGACGATACCCGTCACACGTTTGGCGGTCATTGGTACATGGTGCAACAGTAATCCTGCGTGGATAGTGAAGTAGTCCACCCCCTGCTCTGCCTGCTCGATGAGGGTATCGCGGAAGACTTCCCATGTCAGATCTTCGGCAACGCCGCCTACTTTCTCAAGCGCCTGATAGATCGGCACCGTACCGATAGGCACCGGAGAGTTACGCAAGATCCAGTCACGCGTGGTGTGGATGTTCTTCCCGGTACTTAGATCCATTACCGTATCTGACCCCCAGCGTGTCGCCCAGACCATCTTCTCTACCTCTTCGGCGATACTTGAAGTAGTGGCGGAGTTTCCGATGTTCGAGTTTACCTTGACAAGGAAGTTACGCCCAATGATCATCGGCTCCACTTCGGGGTGGTTGATGTTCAAAGGGATGACAGCACGCCCTTCAGCTACCTCTTTTCTGACAAACTCCGGTGTGATCTCCTCCGGCAGGTTCGCACCAAAGTTCTCCCCTTTGAGTCTGCCGTTTCGCTCTTCATCTGCCAAATACGCCTTTGTCCACGCCAGCTTCTGGTTCTCACGGATCGCGATGAACTCCATCTCCGGTGTGATGATGCCCTGACGCGCATAGTGCAGCTGTGTGACATTCTTACCCTTTTTTGCTCGCAGCGGGGTTCTGTGAAGCCCTTTGCTGCCGGCAGTGACGAACTCAAGCTGCTCATCGGTGTTGTAGCCGTTGTCCACAGGCTTGATAATGCGTCCTTCATAAGATTCCACATCGCCTCTGGCTTCGATCCACTCCTTGCGGATAGGGTCGATGCCCTTGGTGACATCAATATCGACATTCGGGTCGGTATAGACACCTGAAGTGTCGTAGACGACAAGCTCTTCATCGTTGGTCAGGGTGATCTTTCGCATCGGTACTTTGATGTGTGGGTGTATCTTGCCTGAAACGTATACTTTTTCAGATCCGGGGAGCGGATCGCGCGTGATGATCTCTTCACTCGCTTCAAAGAGTGATTTAGTTGTATTCATAGAGGTTGTCATTGGTTTTTCCCTTTAACTTATTATTGAATTTAAAAAGTATGTAGGGAAGAGAGTAATAGAGAGTGAGGTAGAAAAAATATCTCTTTTTTCATGCTCGACAGTAGTATTACAAAGCTCTTCCTTACGCCGGTATTGTCCGGGTCAAGTTCAACGGGTAGACCTTTGTTGGTCTTCTCAGCCATGTCTTCCATGGCACCCCGAGAGTTTGAGCTACCACTATAGTCTAATAAAGATAAAAATTCTCTTAAGTACATACCAAAGCACGCTATAATAAAAGTATGAAAAAATCTTTCTGGATACTGCTCTTTCTCACAGGAGCAGTGATATGGTACTTTTTAGGCATCTATCGTGTAGATGGCACCAGTATGAACTATGGTTTGATAGAAAACGACATTGTCATTACAGCCAAACGCTTTCAAACCATACGAAGAGGGGATCTGCTGGTTATTCGACATCCTCGCGATCCAAAAGGAAGACTCTACCTCAAACGCTGTGCGGCTGTTGCGGGTGACCGGTTTTTTGAAAAAGAGCGCGCTTTTTATCTTCAGCTTGAAAGCAATTCAACCAAAACCAAAAACTATGCAGCACATTACGACCTTGAAGCGGTACACACACCTTTTGGCTATTTCCTCAAAGAACCCTACCGGAAATATTATGGCGTGGTACACAACAGACGTCTCAGTGTCCCTCCTGTTTTGGAGAACCTGCCTCTTACAACCGTACCCAAAGCACACTACTACACACTCGGCGATTATAGAGACAACTCCGCAGACAGCCGTTTTTACGGTGCTGTACCCCGCAAATGGGTACGTTCCAAAGTCATCATGCTCATCAAATTTCCAAAAGAGTGGAACACCTTGTTGCGTATAAAAGAGGTAGATTAACAAAGCTGGCAATGTTATGAGTTTAGATGTGTCCTAAAGAAAGTTCTGATGATCAGAGCTTAAACACAATCGCCGGTTCCATAGTTTTAATAGGGCGAAGACTGATAAACGCTGCTGTCATACTTACAATGATCACCCCAAAAAAACCGACAAGAGGAGCAAACCACATCATCCGAAAAGGGAAAGTCGGGCTTGAAACTATTTGCTCTAACACCGCAGCGATCCCGACACCAATACCGCTTCCTGCAAGCGCACTGATAAACACCTGAGTAAAGATCATATCGCTTAACTGTTTTGTAGAGGCGCCCATCGCTTTTAAGACAGCGTACTGTTTGAGATTTTCATACGTGAACATATAGAGCATCACCCCTGTCACACCAAAACCCACAAGCATCGCTAAAATCACCATATTGACCATATCGCCGACATCTTCGGAGTTGATCATAAACCACATTACCGTCTCTTTTTTAAATGCTTCACTTGTGATTGCTTTAAGATGTGTTGTCTGGGTAATACGCTTTGCCAGTTCGTCGGGAGTCACATTTTTTGCGGGATGTGCCATAATAAAAGTAATATATCTCTTCTCACCCGGGATGAGCCGCTTGAAATTCGATGCCGTAGTATAAAGCAAAGGTCGTGGAGGGAAACGGGGAATCGTATGAGAAATCCCGGCAACCATGACCCTTTTTGAGTTGACAAGCATCTTATCCCCATAACGCAGCTCTCGTGTCGGAGCATGTAAATGCGACCCGTCATAAGACCACATATCTTTTTTGTATATGGGGGTTTGCAGTTTCCCTTCCGTACCCCCGCTGTCTACGATAACACTGTTGGGGATATGCAAAAGATCGGCAGGTAGCGGCGCACCGCTGAGCGTTGCATCATCAACACCTATTATCTGGAACGATTGAAAATCTCCATTGGCATAACGCGCTGTGACATCACCCAGATACAGCGGCGAGGCGTACTCCACACCCGCCACACCCCGCACACTATCCAAGGCAGAATCACTCATATTGATGGTGGCTTCGGCTGAACTAACTGCCGGATCCATCACCCACACTTTGGCACTTGGGTTTTCACTCACCAGTGCAAAACCTCTCGTCATAAAACCGGCAAAATATCCCATTGCAAAGGTAACGAGAAATGCTGTAAATACAATCCCGATCAAAAGCCCCAAAAACTTGGTTTTGTCATGCATCAGCATCTCTACGGCAACTCTAAACATTACTTTCCTTTTGCACGCTCTATAAACACATCAAGCATCTCTCCTGCGTACAGAGGAAAATCGGGTTGTTTTTTGATTCTGTACATGACTTGCAATACTCTTGTATCCGTGCGTTCTGTAGGACTGCCTGTAAGATGTGTTTTGGGTGTAACCAGAGGGATAGTATAGAGATACGCAAGCTGCACCCTTTGACTTGGGTTGCCCCGTATAAAGGCTGTGGCTTTTGCACCTTTTTGGAACTTCCATGTGTCAAACTCATTGATATTGACTTTGACGTTGTAGGTATCATCTCCCAAAACAAGTGCTTTTGAATGAACATCAAAGTAAGCATCTTCTGTGAGATTGGAGCGCAAAACAGTGCCTTCTATCGGCGCATAGACCTGGTAAAGTTTCAATTTTTTTGACAGGGCTTCATATTTTTGCTTTGCAAGATTGACATTTTCTTTGGCTTCGTTGTAGGTATCTACAGCCTTGATGTACTTCTCATTTGTAACCATACCGGTAGAGATTTTTTTCATATTTTTTATGATTTTGAGTTGGTCTTTGGCACTTTTTAACCTTGCCAAAGCACTTTGTATCGATGCTTTCAAAACAGCTATATTTGCTCTCTCCTTGCTGTCATCAATGCTAAAAAGGAGTTGCCCCTTTTTGATTTTGTCTCCGCTTTGCACATACACCTTTTTGACAACGCCTGCCACTTGTGCGCCGATAGTGATATTTTTACTTCCGGCTTCTACAATACCTGTACCGGCGATAAAAGATCTGTAGGGGAGTTTGATTGAGGGTAAAGAGACATTGTCGCCTGACTTTTCCATATCGCCGTAATATATGCTTCCAAGCACAACAGCAAGACCGACAAGTGAGATAAAAACAAGTATAAAAAAAGTCCTCATGAAGCCACCTTTATGATTTTCCCGTCTTCCATATGCACAATTCTGTCGGCATATTTGTAAATCCTGTTATCATGTGTCACCACTATCATACTCGCACCTTTTTCTTTGATGATTTTCTGCAAAAGCTCCATCACTACCTGTCCTGATGTATGATCCAGACTGCTTGTCGGCTCGTCACAGATAATGAATTTCGGGTTATGCACCAATGCTCTGGCTATAGCAACCCTTTGCTGCTCTCCACCGCTCAATCCGCTTGGTTTCACATACGCTTTTTTGCCAAGTCCCACTGCTTCAAGCATCTTTTTTGACAGATTCAATGCTTTTGTCCTTTTTTCTCCGGCTACGGTTAAGGGAAGTGCAACATTTTCTATGGCTGTCAAAGACGGAAGAAGGTTAAAAGCCTGAAAGACAAAGCCGATATTTTTGCCACGAAACGCCGTGATCTCCTCATCGCTCATATCGGCAATGTTTTTCCCCATCACCTCACACGCTCCACTGTCAAAACTTAAAAGTCCGCTCAAAACGGAAACAAAAGTCGTCTTGCCGCACCCCGAAGGACCTACGAGCATAAGAAGTTCGTTTTCATACACATCAAGCGTAACACCTTGGAGTGCCTTCACTTCCGCTTCTCCCGCATTGAAGGTTTTGACAATGTTTTTGCATGATACGATGATGCTATTCATACACTTTTCCGCTTGCTATTGCATTGATGATAGTAGCCTGCAACGCTTCTTTGGTTTTCATGGCTGCTATCTGCTCTTTTACATCAAGCAGTTGCTGTAGAACCTGCAGATAGGTATTGAAATCGACATACTGTTTGAGGTAGGCTTTTTGAATGGCAGCCTCACTTTTTTCAAAATCTCTGCGTGAACGCTCTAAAACGTCAAGCTGTTGCTTGGCATTTTGATAGGCTTGGCAGTACTTGATATAGGCTTGCTCCCTTTGGATTTTCGCCTCTATGCGTTCTATCTCTTTGCCAAGTGCTGCGACTTTGAGTGCTTCGGCTTCTTTATAATCACCGCCGTTTAAAGGCAGATGCAACGCTACACCAAAGGCATGGTTGTCCCCATACGATGTGGGATCACCCAGTCTTTGATACGCAGCACTCACATCAAGGGTTGGCATATACCTATTTTGCTTTCCTTTTGACGCTGTGAAAAGTTTTTGTGCATTGAGCGCATTGATTGTCGCTTGCGGATTATGGCGCAAAAAATCCTTTTTCCCATAGACTATTTTTGTCTCGATAAGTTTTGGAATATTTTGATCCGGTGCATAGAGCTTTAGTTGCGCCTGCATATTGGAGCGCTCCTGTTTCATAGCAACAATACCTGTTTGCAACGCAGTCAAAGTGTTTTTAAAACGCAAAAGTTCAATCTCTGTGATATTACCACTCTTTTCCAACATTGCAAGTTTCTTATAGATTTTATGTTCTCTGCTATAGAGGGCTTGTCGTATTTTGAGTTGTGCAACAGTTTGATTGTAGAGCGCAACCATATTTGCAAGTGCAATGAAAAGCTGCTCTTTTTTGAGGTTGAGCCTGCTCTTTTTCACCTTGGTATCCAAACGGAGTGTCCGGATCTTATAGTCATTTTTCCCAAACAGATCAATGGTGTCATGCAGCACAAAATCGGTTGTACCAAAACGCCCCGGTGCAGTCGGCAGAAGTTTTGCATACGTTTTCGAGTAGGCGATATTTGCACCGAAATTAGCATATTTTGAGTAGGTGACGGCGCGTTGTGAAATCTGGTTGGCTTTGTCATGAAGCGCATACACTTTGTTGTACTGCAAATGTTTCAGTGCAGCCTTGTAAAAACCCGTCATATCGGCAAAAGCATTGACACAAAAAAGCAACATAAAAACCAATTTCTTTAACATATTTTTCCCTGTTTTAATGCTTTTAGCCGACATCTCCGATAACTACTATTATAACATATGAGTTAAAGAATACCTGCTAATAAAAAATTAACATATACAAGATATTAGGAAGGATCGATAGATATTGTTCTCATTCTATTTTCTCAATATAATCTTACACAACGGGTGCTTCAAGTAGGCATCATTCTTCTTATTATACCACATAACCACATGATCAATAGATGCTTTTCCAACGTGATACCCTTTTTCAAAATACCCCTGAAGCTCAGCATAAAACCTTTTTGACAATAAACCTATCTCCATCCCTTTATAGAGAATAGAAGATGGTCTATTTTTTCCTCTTTGTTTAAATGTGACGACTTCACCCGCTATGATCTCTTCTGATTGCACATTTGGAGCATTATCAAAGCCAAGAACGATATCTTTTAATCCCATAACCAGTGTTACCTGTTCATCATTACCGCTATACTTGGTTTCATCAAAAAGATATTCGACATTCTCATCGGTTTTCGAAAGCTTTTGTTTTCCATGCATTAAAATCGCTAGTTCCTGTTTCGCACGTGTCATACCCACATAAAACAGTCGATACTCCCCGTCTTTTTTAGGCATACGATCAGGGGAAACCAGCAAAATAACTTTGTCGAACTCCATGCCTTTCGATTTATGAATGGTAGAAACCGTAACAGTGTTATGATAAGATTCAAAATCTTCAAACTTGATCTCATCAAGGTAAGCCAGCCATTGTGAAATATGATAGGTAAGGCTCTCCAAAAGAAATTTGTCAATGACTTTTTCTAACAGTGGCAGATTTTTTGAACCCTTGAACTTTACCTGTGTCAACACAAAGGCTTCACGGAAATCTTCTGCTCTATAAAGCCCCTCCTGTTTGCTTAGGTCACTCAAAACTTGATCAAAGTAGACAATCTCTACAAGATTTTTAAGTGAAAAACCATCTCTATCCAAAATATATTTGACTCTAATCCCTCTGGCATCTAACAGGGAATAAAGCCTCATCACCTCAGCATTCGTATAGGCTAAAACTGCACAGTTTTGCAACATCTCTTCTGTTTCAATCTTTTTGACTGCAGGCATAACCAGATCACGCCATAGGCAAACCTGTACAGTAACCGATCCCTCTTCCTCACTGTAAGGAATTAACGGATGGGTTTTATATCGTTTATGAACATGTTCTATGAATGTATTGGTATAAGAGACAATGCGTTTAGTGCTTCTAAAGTTAGTCAGTAGTTCATACTGTTTATAACTCTCTTTCCCCTCTTCATCCTGTCCAAACACTTCTTTAAATGTGTCAATAAAACGTACATCCGCTCCGGCATGTCCCATGATGCATTGATCGTCGTCACCTACAGCAATAATACGCATTTCTCTATTGGCATGGTAAATCTCCTTGACCAGATCAAAACTATCCTGATTGATGTCCTGATACTCATCCAAAACTAGAACACTTTTAAACGGCAACGGTATATCACCATTTACGATCTGTTTGACCGCCTCTCTAATGGCATTATGAAGGATATTATCATCCTCTTTTACTACTCTGCCAATGAGTTTCAAGGCATAGGCATGAAAGGTATATATTTCAATATCGCAAGAGATCTCTCCAATCAACTTATAGAGTCGGCTTCGAAACTCATTGGCAGCGGTACGGGAAAAAGTAAGCATCATAAACTGTTCAGGTTTGATATCTTCCGTTAGAATCAATGAAGCAATTTTATGTACCAGTACTTTTGTTTTACCGCTTCCCGGACCGGCAAGTACCATCATAGCCTTTGTTTCCCTGTCAGCAATCACAGCCTTTTGTTCATCTGACATCTCAGAAAATATCTTGTTATACCTTCGCTGTGTAATAGGACGTGTAATTTTCGCTTTGACTAATGCATATTTCTGTTTGAAAGCGCTATATTCCATTGTAAAGTAGTCTCTTAAAAATCTACCGGCCCTTGTCGGATCGTATTGCAGAATTTTCCCATACTCACCCATAATATGGATCGCTTCCACTTTGGAACGGTAGTGTGGTTCCATACGATGCTTATAGTCCTGCTTTGTATATTTTTTGTTGATCCGTTTCATCTCCTCCTCTTTTGTGATGATCATAGGGGAATAACTGATAAAACGGCCATTCAACAATTCAACAACATGCATATGATGCAGATAAAGCAATGCTCTATCGATTGCTTTCAGGCTATACTCTTTTCCTACCTTTTCACGTAACTGTTTCAAAGAGAACTCTATTGTTGTCTCTTTTTGCTTTTTCGGTATTTGAGAGATAAAATCGATAATAATTTGTTCACTGATCGTATGTTTGGTCTTCAAATCATTTTGAAATGTTGCCTCATCTATTATCTTGAAATACCACAGATCATACTGACGGCTGATACGTTTGAATATAAAGCTGCTTTTGTCTCTAAGGTTACGAAGCAAATCTTTAATACGCGTTGATTCATTCTTTTGAATCATACCTGTACTATAGAGATGTTCACTCAACTCTTTGATACTTACTGTTTCACGATCTAACGACAACAGATAGGAGACAAGTGATTGTTCTATCTGTTGAATCTCTCGGAACATTTTTAAAGCGTTTTCAAAAACAATCAGGCTTAGATCTTTACTGTCCCCCAGGATATTCATCTCTTTAAGCTGCTGTATTGCCAATGCAATAGCTGACTTTTCCGCACCGAGAAGAAAGGCCAGCTCATCAATTTGTACCGATTTTGTGCTCCCTCTATGCAAGATATGCTGAAGCACCAGTATCAATAATTCCTTATCTTTGTCTTCTATTGTTTGACCCTCTAACGCTTGATAGAGTTTCTCCATACTTTGTGCCGCTACCGAGTCCGCAAAAAATCTGGTTTTGTTCCGTTTCCGACTAATGTAGCCTTCTCTTTCCAATTCCAAAAGTGCAGTTTTCACTTTTGTACTATAGTCGATCGCACTATCTTCTACATCCCACCCCGCTTCAAGAGCTATTTCAAAAGCAGTTTTGGTCACAGTGTCACCTTTTGCCCGCTTGATGACCTGAAACACGGAGTTGATCTCAGCAGCAGTGATCTTGGAGCGGTTCAATGTGGCAAAATGTTTATCCAAATCATTTTCATCGAACAAAATGGGACAAAAAGCTTCCAGCGTCTCATCACGCGCACCTCTTCCTGCCTCCTGTGCATAATTTTCCAAAGAATCCGAAACTTCATAATGAATAACATTGGTAATATCCGCTTTATCCACACCCATCCCGAACGCTGTCGTAGCAACAATAACGTCAATCCGGTTATCAATATACTCTTTAAGTATTTGCATTTTCTCTTGCGAATCAAGCTTGGAGTGGAAAGAACGCACCGTTTTATCCGTATCAATATTGAGTTGTTCTGCCACTTTGTCGCACTCTTTGGTTGATGATGGAATATACACCAGTGTTGCACCGTTATGCTCGTTAATCAGCTTCAAAAGTGCCGGATATTTCTCTCTGTTCTCTGTAGGCAATGCTTTGTATTTGAGGTTCTTCCTCTCAGGCTTAGCAACATACTCATCAAGTTTTAACCCCAACCCTTCCAAAAAATACGTTTTAATATCGTCTATAACATCCTTTTTGGCCGTAGCCGTAGAGCAGGAAACAGGAATATGCTCCTGATAGTTTTTCGCTTCAAGCAGATCGTTAATATAGTCACAAATATAGTAGTAGTCCTGTCTGAAGTCATTACCCCATGTAGAAAGACAGTGTGCTTCGTCAACCACAAAACGTTCAATAAGCCTGTTTTTCAAAATATTAAAGATCATATTCGATCGTAATGACTCAGGTGCCAAATAGAGAATATCTGCTTCTCCATTCACCACTTGTTCTATTGCCTCACTTCGTTCAAGCGGGCTCATATAGCCACTGATAGCTACAGCTTTATAGTTAGCTACCTTGGCATTAAAGCTTGTAATATGGTCTTCAATCAATGCCTGTAAAGGTGAAATGACAACAGTTAACGACTTGGTCGTTTTTGCTTTAATAATCGCCGGTAGCCAAAAAGTGAATGTTTTACCTCCTCCAGTCGGCAAAACAGCAAGAAAAGAGTCATTGTTCAATGAAGCTTCAACAATATCCTTTTGGGAGACTTGAGAACTGAGTAATGTAGGGTTCAATTTCGGGAAAACCCTAAAGGTACCAAAACCGAATGTTTCCTTTGAAAAATCACTTAAATTTTTCTTTTCATAAGAGAGATCAAAACAGAGTTTCCTTTGGATATCCACAATATCCGGATGGCGAAACAAAATTCTTGGTGGATGTGATTTGATCTCAATATGAGGTGTCAAAAGAGCAATAATATATCCAAGTTCAACAGGATGTTTTTTGATCACCTCTTTGAGATATTTGTTATTTCTGATCACCTGCTTGTATTCGTTAGAGATCATGTTATAAAGTTCTTTTGCATTCATAAACATAAAAGTGTGTTCATTCGATAAATAATCAAAAAAGCCGCTGAAGTGCTCCTCTTCTTTTAAAAGAGAATAAAAAAGATTTTGAAGCTTCCTACCTAACGACAGAAAACGTGTCTCTATACGTCCCAAAAGTTCAGCAGTCAACTTGGAATCCTCTACAGGATCATTTTTGAAATCATCTTCACTTTTATAGTTTTTTGGCAAAGCATGTATGGATTTTTCATTGAAGAGCAAGAGAGACAAAGGCAGAGTATCTATGATTTTATGTGCTTTCAGTGCTTCATAAAGTGAAGTATCTCTTAATATCTCCAGATCAAAATCAATAAAGTTATGTCCGCACATATAGCGGGTATTGCAAAGTTTAATAAAATTGACCGTTTCATTCATCGCAGTAGTATTATGTGTACGGTTTTTATATACCATACCAAGCTCATAGATCTTTTTTGTATGTGTATCTACTTCAAGATCCAGAAATATGATATTTTGATAATTAACGTCAGAAACCATGGTCAGCTCTATCTTCCTCTCTCATTTATATGATTCTATCATATTATTTTATATTCACTAAATCTTTCTTGGCTATAATTGCATTTAAATTCAAAATAGGAGATGTGATGCTGCGCGGTTTCGGGAAGAACTACTTTACGCTTTCTGCCATTCTTGCCCATAGCGTGGCACACAGACTCCAGGCGCAGGTGGCCTCCGTAAGCGTGCTGCGCGCTTTTGAGAGTAACAGGGAGCCAAGCGAAGAGGAAGAGCCGCCCGAAGCGCTGCTTGAGGTGCGTACGGCACTTCAGCCTGTCAAACCCTGCCACTGCAACTGCTACTATAAACGCAAAGCACGTCTGGTGCTGCTGCTAAATCACTTCATTCCACGCTGTCCGTTTTATACGACATTCTACGCCTTTCGGCGTACCGGTGTCCACCCTCCTCTTTTTTCTTTCTAAAAACAGGCAAACATCAAAACCGTTATCGCTATATCACGCAACCTAAAACCTGTGTATTGGTGCGTGGTTACGAACCCTGCGCGTTGTCTGATGGTATGCCTGTTTCTGTTCTGTTGCACCGCATGCTTTGCATGTCTACTATACACATGATAAGAAAAAAAGGATACAACCATGTCAAACACCTATGTTATTGGATTTCCGCGTATCGGAGAACAAAGAGAACTCAAATTTTCCCTTGAAGCCTACTGGGCAGGGAAAACAGACTTCGGTGAAGTCGAAAAGACCGCTTCCACGCTCAAAGCACGCCATTGGCAGTACCAGAAAGATGCCGGTATCGATCTGATTGCCAGTAACGATTTTTCACTCTATGACAACATGTTAGATACTGCCGTACTGCTCGGTGCCATTCCGCAACGTTTTAGAGGACTTGAAGGTGAAGCGCTCTACTTCGGTATGGCGCGCGGCACCGAAGATGCCGTTGCAATGGAGATGACCAAGTGGTTCAATACCAACTACCACTACATCGTACCCGAACTACACCCAAATGACAGCTACGCACTCAATGCCGACAAACTCATTGCCGAGTACAAAGAGGCAAAAGCACAGGGAATCAAAACGAAAATCAACCTCATTGGCCCCATCACTTTCCTTGGTCTGTCAAAGCGTACCGACAGGGGTGATACCTATGAACTGTTTGGGAAAATTCTGCCGCTGTATGAAGCGCTGTTACGGCAAATAAGCACACTGGACGATCATATCACTGTGCAGATCGACGAGCCTATCTTTGTCAAAGACATTGAACCTAAAGTACTCAGCCTGATCAAACCCTGTTATGAAACGCTTTGTGCTACGACCAACAATGTCGACATTATCGTAGCTACTTACTTCGAACACGCAACAGAAGCGGTTAAAGTATTGGTACATACACCAGTATGGGGTATTGCGCTTGACTTCCTTTATGGAAAGAAAAACTTTGAAGTGCTCGATGCCGTTGCAAACAGCGGGAAAACCCTGATTGCCGGTGTGATCGACGGACGGAACATTTGGAAGTGTGACATCGATGCTACCGTTGCACAGCTTGAGAAGATTGCAAAAACAGTCTCCAAAGAGAAACTGATAGTCTCTACCTCCTGCTCTTTGCTGCACACACCTTTTACACTCAAATACGAAGAGAAACTCGACTGTGAGATAAAAAACTGGCTTAGTTACGCAGTCGAAAAGCTGGATGAACTGAGCCTCGTTGCCAAATATTTCTTTGGTGAAAAGCTAAATGCTACAGAGCAGGCAGCGCTTGAAGCCAACCGAGAAGCCAACCACAACCGACGCACCTCAGCACGTATCCACGATGAAGCAGTACAGCAGCGGGTTGCAAACATCACCAAACTGCAACGTGACGAAGCATATGAAGCACGTATCAAGCTCCAGCATGAAACACTGGGTTACAAACCGCTTGCCACTACCACCATCGGGTCTTTCCCTCAGACCCCTGAAGTAAGAAAGGCAAGACGCGACTTTAAACAGGGCAGCATCACTGAAGAAGCCTATGTGAAAGCAATGAAAGCCTATATCGATGAGTGTGTCGCATTTCAGGAAGCATGCGGACTGGAGGTACTCGTCCACGGTGAGCCGGAGCGAAACGACATGGTCGAATACTTCGGCGAACAGCTTAAAGGCTACGGATTCAGTCAGAACGGCTGGGTGCAGAGCTACGGCAGCCGCTGTGTCAAACCGCCGTTCATCTACGGTGACATCAGCCGCCCCAAACCGATGACTGTGGAGTGGATCACCTACGCGCAGAGCAAGACCAAAAAGATCATGAAAGGGATGCTGACAGGTCCTGTGACCATCCTCAACTGGTCATTCGTGCGGGATGATCTGCCAAGAAGCGAAGTAAGCAAGCAGATCGCCGTTGCCATCTGTGACGAAGTGGATGACCTGCAAAAAGCGGGTATCAAGATCATCCAGGTAGACGAAGCGGCGTTCAAAGAGGGCTACCCGCTAAGAAGCGAAAATATCCCGGAGTACGAACGCTGGGCAGTACGCGACTTCAAACTCTCCGTCAGCAGTGCCCTACCCCAGACACAGATACACACCCATATGTGCTACTCGGAATTCAACGACATCATCCGCACCATCGAAGCGATGGATGCCGATGTCATTTCCATTGAGACAGCAAGGTCAGGCAACGAACTGCTCAAGATTTTCGCTGAAGTGGGCTACAAACAAGAAGTCGGCCCTGGTGTCTACGACATCCACTCACCGCGCATACCAAGCGTGGAGGAGATCGTCACACAGATTCACAAACTGCTTGAGGTACTGCCAAAAGAGCAGCTCTGGATCAACCCTGACTGTGGGCTGAAGACCAGAAAGTGGGAAGAGGTGAAGCCAAGTTTGGAGAACATGGTCAAAGCGGTAGAGATTGTCCGAGAAGAATTGGGAGCGTAAAAGCTCCTAATTTTCCAAATGTGATAGTTCACTGATCTTTTCTAACTATACAACAGCCGTTCTACTGCTCTTGCGTCTTCATCTCAAGCAGTTCACCCAACAGAGCTTCGGCTTCCTCTTCGTCCAGTTCATCGCGTTTGATCTCTTCAACAATCGCGTAACACTCTGTACGCATATCACGCATCTCTTCAAGGTCATCTTTATCCTCTTTGGAAGCATTTTTGGTTTTGTCTATTTTGGCGAACAACTCATCGATCGCCACTTCCAGATCAGGTATCACTTCATTTTCAAGCAGATTTCTCAGTTTTTCCGTACTACGCATAATCATCCTGTTTTTTAGCCATATTGTAGCAGAACTATTCTCTAGTGCAGATTTTTGACCTTGTCTTGATTATGGGCATCTCTTCACATCATCATCAAAACTAAGCCTGCCAAACCCTTGCAACTTACTCTTTGCACATATCAGCGCATCTACAAAATCGATACTTTTTCTCTCCATAATTGTAAGCGTTTCATAAAGAATCGGCTTGTTACTGTTAACCACACCATTGAATGCAAGAATCGTTTTTAGATCGTTTATCACTTCTTCTTTGGGAAGTTTGTAAAACTTGGTTAAAACAAAATAGGCTTCCATCAACACGCTCTCAAGTATCTCTACTTGCAGTTTTGCAATCTCTATCTGTTTAAAAATGTCTATACTTTTGGTAAGATGTGCTTCATGGTCACCTACCAAAAAACGGATGATAATATTGGTATCAAGAAGATAGACCATATTTTTCTTCCATCGCTGCTTGCATCGCTTTTTCTTTAATACTCTCAATATCTTCTTGTGTTGGCTTGACTCTGTTTTTGTACTTCCCTGCCAATGAGTCAACCATACTTTCGTTTTGTACTGGATAGACCATCGCAAGAATGCGTTTTTTACGCTTGTCTACTATCTGCATTGCCTCTGTTAGGTTAGAAAATACAGAGCTCTTCTTTTGTATTTCACCAATACCTATGCTTAACATCACTTTTCCTTTTATATATATCTTGATTATTGTATATAAAAACTATTTTTATGTCAAGTATTTTATCTTTAAGAAAGCATAATATATGTGTAACTTACCGGAGTATGTATGAGAGTTTGTAGTGGGATAAAGAGAGATCTGTGGGGGGGGAACACCCCCCCATATAAAAAGAGACTTAGTGACAGCCGCAGCCTGTACCGCAGCTTTCGCCACTGTTCTGTGCAGGAGCAGATGATGCACCGGCTCCGGTAGAACATGCACTCACGCCTGGAGGAGTTGTAGGCTGGATTGCCTGATTGTCCGCACCACCTTCAGCATTGACTTTGTCGATGAATGCAAGCAGATTTGTAGCCGCTTCCTGATAGCGTTTTGCTGTCTCTGAGTCAGGCTTGTGGTAAGTGACAGGCATACCGGTATCACCACCTACTCTGATAGCAGGCTCTATCGGGATACGTGCGATCACATTGGTATCGTACTCTTTGGCAACAGGCTCGGTTGTACCCATACCAAAGATGTCAGACTCAGTCGAACACTCCGGACAGATGAACCCGCTCATATTCTCAATGATACCCGCTGTCGGGATATGCAGCTTCTGGAACATATCAAGCGATCTTCTTGAGTCATCAAGTGAAACTTCCTGCGGTGTGGTAACGGTAATACCCGCAGTTACCGGTACAGACTGTGCCAGTGTCAGCTGCGCG
Organism: Sulfurovum sp.; assembly: GCA_027082955.1. Taxonomy (GTDB): domain Bacteria; phylum Campylobacterota; class Campylobacteria; order Campylobacterales; family Sulfurovaceae; genus Sulfurovum. The sequence goes on along the minus strand of JALWTA010000045.1, from coordinate 73,300 downwards.
TCACCGGTTCCCGGAGGCATGTCAATCACCAGAACATCGAGCTCTGACCAGAGGATGTCTCTGAGGAACTGCTCGATGGCTTTCATGATCATAGAACCTCTCCAGATAAGTGACTGTCCCGGCTCCATGAGTGACCCCATGGACATCACTTCGACACCGTAGGCTTTCAGTGGCAGTACCTTGTTACCCTGAATCTCCGGTTTTTGATCTTCCAGACCCATCATACGGGGGATGTTAGGGCCATAGATGTCTGCATCGAGCAGTCCCACTTTTTTGCCCTGCATCGCCATCGCGATTGCGAGGTTGACTGAAGTTGTCGATTTACCAACCCCTCCTTTACCGGAAGAGACCATCACGAAACTCTTGACGTGCGGTGCAATATTCTTACCGCTGACAGAGTTGCTCATCTGCTTTGGCGGTTGCGGTGCTTTGATGTTGATGTTGATATGATCAAAACCCGCTTTCTTCAGCTCGGTTGTTGCCTCATCGGTCAACTGTGCTTTCACCTCATCGGCAGATGATGTAATGTCAATAGTCAAAGAGACATTTTTTCCATCTACTTCAATATCTTTTACAAACCCGAATGTCACAATGTCCTTCGTAAACCCCGGATAGGTAACATTTTTCAATGCTTCCAGTACATTTTCCTGTGTCATATGATGACTCCTAAATTAAAAATTTGATACCTGAGTTATACCACCACAATCTTAAATGAGGTTGAATTCAGACCATAATTAAGATAATTTTAGTCTGAATTACATTTTCATGCTATACTTAAGTAACATCAATTGGAATCAATAACATACATCCTTAAAGCAATTATCAAGCTTCAATCTGTATAATCCGTTACAATTTGATACATATATCTCTATGAAAGGGCAAATTTGTCACAAACAACACTGATACTTTTAGGAGCAGGAAGCTCCTCACGGTTTCAAATGAACATCAAAAAACAGTGGCTTTACAGCGGTAATAGACCGCTATGGCTACAGGTTGCGCAACATTTTGAAGATACCGGTTTGTTTCAACAGATCATTATTGTCTCCTCTGCCGAAGAGATACACCATATGAAACACTTCTGTGAACACTTTTTTGTAACAGGAGGTGCTACCAGACAGGAGTCTTTGTCAAATGCGCTTCAATTTGTGACATCTGAATATGTCATGGTCAGCGACATTGCACGATGCTGTGTCCCTGACACAATGATCGCCCGTATCCTTGAAGCAAAAGAGAAAGCAGCCTGCATCGTCCCTGTCCTCCCAGTCAACGACACACTCTATATGGATGAAGCACCTATCGACAGAGAGAAGGTAAAGGTTATCCAAACACCGCAGCTTAGCCATACGGCAACCCTCAAAAAAGCACTCGATACCCAAAACACATTTACAGATGAGAGCTCTGCTATTGCAGCACTGGGGGAGAAGGTGGCATTTGTTGAAGGCTCGCCGCTTGCTCACAAACTTACACGCATTGAAGACCTTGACAAACTTCCGTGTATCAAGCCGCCGTCACAGCGTACGCTGACCGGATTTGGCATTGACATCCACCCTTTTGAAGAGGGAAAAGTCATGAAACTGTGCGGTGTGACCATTGACACAGACTACGGTTTTAAAGCGCACAGTGACGGTGATGTTGCCATCCATGCACTCATTGATGCACTGCTGGGAGCTGCAGGCATGGGGGACATCGGCGAGCTCTACCCCGATACGGAAGAGACGTATGCCGGCGCAGACTCGACAAAACTTCTGGACGATACGGTAAGACGTATCAGGTCATTTGGTCTTGAGATTGGCAATGTCGATATGACCATTCTTGCCCAGGCTCCAAGGCTGCTGCCCTACAAAGAGAAGATGCGTCAAACAATCGCTTCCCTGCTTGCCATCCCTGCACACAGGGTTAACATCAAAGCGACCACTGCCGAAAAACTTGGCTTTGTAGGACGCAAAGAGGGGGTCACCGTGCATGCGGTTGTGACCCTGAACTATTTTAACTGGAAAAACCCACACAACGGAACATTATCATGAAGATCATTATTGTAGAGAACGAACTCTATCTGGCACAGAGCATTGCATCCAAACTCACAGAGAACGGATTTGAAACGGAGATATACAGCTCCATCAAAGAGGCGATGCAGAGCAGCGGCGATGTCTATCTGCTCTCTACCAATCTGCCCGGGCAGAACGTCGCACCGCTCATTACACAGTTCAAAGAGAAGATCATCATTCTGATGGTCAGCTACATCAACAACGATACAGTAGGCGAACCGCTGAAACTTGGGGCAAAAGACTACATTGTCAAACCGTTCATGATCGAGGAACTGCTTAGAAAGATCGAACATTATCAGGAGTATCAGGATCTTAAAAAGCACACTGCTCTTTACCGTGAGTACATCGAAAATCTTCTTCATGAAATCGAAACTGATTTTGATGTGGAAACACTCTCTACTTCCATCGTCATACAAACCAATTACCAACGTCTGGCAGACAAGGTTGTCTTTGCCTATGCCCATAAATACAACAAACTGATGACCTACATCCCCCTTGGCAACAAGTCATGGAAAGAGAAACTGGAACAGAGTTCAAAAAAATCACTTCTCTACATCACTGAAGCACATCTGCTTAAGAAAACAGACAGAGAATATCTTTTTGAAAAGATCAAACCCCATGAATTCATTTTATGTACAACAGGAGAGCTTGAATCCCCGTACAATACCATTACCCTCCAAACCGACTCAAAACTGTATGATCAAAATGAAATTCTGACGATCGATGACTATGTCAAATTCATCGTCAACTCTTTCCAGTACAAGTTTCCCGATACGGAACTAAGTAAAAAACTGGGTATCTCAAGAAAGAGCCTTTGGGAAAAACGCAAAAAATATGGTCTTTTCAAAAAAAAGTAAGTGATGATACAATCAAGGATGATTCATGCATAACAAATCACTCTATATCGATACTGAGGCACTCTCCACCCTCGCACTGGTTCAGGCTGGGCTGATCTCTCCGGTAGACAGACTCATGAACGAAGCAGAAGCGAATGAGGTAGATAAAACACAATACTACAAGGGGGTTCCCTTCCCTTTCGCCTTTGTACTTGCGCCTAAAGGAAATAAAAATAAAAAAGTACTTGAATCCTTACAGCCCGGAGAAACTGTAAATTTGATCAACGAAGGGAAGAAAGTTGGCGAACTGACCGTTGAAGAGACCTTTCCCATTGACCCAAAACAACGCCTTTACAACATTTACGGTACAGCAGACCCCTCACATCCCGGTGTCAAAAACACTACATCCCGCCTTGGGGATATCGCTGTCTCCGGTCCCTACCATGTTGACTATCCGCTGATAGAGGACAACATCAACCGCATCAACCAAATGATCACCCGTACCGGAGCAAAGTTTGTCAGCTCCATGATGATCGCTGCCAATCCACTCAACCGTGCTCATGAGCGAATGATCCGCCAGGCTATCAGCGACTCTGATCTGCTGGTGATTTTCCTACGCAAACCCTTTACCAATGACGGATTGCGTTATGATATCCGCTACAATGCCCTCAACCGTTTTATAGACAACTTCATTCCTCGCAACAAAGTGATCATCATCCCGTTTGAAAATACCTATATTTTTGCAGGATACAACGAACTCATCCTCGATGCACTGTTAGCGAAAAACTATGGCTGCCATCAACTCGTTGTCGGAAGAAACCATGGTGGTCTGGGACTCTACTATGACCAAAACCGTCTCAATTCTGTCTTTGACCACTGCAAGAACATTGACATCCACATCAAAACTGTCGATGAATATGTCTACTGTGACACCTGTAAAACACTGGTCAGCACCACAACCTGCCCACACGGACAGCACCACCATGTCCACTACCACAGCGAATCGATCATGAAGCTGATCCAAAGCGGTCTGATGCCCCCGCCTATCCTGGTGCGCAAAGAGGTTTCAGCAAACATTCTCGCCTCGCTCTTTCCTGACCGTTTCGAGAACCTTCAGGAGATGCACTACTCCCTGATGCCCGGTTCCGGATTGCTTGAACAGCAGAGTGAAGAGCAGTTCTACCTGAAGCTGATCCAGCTCTACCAAACCTCATCATTGACATAAAAGGCTTTCTTGTGAAAAGACAAAGATCTTTCGTAACACTTTTGGGCATAGGTACACTCCCCAGTGCCACTATCATCGTTTTGCTGCTTTCACTTGCCACAGCCGCAGGAGTACTCTACACACTTGGTATGGAGACCCTCTTCATGCTTACACTGCTTTTTGCCATTATCGGCATTTTCGAGTCCAACAAATACCTCTCTTTAGAGAGTGCACAAAAAGAGCATATCGTCATTGATGATATCGTCGGTATATGGCTCGCGGTAATGACCACACTCCCTACCGCAGCAACCCTGCCCTTTCCCTACGCCACATGGGGAGGCATGGTGCTGGCTGCGTTAGCCTATACCCTCTTTGCAACATGGAAACCTTCTACCATCGGATGGATGTACCACAATCTCAAAGGCGGTCTTGGGGTGATGCTAAGCAGTGTCATTGCCGGCATTGCCGGCGGGTTGCTGAGTGTCGTTGTCTTGATGGGTGCGGGGAAGCTTTTCTAATGTCTTTTAGAGGCGTTTTTTGATCGGATAACTTACGCACACTGCGTTTTGTAATCCGCAAATAGACTCTCTACTGGTATATGAAGCTGCTTGTGCAAGTTTCTTATCATCTCAATGGTGAGCTTTCTTTTTCTGTTAAGTATCTCAGATACCCTTGATTTGCTCCCTATCATGGCAACCAAATCTTTCTGCTTCAACCCTTCCTGCTCCATTCTGAACTTAATTGCTTCAATAGGATCTGGCGCTTCTATCTTGTGATGCTGCTCTTCGTAAGCTTCAACCAAAGTTGTCAAGACTTCCAGTGCATCCATTTGCGGTGTATCCGGCTTGGCGTCCATCAGACTTTCAATGTATGCCAATGCCTGTAGATAATCTTCTTCGTTTTTGATAGGTCTGATATGCATGTTACAACTCCTCGATATTGATTTTGTCATACTGTTTATGGGTTCCGATAAACTTAATAAACACAATTTTCGCATGATAGTTTATCGTTACTATCAATCTGTACTTGTTTCCGGCTATATTGAAAACAACTTTCGTATCTCCGACAATACTGGCACTTCGATACATCTCTTTTATCTCATTCGGATTATTCCAATCGAGTTTCAGCACCTCTTTATGCCAAGACTCCAAAGCACTTTTACTATCCCGATACTTTGGTTGTTCATAAAAATCTTTTAGTGTTTTTTTGGAAATAATTCGCATAAAAACATTGTAGCAAAGTTCCCATTAGTGGAACATTAATCTTTCTACTCTTCCACTGCCCAACACAGCTTCTCCCATATCTTCACCATCGCCAGTGTATCCAAACGGCAGTAGTCCAGCAAATCTTGCCTTATCTGCTCTCTCATGCTTTGATCTTTGAGCAGATGCAAACGGGCAAACGTATCCATGGCATCACCGCCGTTTTGAACGCTGCCAAGCTTTTTGTAGTCCAGTTCCGGATCATCAGGGAAGAGTGCGGGGAGTACAGCCTTGATGGAAAAACTGCCGTTGAAGTCAGGATGATAGTAGCCTTTTTCTCTAAACGGGACAATAAGGTCAGAAAACCTGTCATTGAGTGCCAAAAGCACCACATTTGAAAAAGAGGAGAGGGTTATAGAGAGGATGGAGAAAGCGCTCAATATCTATTTTGAACCATCGGCAGAACCGTTTGAAGTTACTTTATTGCTTGAGAGTGATGCCATCGTCTATTTTGAAAGAAAACCTGTCAAGGGACAGTTTCTAAAGAAAAACAGTGACCATACTGCTGAACTTACTATCAGCGTCACCCATAAAGAAGAGGTCTTCTCCCTTATGAAAAAGTGGCTTCCCAATATACGGGTCATAGAGCCTGCTATGTTGCAAGAGGAGTTTGAAAATAGTTTACGTAAATATCTTGGTACTGTAGTATAGAAACTACGTTATACCTTTTTCTTTGCATCTGATTCCAATTCCTCTTCCTCCTTCTGAAACGCACTCGGCCGTATTTTGCAGGAGAACTTGACGATCATCGCTGTCAGTACTGCACCGCCGGGGATGACCCACACGACACCAAGAGCTGCCATTTTGCAGATGTCTACCACCTGGGTGCCGGCTTTTCGGTACTCTTTTTGCCAAAGCAGCATGGGGATCTCTTTGGTCTCCTGCCACTCTACTGCCATGCCCTTTCCCAGTGAGTTGACAAAAGACTTGAAGTTCTGGTAGCGTTTTTTCATCTACATAGTCTCCTTTTCAAGAAGCAAAGCTCCTTGAAAATTCCTCTCACTAAAGCTTCGCCCTTGGCGAGAAAAATGTTCATGCTTTTTATCTTTGTCTGGTTGAAACATGAACATTTTATGCTACGTCCACAATATGTGCAAGTTTTTGTGCAATGAGGGCTTCATACTCACGCTGCGCTGCATCATCCAGACTTTTGCCTGAGCGCAGCTGTTTGTGGAGACGTTCCAGTAGCTTTTGGCTCTTCTCATCAAGCCACTTCTCTTTAAAGGCATGGTCGGGTATCAGGACAAAGGTATCGCGTCGTGCGTGGGAGCGTGATGCTACCATTGCAGTATAGTAGAGCATGCGTCCGAGCAGAATATAGGGGAAGTTTCTGTTTTGCATCGGTCCCGTTTCGAGGTAGCGTTTGCCAAGACGCTTGCCAAGTACCTTGATGTCTGAGAGTTCATCAAATGCCATAAAGGCACCGATACCTCCGGCAACCGCACCGATAGCCCCGCCAATGAAAAAGGTATGCCCGGCAAACAGCAGGTCGATCCCCGCACCTGTCAGCGCACCACCGGTCACTCCCGTAATCAAAAGCTCTTTGCGTGTTAGTCCAAATACCGATGCGCTCTCCTCTGAAAAGAGATCCATCTGTTCAAATCCAAGTGGTGTTACCTCTTTTTGCATATGGTCATGGTGCCATATGCGGTCTATCTGCTTTTGCGCCTCGGTTTCAAACTTTCGCAGCGTCTCTTTGTAGGCACGCATCAGCGCATCTTTGGCTACATCATCTGCCGATTCACTCTCAAGCGGCATACGTGCCACGTAACTGAGTGCACGCTGCATCAAGGAGACAATCACCACACTGCTGCGTTCGATCATCTGTGTATGGTAGGTTTGAAACAGCGCGACAGAGCGCTTCACCTGTGCCGTCCACTCCTCCCGAAGCTGTGCCATACTCTCCAGTATGGCAATATGCTGTGCCAAAGTCGCTGTCATAGGGTTGTAGCTTCGAATGATCTGAAAGTAGCCCCCAAGCGCCTGTTTCCAAGAGGCGGCATAGTCCTGCGTATCGATATGGTTGATCAGCGCCATCGAGGGCTGTCCTGTCCAGCGCAGTATCTCCATCTCCGCCTCATACTCTTCCCCATAGGGCTTGGAGGCATCGACAATATAGATGATCCCTGCACCGTTCATGATGGGTTCAAGCAACTCTACTTCATCAGTAAATCGCGGGTCATCACGGTGTGCATCGATAAAGGCTTTGACCACTTCATGCCGTTTGTCTGCACTCACATCATGCTGCTTAAGCCACGCCAGCACCGCCCGTGCCCGCTGAAATCCGGGGGTATCGTAGAGTTCATACAGCACCTCTCCGTCCACCTTCAGCGGATAACTCTTTTTGTGTGTCGTCGTGCCGGGAGTGTCAGAGATGGCAACGGTATCATCCATTGCCAACGAGGCGACAATGGAGCTTTTGCCTTTATTGGGATGTCCTACAACGGCAAATTTGGGATGTGTCGGCAGATTGTTCATGCTGCTATCCATACCTTTTCAAGATCAGCCTCGGCAAGCTTGCGTACCCAGACCTCTTTGTGGCGCGTATTTGGCACATACCCCTCCTCCGCTGTTCCTACCGGCATCACCACTATCTTCTCTGCCGAAGCGGCAAGCAGTTGCAGATAGTCCATGAAATCCATCGTCGGTGGCTCCCATGCTTTGACAATGAGCAGTACCTCACCAGATGCCTTGGATGCAATCTCCTTGTCCATTTCCAGCGTATTGTTTCCACCTACTTCGACACAGACAGGAGCTTCGACTTTCAATGTATCACAAATAACCCTAAGTGCCTCTTTGGGCAAAGACCACCCCTCTATACTCTCATAGACTCCTGCAATGTTTTCAACACTTCTTGGATAGTCCAAACTTTTTGTCGGCAAAGTGCCGTTTTGATTTTCATTATGTGTCGATATCAGCGGCTCGTTCATACACTCCAGCAGCAGTTTCGCACCCTCCAGCGAAAGGATCCCCTTGCCAATCGCCTTTTGAAGCCCCCACGATGCCAGCATATAAAACGGTATACGCAGTACGATGGCATAAAAGAGTGTTGCCATCGCCAAAAATTTCCACCATGCGCCAAGTACTGCGGCATGATCGATCATCGATGGGCTGATGGTGCCTCCCAGTCTGTAGTACTGACTCTGTTCAACCAGCTCCAGTGTCGGTACCGCTGAAGGCATCCAGCTGCGCCACGGCAGGGCAAGCGTTCGCAGAAAATGTTCAAAAGCATGTGCATCGATCTGCAGTGTTGTACTCCATGCAAAGGCAACATCATGTGTCGCCACCACTGCCACAAGCGCGGTCAGAAGACCAAAAGAAAACGCCAATGCCGCCATTTGGGAGCGTTTGATTACCACCCAGTTCAGTACGCTGGGATCGATCTTCATCTCTTCGAGAAATGCTGTCCGTTTACCTAAAAGTGCAACAAAACGCTCCATCCAATATGATGGCGAAATGTGTACAAGTGTATTGTGGCTACGCTTGGCACCCAACATTGAAAAGAGTGCCAGAAGCATAGTAAAAAGAGGAAGGAAGAGTGCTACAAACAAAAAATAGATCACATTGACCGGCTCATGTCCGTTGTAGCTGAGCAATCCCACACCGGTGATGGTGCCCAACATAAATGCCACGGCAAGCAGGATGAGGGTTACATAGTACAGATAGCTCTCAAGACGCTCTCCATATGTAGGTTGTTCAAGATATTTTCGGTGTGCTTCTACCCACGCTGTCAGCTGCGCCAAAGGAGAAAAACGTGAAGATGGATGCTCCAGTCCGAATGCACGGTACGCCTCATTTGTATACCGATCATCTCGCAACAGGGCATACAGGTCGGCATACGTTTTAAGTGTCATGCTTCTTCAGTCTCGTCCGGACAGCCGTAAATAAGGCATCGAAGCTTTTCTCTGTATGCCTGATGATCATAGTCGCTTACCCTTGCGACACCCTCTTCTACCGCTTTTTGCGCTACGGCAGAAGCAACCCATATCAGTGCTTCTTTGTTGAACGGCAATGGAATGATATGCTCTTTTCCGTAAGCGATATCATCATTGTGGTATGCCGCTTTGACGTAGTAAGGTACCGGCTCCTTTGCCAGTGCCGCCAATGCCTCTGCCGCTGCCATTTTCATACCCTCTGTGATCTTTCTGGCACGTACATCGAGCGCACCGCGGAAAATAAACGGGAATCCGAGTACATTATTGGTCTGGTTAGGATAGTCAGAACGTCCTGTTGCAATGATCGCATCATCTCTGACCTCTTTCACCTCTTCAGGGAGAATCTCCGGTACAGGGTTCGCCAATGCAAAGATAACGGGTTCTGGTGCCATCTTGGCAACCATCTCTTTTGTGAGGGCACCGGCAACAGAGAGTCCAAGGAACATATCTGCATCAACAATGGCATCATCGAGTGTCTTTGCCTCTGTCTCTATGGCAAATTCTGCTTTATAGCGGTTCAGATCATCTCTCGATGTCGAAATGACACCCTTGGAATCGCACATCACAATATGTTTGACACCCAGTGCCTGATACATTTTGGCACAAGATATCCCTGCGGCACCCGCACCATTGACAACGATCTTGATCTCATCGACCTTTTTCCCGGTCAGTTCAAGCACATTGATCAAACCTGCAGTTGTAATGATTGCGGTACCATGCTGGTCATCATGAAAGACAGGAATATCAAGCTCCTCTTTGAGAATACGCTCGATCTCAAAACAGCGCGGAGCAGAGATGTCTTCCAGATTGATCCCGCCAAACGTCGGTGCAATCGCTTTGCAGGCTGCAACGATCTCTTCAACGGAATGTACGTCAAGTTCTATATCGAACGCATCGACATTGGCAAACTTCTTGAAGAGTACCGATTTGCCTTCCATCACAGGTTTTCCGGCATGCGGTCCTATGTCACCAAGTCCAAGCACTGCCGTACCGTCAGAGACGACACCGACAAGATTGCCTTTGTTGGTATAGTCAAATACACGGTCATCATTTTCAGCAATTGCTTCACAAGGGATCGCTACACCCGGCGTATAGGCAAGTGAGAGTTCAAACTGTGTATTACAGGGTTTAGTCAGATCGATGCCGATCTTTCCTCCGAGGTGGTATGCCAGTGCTTTTTCTTTGGTGATATTCGACATAAGTAGCCTTTATAATAATTTTGCATTTTTATTATACTACATATAGATTAACGATTGCATCTGGAACACAATCCTCTTAGGAGTTGACATACACAAAAACCAACAAGGCAGGCACAAATCGGCTTTTATGCTTCTGTGAACGGATCTTCACTGAAATACTCCTCGAGTATTGCAGGGAAAAGAGAGATGGTCTTTCTTGCCTTGTCTATTTTAGGTTGAAAAATTTCTGCCGATCGAGGGAAGGTCTGCTGCAGTTCATCATAGATGGCGATCTTCTCTTCCATATGATTACGCATAGCATCCAAAACTGCTTCCATATTTTTGCGCGTTACTGCAAATTTCATCAACATTTCGAACATACGCTTTCTCGGATGGATCGCCATTGATTCATCAGCCTCCATTGCAATATCTTTAATATCCCATCTTGAAATATAGATACCGCTGACATGCGGGGCAAGCAGCTTGGCATAGAGTGCTTCTGTGTAGGACGGATAGTCTTTCAGGTCTGCAATCTCATCTGCAGAGCAGGCACCATCCACACATGCCTCTTCGTTCATCATAAAGTTTTCAAACTCTTTTCGTAAATCTTCCATCATTCTCTCCTCTTTTATTGTGCTATCAGCAACGGAATACGGTCTGTATCGATCGGTGCATCGAACCATCGGTTGGCAATCAGCATCATCTTTGCAACAAACAAAATCTGATCATCCAGAAATTCAGGCGCATCAAACAATGCTCTGGCATCATCATCCAGACAGTAGCCATGTACCTTCCCTGACTCGATCTCCACAAAATCTACACGTCCCTCTCTTTGCGCCGTTACATTCAACTGGTCACAAAAGGGAACTGCTTTCTGTGCAAACTCTTTTTCGATAATCATTTTGTCCACTTTTGAAGCACCTACGCTTCCCATAGTAAACTCAAAATGTTCATCTCCTATATTCAGCGCAATACCGGTAGCATTAATCCCCGCTTCTTTGAGGATTTTGTTAAAAAATTTTCGGCTATAGCCTGTCTGCGCATTATAGCCCAAAATGGTACACAGTTTAGTATCGGGTTTTATTTCGTGAGGCTGCATACTATGACTCCTCCCCTTTCATTTTCTTTGCATTTTCGTGCAGGAACATTGCCTCTTCCTCTTCAATCGTACATCGTGGGCATGTACGTTCCCCCTCAAGTGAGGTAAAGTAGTTGCCGCACTCATCGCATCGTCTTACATTGAATGCCGCCAGTGTACGCTGCGTCTGGTCAAAAAACTCTTTGGTCTCAAAGCCCGGTTGGAGCTTAATGGCATCTGGTTCACAGACATCATGGCACAAACGGCATTTGACACAGAGCATCGCGTCAAAATGGATAAGCGAAAACTTTGCATCTGAGCTGAGCGCACCGGTCGGACAGATACGGTAGCATATCTGGCAGTTGTTGCAGCTCTCTTCCACAAACTTCTGTGATACAAAAGAGATGTCCTCTTCTGCCAAAACTTCGTAGTTTTCCGGTTTTTTTGTATGTTTGAGTGTGGTAAACAGAATCTTTCGCTTATCAGGGAGATGTTTGTTGCGAATCTTCTCTGTCATCGATGCATCGATCTCAAAATGGTGCATTTCATCTGCTTCTACCGCATCATCAAATGCTTTCTTCTGCTTCATGACGCCTTTGATCGATGCCGTATTTCTCAAAAACTGGCGACGGTCAGGTACCAGATCTTCCTGTTCATCACTCTCTAACGGTATATTGCTCTTTGTTTCAGAAATATCCGTATTGACTTCAAGTGCTTTATCAGAGATGGTAGAGAGTACGAAATTCGCCTCTTCGATCCGTTCTGCGATCACCTGATACAGGTGCGTACCGAGTTCATAGTCGTTCAGATCGAGTACAACAGGCTCGTCACTGGCAAGTGCCAGAGAGATCAGGTGTTCTACGCTCAAGACAGACAGACAGGGAACATTGATCTTTCTGGATACAAGGCGTACTTTACTCTCAAGGAAGGTAAAAAAGAACTCAGTAACTGAAAAATCTGAAAGTGAAAACGCTTCAGTAGGACACGCACCCACACAGGCAGATGCTTCCACGCCCGTACCCTTGGCAAAGACCGGAAGTTGCTCCTCAATGCGCACAATCCCCTCTGTGGCATCCGCACATTTTGTACAGTTTGAAAATTTGCTTGCGGCACGCACGCACAGCGCAGTATCGAAATGCAGTCTCATCACTTATGCTACATCCGCACAGAAGTCTTCAAGTCTGTCATTGACATACTCATAGTCACTCAGCAAAAATTCCAATGTCAACTCTGCCCCGTCATGATACAGCGGCGTGCGCGATTCACGCTTTGCATTGATGAGGAACATCGGTGCCCATTCAAGGAGGTGGTCTCGAAGGAATCCTTTTTGTATCTGGAACAGTTCGCAAATACCTGCTTTGTCATTTGCTTCAAGCGCTTTAAGCTGTGCGTTACACAGCATATACATAAATTCAAGCTCGACACCAATGTGGTCACCGCTGACCACGCGTGCTTTTTCAAGCTCAACCCTAAAATCAAGCGCATCATAGAGTTCAATCACAGGATTGCCTTTCCCACTGTCAATCATCTGGTCATCTCTGACATAGAAGCTTTCATAAGGTACGAGGTGCATGAGGAAAAGATTGGCAAAATCTACATTGTAGTACTGTTCTATCAGCTCTTTTGTTGACAAATCCTTGCGTTTAGACCATGTTTTGTAATGTGGGAACATATTATAGATATGTTCATCCTTTTCAAGTGTTTCCAAAAATGATTCAGTCACTTCTGTGATCATCAGTCTGGAGATCAATGCATAAAGTGCAATTCGATTCTCCAGTTCCTGTTTGAGTTGTTCCATCTAGCGTCCCTTGGGGTGATTTTGTTGGCAGGTTACCCGCATCACACAATAGAAAATATGCCGTTCCCAGCAAGAGCGTTTCTATCGAGAGATTTGGGAACTATACCACTTTCAAGATAAATGCAACTTGATGAGAAATGAATTTATCTGGAAAGTTTTATAGTGTAGATGGCGGAGAGGTCTCCGCCATAAGCGATGCATCAGCCGGTAATTTCGACTGAGTATGCTTTGAGTGTCAACGGTACCGCCGGACGTTTAATGTGAACTGGACGTCTGAGTTTGTCACCAGGGGCGAGAGGACGTGTCAATTTGTCTCTCCAAGCCTGATAGACTTTAAAGTTGTTCTCATAGTTCACCCAGATATCACCGATGGTATCGTTTGGTCCTGCTTTTTCGATGCGGACTTTCTGATGCCATGCATGGTTACCACCGATAGGATCCGGATGTGTCGCTGCAACGGCATTTTGCCATGCACCACTGAGTCCATCCCACCAAATATTGTCAAGGTCTTTGTTGTACTCTTTGAACTGCCATGTATCTTTACGCAGCTCCATCCCCTCTTTGATGCCTTGTTTTGGCTTCATAGTACCTACTTTACCATCCATGGTCATCTCAAAGAGCGGTGCACCAAGTCCCAGTACCCCAAGCTTGTGTTTGAAGCCAGGGATCTCAACTGCATTTTTCAGCTTCCAACGACCCGCATGGTGTGACATATGCAGTACGCCTGGCAGACATCCTTCTGTCGGTACTGCCATCGCGATGAAGTGACCAGATTCAAGTCCGGAAACAGTATCTTCGATGGTTACCTTGATCGCATCGCCACGCTTGATGCCAAGACGTTTTGCATCTGCTGTAGAGATCCATACAGGGTTATGGTTCTGAGAGATCTCCATCAGGTGTTTGGAGTTTGCTGAACGTGTATGAATGTTGTACGGCAGTCTGAAGACTGTGTTCAATGCAAACTCATTGTCTTTTTGCATAAAGTCGTGGTGTACCTGTGTGACAAGGTGTACCATCTCTTTACGCTCTTTTGCGTTTCTTGGATAGATTGGTATCGCATACTCTGGCCACTTCCACTCTGCAAGCCATTTTGAGTAGAACTCAAGTTTACGGCTAAGAGTATGCCATCCTTCAACGATCTTGCCGTCTACTTCCACACCAATGGCTTTTTTACCGCCGAAGACATGGTCTTCAACCAGCAATGTGCCATATTCGTCTTTTTCAACTTCACTGGCATCATACTCATGTCCGTGAGCGACATATTTGTCTCCAACCTTTTTCAGCGGTTTTTCCTGTGGTCTGAAGATGTTGTCCTCTTCGAGCCATGTACCCATATCTCTCATCATCTCATAGTTAGGATATTTTGAGTTAGGATACTTCAGTTTCGCTGTCTTTCTCAGATTTGGTACTTTTTCAAATGCTGCCTGATACCACTCTGGAATCGTTACAGGTCTGGTTGGATCTTCTTTGGATGCCCAGTATTTTCTTACTCCGAGGCTTCCGTCAGGGTCAACATGGTGTACCATGATATTTGCCCAGAACTCTACCTCTTCCCAAATCTCACCAAGACCTGCTGCCATGTGTGCTTCAAGTGTCGCACGTGCAGGATCTTTTGGCTTCCAACCGTTCTTCTCAAGTGCTACACGCAGTGCAGGGTTCTTAAATGCGATGATCTTCGCCGGTTTGGTAGGCTCGGATGACTGGTCATGTCGCTCACCTGCCAGACCGACTGGAAGAACATAGTCACAGTGCCAGTTTGTCTCTGACCACATAGGTGAGAGGTTGAACGCAAGCTCAATCTTATTCTCATGGCGCAGCGCTTCGATCCATCTGAATCCATCCGGGTTGATCCATACTGGGTTGTACATACGAGGGATCCATACCGCAAGTTTTTCAGGGATATTTTTCAGTCCCTTCGCTTTCCATTTCGCTCTCCACTCATCATCCATCAGCATATGTGGCAAAATGAAACTCATTTCAAAGGCACTCAGTGGATATTCCGGCGGCCATGCAAGTTCATTCCAAACATCAACACGCGGCGGTCTTTCACCTGCTACTGTTGCTGCATCACCCTTACCGTTGACGGAAACAACATGCCAGTGGTGCATACCTGTACCACCAATGTTACCTGCAAGTGCGCCACGCAGTGCCAATGGGAAGAAACCGGAACGTGCGTTCATCCAGCTTCCTCTGTGACCGATCGTACCCGCTCTCCAGATAAATGTAGCAATTCTGTCACCTGCATCGATGAACATATCGAAAAGTTTGTCAAGCTTGTATTCAAAGCCTTCAAGTTTACACTCTTTTACCACAAACTCTTTGGTGTATGGTGAGTAGATCTCTTTAAGCATTGCAATGAAACTTTCATAGCTCTCATCCTGAGGTACTTGCTTCATGTAGCCTTTTGAGACCATCAATGCCAGTTGTTTCTTGTCTTTCATCAACTGATCCCAGTTGACCCAGTTCTTGAAGAAGGCATGGTTTACCAGATCTTTACCGTGCTTGTCCTTCTCGTTCAGAATTCTGTTCGCAAGGTGCAGGTAGAGTGCTGCTTCCGTTCCTGGCCAGATAGGCAGCCAGAGGTCAGCCATACCCGCTGAGTTGGAGAGTCTTGGATCCATAACGACCAGTTTAGCACCCTTTCTTCTCGCATCTGCGATAAACCCTGCAGACTGCTGGAAGTAGTGTCCCGCATCTGCCGCGTGAGAAGACTGGAGGAATACCAGTTTCGCATTTGCCCAGTCCGGAGAGTTACGGTCATCGTTCGCCCACTGGATAGTACCTTCACGTGCACCTGCAGAACAGATGTTTGTGTGGGAATCGTATCCGTCAATTCCCATTGAGTGAGGAATACGATGTCCAAATCCGTTTTCGTTTGGACGACCAACATGGTACATGATCATCTTTTTGGAGACTTCATCACCTTTTTTAAGGGTATCATGCATTTTTTTACCGATGGTCGCCATCGCTTCATCCCATGTAGTACGTACCCATTTACCCTCACCACGTTTGGAACCTGGTGCTCTTTTCAGAGGGAAAGGAATTCTGTCCGGATCGTACATTTGTGTCTGGGCAGCATACCCCTTCGCACAGTTTCGTCCGCGAGAACCTGCATGCAGCGGGTTACCCATATATTTTCTGACAAACAGATCTTTAGGATTCTTGGTACGCTTGTATTCACCTACTTCAACCCATGCGGTAAGACCACACTGTGCTTCACAGTTTGAACAGACTGTAGGTACGAGCATAAACTCATTGACTTTGATCCCGTTTGGATTTTTCTCGCTTCTTACACCGTTTCTTCCGGCACCACCGCGTTTCCAGTCATCACCGTCAAGTTCCTTAAAGCTGTCCCACTGCTCCAGCGGCGGATAGAAAGCAAGGCTTTTGGGTGTAGCCGTAAAGTTTTTGTCCTCTGCCTGAGCAGGAGTTTCAACAATCGTTTCGAATACACCTGCAGCCAGTGTTGCACCCGCTACAGAATATGCTGTTCCTTTCAGGAAGCTTCTTCTACTCTCGATAAAGTTGTTGTCTTGTTTCATTGATTTTGTCATAGATATTCCTCCTTAACTCAACGATAGCATTTGTGGGATTTTCAGCCATACATCTTTTGCCATGTACAGTCCGATCAGTGCCATCAATGCCGCGAATTTCAATAGTGTTTTGTTGTCGCTTTTCATATTGCCTACTGCGAGGAAGAAAGGAACGATAAAGCCAAGTACCATACCGAACCAGAATTCCGCATTGTAAGCACCGCCTGCATGTACATATGCCAGTGTTGCCTCGCCTTCTGCAGATTTGAATGAGAAGAAGTACTCACCCATATACATCAGGAAACTAAAGAAAGTCGCAATTGCCAATACCAGTGCAAGGTCACGTCTTGCTTCAGGGCTCCATTTGCCGGAGATCAAAATCAGTCCAGCTGAACCTGCCATCAATGCTGCCCACATCATCTGCATCACTTCTGAAGGTGCCTGCCACAATTCTCTCGCACTTGACTCTGCCATAATGATCGCAGTATAAAGTGTTACCGGAATAGCGAGGAAGACAACAAACGGGAAGATCTTCTCATACAGACTGCTGTTAGCACGTGCTGCATTGGCAAGCGCACAATTCTTTCTGACATTTGGATGCGCATCAAAATAGCCGATCACCAACATTACTGTCACAAGTGCCGTAAAGAGCGATGCCATCCATGCCCCTACCGTAATAGCAGATGTCCAGTGCGGATGAAGGAAGATATTTACCATTCTATACGGATGGTGCAGGTCTGCCAGTGTAAAGAGCAGGAAAATGTTCAAGAAGATAAATGCGATTAGAGGCATCATCCATCTGAGGTTGGGCATTTCATCTTTTTTATGTCTGTAAAGCAGGAATGCACCGACAAGGATCACCCCAGTACCGACAGATTTTGCCCACATATTCAGAGTAATCATCCAACCCCAGATGATACCCGGAAGTGCGACGTCCAGTGTTACAACAGCCTGTGTTGCATGAATGCCATGTTCTACCATTAGTGACCTCCTTTGTAATTATCGTTGTCAAAATCGATAAAGCTTCTGTTATCGAGTTTCTCTTCACTTTCAAACGGCTCAAGGAACCTTCCAATCACGCTCTCATGCGGATCACCTATCTGCTTGAGATGTGTGATGTTGTTAAAGAGGTTATACCCTTCAAGACGCTGCTGTGCAAGCGGATTGAGTGTCTGGTTACCACCGCCGACATAGAAGTGTTTTGGTGTTGTGTTCTTTTCAGGTTTACGTACCTGTACAGCACCCTGATGTTCCATAATATAGCGTGAGATATGACTGTTATCATCATCGAGGTCACCGAAGATGTTCGCCTGAACAGGACAGATAACCACACACGCAGGCATCATACCGCTTTCGATACGGTGCGCACAGTAGGTACACTTGTCAGCCGTATTGGTCTCAGGATCCATATAGATAGCACCATATGGACATGCCATCATACATCCAGCACAACCGATACATCTTGAGCTGTCAACATTGACAATACCGTTTTCCAGATAATGCAATGCCGATACAGGACAAATACGCTCACACGGTGCGCTTTCACAGTGGTTACAGCGAAGCGGTGTGAACGATCTTGACGTTTCGGGGAATGTCCCGATATCAATATATTTAACGCGTAGACGCCAAGAGCCGAGCGGCACTTCGTTTTCGACTTTACAAGCCACTTCACAACCCTTACAACCCATACACAGGTTCAGGTCAACTAAGAAACCTAGTTTCATACTTCCTCCTTGAGAATTTTTATCCTTATATTACTCACCCTTTATAGAATAAGTATATATAATACGCTTTTATTGTATTACATGAAGCGTTAACTTTCAATGAGTTTTTATAGAAAAAGTCGTTTTTGTGAAATAATGCGTAAAAAGGTACGATTTGATACAACTTGAGAGGATACATTCAATCATGCTCATTCTTGTAATCAAAAAAATGAATGATTGATGAAAAAAATATTTTAAAACATATTTTATTCGTCAATTAAAGGAGGGAGCGCAAAACTAAAGCAGGATCCTTCATGTAATTTGCTCTGAATATGTAAGGAGGATCCGTGCAGTTTCAGGATCGTCTTGACAATGGAAAGTCCAAGTCCCATGGAGTTATCCCATGTATGGGTACCTGCTCTATAGAATTTTTTGGTGATCTTGGTCAGGTCTTTTTCCGGAATGCCTGTTCCGAAATCTTTCACAGCAACACTGCTATCTGTACCAACCGTTACTTCTACCGTACCTTTTGAGTATTTCAAAGCATTCTCGACAAGATTTTTCAAAACCACTTCAATAAGCGTTCTGTCCGCCTCCACAATACATCTGCTTCCCTCTATGGAGACTTCTCTTCCCTTATACTTTTCCAGCAGTGCCGAGCGGACATCTTCTGCAAGCGCTACAAGATCAAAACGGCTTTTGTGCAACGTGGTTTCGCCGCTTTCAAACTTGTTCCAAAGCACAAGTCTTCCTAGAAGGGCTTCTATTTTATTGCCGTTGCGGTAAATTTTCTCAAGAAACTTTTCCTGAAGTGCCGGAGGAATATGGGGATCTTCATGCAGTGTCTGGGAATATCCCATGATCGCTGCAACAGGATTTCTGAACTCATGTGCGATTGCAGAGATCATATCGGCTCTCTGCCGGTTTTTCAGCTTCAGCTTTGCATTGTAGCGCTGTTTGATATCTTCACGTTTTTTAGCTTTTTTCAAGGTCTTGAACAGATTGTAGTTTAGTGTTTCGAACTCTCTTGTAAAGAAATGGGTTCTGTTCGAACTGCTCTCAAGCGTATCAAAATCGGTCAGATAGGTATTGATGCGCTCCAGTTTCTTTTCTATCTGTTTTGCGCCACGGTAGATTGCAATACCGAAAAAGATCATTGCCGTACCGGTCATCAACAGGGCTACTGTGGCTGTGTGGCTGTCCGTATCCAGCAGTATCAACGCTGCTACAAACAGAACAGACAATCCTACTGCAACTGCTATCAGCCTCGCAAGTACATATTCGCTAAAACGGGGTTTATCGGGGAAGATGCCGCTCATATCTTTACCATTAAGATTGGATTACGACCGATGTTTCAGTGCTTTTCTGGCACGTTCTACTTCAGGGAAAAAACTTAAAAAATCTTCAACGCCATAATATCCTATAGACGTATCAAGAAGGGTTTTGTCAGGTGTCATGAAAAATATGGTCGGCACACCGTTTACAGCGGGTAATTCTGCCATGGTTGCACTGTCTTCTTCATCTACCCTTACACTGACATACCCTTTTTGCAGTGCCTCTACTACACGACTGTCACTGAGTGTACGGTAGCGCATCTTTTTACACCATCGGCAGTGCTTTCCCTCTACCATTACCATCACAAGCTTATGGGTCTTCCCGGCACTTTCCAATGCTGTCTTCAGGTTTTTCTGCCACACAATGTCAGCACCAAAAAGCGTACTGAACATCAGCAGTATAACTGCTACAGCATATCTCATAGCGTTCTCCTTATGGATTTGCTTTCTCTGCATCGGCACTGAAGCGGCGTACCACTTCGCCAAAAACGCGATAAAGCCCTTCAACCTCTTCAATAGAAGTACGTTCATTGGGAGCATGGATAGTATCGTTCACAACACCAAATTCAACCACATCGATACCGTATGCTCCCATAAAACGTGCATCACTGGTACCTCCCGCCGTCGAAAGTTTGGGTCTTGCACCGGTCACAGCATCGATACTTTTTTCCATCACTTTCACGATTTTTGCATCTCTACGTGTTACAAAAGGGAATGATCCCTGTTTTAGTTCCAGTGTGTGGGGTATGCCTTCAAGTACCTTCTCTACATGTAGTCTAACGCTTTCTTGTGTAGTATTCGTGGAATTACGCACATTAAACATGATCTTAAGTTCACCCGGTGTTACATTTGTCACTTCCATCCCGCCTCTTATATCGGTAATGACCATTTTGCTGGGTGCGAAATCTGCATCGCCCTCATCCAAATTGATACCGGCAAGCGCACCTAGTCGCGGTGCGACAAGATGCACAGGATTCACTGCTTTTTCAGGATAGGCGGCATGTCCCTGTTTCCCGTCAATTGTCAAATAGCCGTTGATAGATCCGCGACGCCCTATCTTGATGGCATCACCAAAGACCTCTTCACAGGTCGGTTCTGCGACGATACAGCTATCAGGCAGCATCCCAATGTTCTTGAGGTGTTCCAGCATTAGTACTGTACCGTATTTGGCATCACCCTCTTCATCGGAAGTTAACAGCAAAGAGAGTGTACCTGAAAATGTTTTGGTCTCTTTCAAAACCTGTACAAATGCTGCAACACCGCTCTTCATATCCTGAGCACCGCGCGCATAGATCTTTCCATCTTTTACCAACGGGACAAACGGGTTGCTCTCCCATTTGTCTCCGGGAGGCACGACATCAACATGTCCTGCGAAACAGAGATGCTCTCCTTCTCCAAACTTTTTGTAAAGGAAGAGGTTTTTTACCCCTTCTTTATTTAAATAGAGAGCCTCAAAACCGTCAAGGTATTGTTCGATAAATGCCAAACTGCCGGCATCATCCGGAGTGATCGACGGGAAACTGAGCAATTTCAGAAAGAGGTCTGTCACGTTCATCTCGGTATGCATATCAGCGCTCGATCTCTCCGCCGTAACTGACGATACCGCCATAATGGTTGATTGCACGATCAAATCCGTTGCTTTTAAATACATGCTGTACCTGCGCACTTCTGCTCCCGGTACGGCATGTAAAGATTACTGTCTTGCCCTGATATTCATCAAAGAAAGCCTGTGCCCACTGCTGGAACATAGAGGTCGGTTTCAACATATCGACCCCTTTAATGTGTCCCATCTCATACTCCATATCTTCACGTACATCTACCAGCAGAAAATCGGCTTCGCCTTTTTCTCTGGCAGCCAGCAGTGCCTGTAGATCTTCAGAGTTTATATTGTCACGTGCCAATAATTCATGCATTTGCATTCCTTTATTTAAAAATAATCGCGAATTATACCCAAATTATTTTTGAAATGCCTGCCTAACTGTTCTGCGCTACAAATTCGGGTGTACAGAAAATACCGCAATGACACTTGCCCTCTTCAGGTATCTCTTTCTCAAGTGCCGGAGTACATGGACATACACGGTCATCTACACTTTTGTATTTTCCAGGTTTGTTAGGATCTTCTTCTACCATGAAACAGGGACAGAATCGTTTACCGTAAAGCAGTTTGTTCCGGGCAAGTCCCATAATGACACCTTCATTGACATCTTCCATCGGGTGGTACTCAAACCCGAACTGGGCACAGACTTTATCGGTAAATTTTTTGGTCTTTTCAAGCTCTTCGAGAAATTCCGGTGAGCTCATATCCAGTTGCTGCATCATCTTTTATATCCTTTATGTCATTGATAAACGGCTAAGTGATTGTAGATAGTTATATCTTAAACCAAATTAATATATAATAAGAAAAACCATAAAATCTTACAATTAGGCACCGAACTATGCAGATTGACGATACACTTTTGACAAAACTTGAAACACTTTCCCATCTCCGTATTGACGCATCGAACAAAGAAGAGGTTAAAGCACAGCTAACAGAGATTCTCGGATATATCGACAACCTAAAAGAACTTGACACTGCGACACTCAGTGCTTCTTTTTCAACACTGGATGGGGGCACGCCGCTAAGAGACGATGCGCCGAAAAACGCAGGCGATGTTGCCGAGGAGATCCTTGCACACGCCCCAAATGCACAAGATGATTTTTTCATCGTACCTGCCATCATAGAGTAATTCTGCGATGTTGAAGGTTTATGGCATCAAAAACTGCGACAGTGTCCGAAAGGCACTTAAATTTCTAAAAAACCATAATATTCCATTCGAATTTATCGATTTTAAATCATCACCTGTCGGTGAGCCTGAAATACGTAAATGGCTTGAAATGAGTGATCTTAAAACGCTTTTCAATACACGCGGCACTACCTACCGCACCCTAAAACTCAAAGCGCTCAATCTCAATGACGATGAGAAGATCACATGGCTTGCCAAAGAGAATATGCTTATCAAACGTCCCGTAATGTGCTTTGATGAAAAAGTAATAATTGGCTATAATGAATCTGAATATTTAGAAAAACTACCCCTCTAAAAGGATATCCATGGCTACATTTGACATTAAAAAACTGCTCCAAAGTGTTGTCGCCCACGGCGCATCTGACCTTCACCTCGTGAGCCGTTCAGAACCACAGATCAGACTTGACGGAAAACTCAAACCGGTCAATCTTCCTAAACTTACGGGCGAAGACATCGAAGAGATGTGCTACTCTCTGATCACAGAGAAGCAAAAACAGCACTTTGAAGAGTACAATGAACTCGATTTTGCTCTGCTGCTTCCCGGCATCGGCCGCTTCAGAGCCAACTACTATCGTACGCTCGGCGATACGGCTGCTGCATTTCGTATTATTCCGATAGAGATCCCTTCTCTTGATGATCTTGGAGCACCTGCCGTATTTAAAAAGCTGGTAAAACGAGAAAAAGGACTTATTCTCGTAACAGGTCCTACCGGTTCAGGTAAATCGACCACACTCGCCGCTCTGCTGAATGAGATCAACATGTATGAACAAAAACACATCGTCACCGTTGAAGATCCGGTGGAATTCATCCATGAGAATAAAAAAGCGGTCTTCTCCCACCGAGAAGTAGGAGAAGATACCAGAAGCTTTGCAACAGCACTCAAATTTGCGATGCGTCAAGACCCCGACATCATCCTGATCGGGGAGATGAGGGATAAAGAGACAATCGAAGCGGCCCTGACCGCAGCAGAGACCGGTCACCTTGTCTTTGGTACCCTCCACACCTCATCGGCTCCCGGAACCATCAACCGTATCATCGATGTATTCTCCGGTGACGAGCAGCCCCAGATCCGTGCCATGATCTCTTCATCACTCGTTGCTGTTATTGCCCAGTCGCTGCTTCCTAAACTTGGCGGCGGGCGTATTGCAACCCATGAAATCATGGTCACTAACCATGCCATCTCCAACCTGATCCGTGAAGACAAGGTACATCAGATCTACTCACAGATGCAGCTTGGTCAGGGAGATACAGGAATGCAGACGCAGACGCAGGCACTGCTCAAATATCTCAAAGACGGCAAAATCAGCAGAGATGTGGCGATGCAGTATGCCAACAAACCCGATGAGCTTTCTAAATCTATGGGGCACTAAAGCCGATTATCATGATATATCGATACAATTACGAAAAATCTACAGGGAAGTGAGTTTCAATGGAACACTTTACCATGGTCAATTTTAACTATTTCGACGTCACGGTTGGTGCCGTTATCCTGCTGTTGGCAGTTAAAGGGTTTATGAACGGGGTAGTCAAAGAGCTCTTTGGACTTGCCGGGCTCATTGGCGGAGTCTATTTTGCCTCACGTCTTGCCGGAGATGCCGCAGCCTTCATAGACAAGAACTTTACCCATATCGATAATGCCTCTCTTGCCAAGCTGATTGGATTTATGTCAGTACTTATCATCATTTGGCTGAGTGCGACCATTTTGGGTGCCATCATCTCCAAACTGACCAGTGCCAGCGGACTGGGTTTTATTGACAGATTGCTTGGCTTTGTTGCAGGCGGAGGTAAGTATTTTGTAATATTTGCCCTTATCGTCACTGCACTCTCCAATGTAACATTGATTCGGGAAAATGCCCAGCGCTATGTCAAAGATTCACTTCTCTACCCTTTGCTTTATAAAGCCGGTTCAGCGATTATCAAGATCGACCCTCAAGCGCTGGGGATACATCTGCCAGACACCAATACTTCTGCAAACGCACACGATATGAATAAAAGCAGTACTTCTCCTGCATCCACAACGAAAGCGGTACAGTGATATGGTAACTTACTCTGTACTGCTCGAACAGTTCAAAACACTGCTCAAAACAAATCAGCTCAAATTTACAAAGCAGCGTGAGCTTATATTGAAGTTTCTGTATGAGAATGAGGGGCACTTCACCCCTGAAGAGATTTATATGATGCTCAAACAGACCTATCCGGATATCAATCTCGGTATTGCTACAGTGTACCGCACCCTGACACTGCTGGAAGATTCCGGGATTGCCAGCTCCATCTCTTTTGGCACCCAAGGCAAAAAATATGAATTGGGACTCAAAAAACATCATGACCATCTCATCTGCAGCAGATGCGGCACCATTATTGAGTTTTTTGACGAAACGATTGAGCAACGTCAAGAAGAGATTGCAAAAGCGTTTGATTTTAAGATGCAGGATCATACCATGAAGATCATTGGTCTGTGTCAGGCATGCCAGCAACACACATAACAGATATTCTACTGAGCTTGTCCCAGGATCCTCTTCCACTCTCAAACGGGTCTTGTGCCAATTTCAGCAAACACCATGATAAACAGGAGAAACCTTGATATTTGACAACCAGTACATTCAAGAACGTATCAACAAAGCACAAAAGCTAAGAGAAGAAGGGATTAACCCCTACCCCGCCAACATCACCAAAGGGATGCCATCTTCGGAGTTTTTTGAACACTTTGCCTACATCAAAGAGCTCGATGCCGATGAGAAAAAAGATGAGAACCAGACTGTTACACTGACCGGACGCATCAAATTTGTTCGTATTATGGGGAAAGCTGCCTTTGCCAAGATAGAAGACAATGACGGGCTTGTACAAATCTACTACAACCGTGATGATCTGCCGGAAGGATACTACAACAACATCGCCAAGAGGCTCTTTGAAGTGGGTGACATCATTGAAGCAACTGGCTACCCTTTTGTCACACAAACAGGCGAGCTCACGCTCCACTGTAAAGATCTCAAGATCGTCTCCAAAGCGATCATGCCGCTTCCGGAGAAGTTCCATGGACTGACCGATCAGGAGATCCGCTACCGCCAGCGCTATTTGGATATGATCATGAACCCTGAGGTCAAAGAGACCTTTGTGATGCGCTCCAAGATCGTCTCACTCATCCGTCGTTTCTTTGAAGACCACGGTTTCCTCGAAGTCGAAACACCGATGATGCACCCTATCCCCGGCGGTGCCAATGCCAAGCCTTTCATCACCCATCACAATGCTCTCGGTGTGGATCGCTATTTGCGTATCGCTCCGGAGCTTTACCTCAAGCGTCTGACTGTCGGCGGTATGGAGGCAGTCTTTGAGATCAACCGAAACTTCCGTAACGAAGGGATGGATCAGACCCACAATCCGGAGTTTACCTCCATCGAGTTCTACTGGGCGTACCACAACTACCATGATCTGATGAAACTGACCGAAGATCTCTTTGATTACATCTTTGCCGAGCTGCAACTGCCAAAAACACTTACCTATGGTGAGATGCAGATCGACTTTACCACACCCTTTGCCAAAGTACCGTTTGTCGAGGCGCTTACCACCATTGGTGAAGTACCTGCTGACGTTGCCACCGATCGTGAAAAAGGGCTTGCCTATCTCAAGGAGCACGGTGTCGAGGTCAATGACAATCTCACACTGGGGTATGTACAAGCAGAGCTCTTTGATGAGTTTGTCGAAGGCAAGCTGATCAACCCGACCTTCATCACCGACTACCCTATCGACATCTCGCCGCTTTCAAGAAGAAGTGACGAGAACCCCCAGATTGCCGAGCGTTTCGAGCTCTTTATGGCAGGTAAGGAGATCGCCAACGGATTTAACGAGCTCAACGACCCTCTCGATCAGTTCGAGCGTTTCAAAGCACAGGCAGAGGCAAAAGAGGCAACAGGCGATGAAGAGGCGATGCATATGGATCTTGACTTTGTGCGTGCACTCGGACACGGTATGACGCCCACAGCCGGAGAGGGGATCGGTATTGATCGTCTGGTGATGATGCTGACCAACAACCACTCCATCCGTGATGTCATCCTCTTCCCTGCCATGAAACCCGAATCAGCCCTTGAAGAGAGACCCAAAAATGCCTGCAAAAAGTGCGGCAACACCAATGAAGAGGATCTCAAGCCTGCCAAAAAGGGCAAAGGCTTCTTCTGTATCGATGCGGCGGCGTGCGCCAAGCGTGCCAAAGAAAATAAAAAGTAAAAATTGGATATAAATCCAACAATAAAGCATAAAGGATATCTATGAGTTACGCAATGGAAACATTCGATCCGGAGATTTTTGAAGCGATCGAAAACGAGCTTGAGAGACAGACAAACCATCTTGAGATGATCGCATCTGAGAACTTCACCATCCCTGCGGTCATGGAGGCAATGGGATCAGTATTTACCAACAAATATGCCGAAGGGTATCCGGGC
This sequence comes from Sulfurovum sp., assembly GCA_027082955.1. Taxonomy (GTDB): domain Bacteria; phylum Campylobacterota; class Campylobacteria; order Campylobacterales; family Sulfurovaceae; genus Sulfurovum. The sequence continues at coordinate 46,178 of JALWTA010000045.1, read as the reverse complement.
AAACGCTACTACGGCGGATGTAAGTTTGCCGACAAGGTCGAGCAGCTTGCGATTGACAGAGCCTGTGAACTCTTTGGATGCGAATATGCCAACGTACAGCCACACTCAGGCTCTCAGGCAAACGGCGCGGTCTATGCGGCACTGCTTAAGCCTTATGACAAGATCCTCGGTATGGATCTCAGCCACGGCGGACACCTCACTCACGGCTCAAAGCCAAGCTTCTCAGGCAAAAACTATCAGAGCTTTACCTACGGTGTAGAGCTTGACGGACGTATCAACTACGACAAAGTCATGGAGATCGCCAAGACTGTACAGCCAAACATCATCGTCTGCGGTGCCTCTGCCTATGCCAGAGAGATCGACTTCAAGAAGTTTAGAGAGATTGCCGATGAAGTGGGTGCTATCCTCTTTGCAGACATTGCACACATTGCAGGTCTTGTCTGTGCCGGTGAACACCCAAGCCCGTTCCCTTATGCCGATGTGGTTACTACCACCACACACAAAACACTCGCAGGACCAAGAGGCGGGATGATCATGACCAACGATGAAGATATCGCCAAGAAGATCAACTCAGCAATCTTCCCGGGACTTCAGGGTGGTCCGCTGGTACATGTGGTAGCAGCAAAAGCGGTAGGCTTCAAGCACAACCTCTCAGATGCATGGAAAACCTATGCCAAGCAGGTCAAGAAAAACGCTTCAGTACTGGCAGAAGTACTGATGAAACGCGGATACAATGTCGTCTCAGGCGGGACTGACAACCACCTTGTACTTGTCAGCTTCCTTGACAAAGACTTCTCAGGAAAAGATGCCGATGCAGCACTCGGAGCTGCGGGTATTACCGTCAACAAAAACACTGTTCCGGGTGAAACACGCAGTCCGTTTGTTACCTCTGGTATCCGTATCGGTTCACCTGCGCTTACCAGCCGCGGTATGAAAGAAGCGGAGTTTGAGATCATCGCCAACAAGATCGCCGATGTACTGGACAACATCAACGACAGCGAGCTGCATGCGAAGATCAAAGAGGAGATGAAAGCGCTTGCTTCCAACTTCGTCATCTACGACAAGCCTATCTACTAACAAGGTGTCGCGCATCAAACTCTTCGATCTGGAATTTGAGAGCGACCACTACTACATCAAGCGACCCCGCGTTGTCGAACAGATACAGTTTGACAACCGCACCTTCTACGCCAAGTTCGAGCGTATCGACGAGCCATTGACCCCCCTGCTTGTAGAGCAACACCTCAATAGAGACTACACCATTGCCGTTCCACTGCTCAAAGAGGGATTGACAGACTATCTGATCATCGAGTATAAGGGTGAGGAGTATCAGCGCTTCATACCACTTGTCAAACATCTTTTTCGGACAGAAGGTATAGAGGACTTCACACTGTTTAAAGGAAAGGATGAAGAGAAGGTACAGGCGTTTATCCGTGTTCATGGTATGCCGCTTGATGAAGCAGAAAGTTACCTTGCAATGCTCTCAGACAAACTTAAAACACGGGTAAACAAACACTGGAAAACACTCCCTTCCAGCATGCTCCCGGAAGCATACAATATTGTCACACTTCCTTATCGGCAAATAGGTTGAAGGAAACCTATTTCACTCTTTTTCAAGCTCTTTTTCGATCTTTTTGGCTTTTCCGCAGAACATTTGAGCACGCTCTTCATATGATGCCAGTGTTGTTTTGGCAAGTATGTCATGTCTCATTGTTTTCTTATATGTTTCAGCTTTTTGTGTAAAGAGTTTACATAGCCGCTTATTTTCAAGCATTTTAGCTTTCTCAGACTTTGCTTCTTCATTAAAGAACCCTGCGCTCACAATACTGAGCAGCGCTATATGCAATACTAACCATTTCATAGAGATATCCTTTGAACATGACTGTTCTATAAAATTTGACGAAATTATATAATAAATAACCTGTTATAATATTTAAATTTGATAATCTTCATCAATTCTACTGCTTTTTGAATACTGCATTCTCTCCCATTACTCTGTAGAAATAGCCATACCCAAAATCTTTATCCACTATGATTTTACCTGTTGCAATGACATGATCTCCTGCCTGTACGCCTGCATGCTGTGCAGTAAAGACAAGATCGTCTGTCAGTTTCTGCTCATTGCCTGTTCCGTCACCCAAATGTACCCAGTCCCGTTTCATGATCTGCCGTGCAACTTTATAGACAGTTGCTTTAACGCTAATGGTTTTTCCGTTGAGCATTTTCCGAAAACGATGTACTTCCTCTACCGTATAGAAAGGCTTTGGTTTAAAATCTTTTGCCGAAGTTTCACTTTCCGATACCGAAGCGATATCATTGGACAACACCGCTTTCATGCTTCCCGCAACAGCAGGTTTTCCGGGGAGATAAACCTCATTAGCAAAAACGATCTCCTTAAAGGTACGCCCCAGTCCTCTGCTTTTAAAATTTTTCATAACCGTTTTCGTATCGAAACCGATCCGGTCTCCTACATTCACAGGCGCTTTGGCAATCGCTACCCACCGTTGTGTACCGTTCTGGTCGACCTTGAGATAGTCGTATCCCATTACCTCTTTTTTTTCCAGTACTTTCCCATACACAATACCTTTGCCTGCGCTGTCAGCATCCGTAGCGTTTGTCATCTGCGGTTTGGCGTTAAGCATGCCATACCCCAACAGTGCAACTATTACGATTTTTTTCATATCTATCTCCACTATATATTGTTTGTGTCCACGTATTATAGCCCAACGATATTAATAATGTAGTTTTATACAGTAAAATAAGTTTGATGTTAACCTTTACCTAGTAAGATTAGCGACATAAAACTCACATATTTGCAAGGGAGCATACAACATGAAACGAATAGTCTTGGCAGGTCTATGCAGTCTATCACTGCTGCAGGCAGAACTGTTTACCGAATATTTTAAAAACGGCGTGGTCAAGTCACGCATCGAATATAAAGATGGTACACGCACCAAAACCACAGAAGGCATTAAAGACGGATGGGAAAAGATCTACTACAATACCGGAGAACTTGCCTACAGTGTCCGTTATGTTGAAGGCAAACGTGAAGGAGAGATGCGCTGGTTTGACCGTCAGGGACATCTTCTGGAAATTCTTTATTATCAGCATGGAAAGCGTCATGGACGCAACCAGCTCTTCTACAGCAACGGTAAACTGCGTTCGGAAGTGAACTATCTGTTTGATAAAAAAGAAGGTCCATATAAGGCCTATTTTGACACAGGGGCGCTTGCCCTTGAAGTACCCTATAAAAACGGTAGAAAAGAAGGAATTGAAAAAGAGTATTATCCTGACGGGAAACTCGCTTCCGAAGTTCGCTATGTTCATGGCTACAAAGAGGGTAAGAAAAAATATTATGATGAGAACGGAACACTGGTACGTACAGAGACCTTTAAAATGGACAGACCAGTGGAAGTCATGAAAGAATTGCAGAAGAAAGAGCCGGATGCAACCGAAGCACTTTTAAAGGGGCTGGACTTTAACCCCAAACACCATATTGCGAAATAGAGCTTTTGCTCTCGCAACGATAAAAAATGTATTACCCTGAATCTTCTCTGAATTCCTCCAATAAAATCATTCCAATCTTAATACCCTTTAAATCGACCGATATTATGGGCATTACAGCTATTCTGAGCTTATTATTTTCTACCATTATTTTAAACATTAGGCTAGAATATAAATCACTTTCTCTTATGGGTCAAAATAAAAAAAAATGTATATTTTCCATCATTTTTAAAGCGTTCTTAACCTTTTTGATGTGAAAATTGTCTGTAATCAAATTTAAAAGGAGACTAAAAAATGATTTCAACAATCCTGAAAAGTACTGTTGCTGCATCTATGATCGCTTCAGTCACTTTTGCCTCTTCGGGTTACGACAAGAAACCTCCGTTTTCTCTTGACGGTCTGCAGAAAGTAAAAGTCCACGGTAAGACAGCTTACCAGCCAAAGAACGATTACAACATTTTCATCAACTATGAACTCGGCATGCACTGTGTCGGTTTTGAGATGAGCTACTGTTGTGTGATCCCGCCTTACAACTCCATTCAGGCACAAGCCGTGCAGTCTGGAAGAAACGGAAAGCTGCCAAAACTGCTCTCACCTGAGGACAAAGTGAAGCTCTACTACAATGTTAGAGACAACTCCTACTCCGAAGGGAACAAGATGAAGTACTGGTCTGTTCCAAAAGATGTTGACGGAGACGGACACTTTGACAGTCCTGGTGACAACGTTGCCAACTATGTCTGGGGACACCTCTTCATCTACAAAGATCTCGAAGGTACAATCCCTCAGGGTGCCAAAGATAAAGACAGACTGCGCATTGGACATCAGATCAAAGTCAAAATCGATGCGGGACCATCCGGGAAACCAGTATCTGGCGGTTATCTTGACTATGCCGGTAAAGATGGTGGTAACGTGGTCATGACAGATACACTTGTCCCACCTGTGAAGAACGTTAAACTTATTCTGACTGCATCACATATCTGGGATGCTCTGGGTCTGCCGCTTACAGCGTTCAACGACACAACCAGAAAAGGTACGATCCGTTCTATTACCCAAAAAGATTTCCAGCCGTTCCAGTACTCTCAGGTTGAACTGCACAATACTGCCGGTGATGAAATCACAGATATCCACGGTAAACCGTACAGATATTTCGGTACCAACCCTGTTGATATCCCTAACTGTTATGCATGTCACTCCAGAAATGGTAAAGCGGCACAAATGGCAAGAGATGAGGGACTCAAGTACTCTGATCAGGAATACAAATACTGGAAGAGCTATCCGGATGAGAGTGAATATATGGCAAGACTTTCAGAAGCTTCCATCAACATTCTCTCACTCCACGACAAGCACCATGGTACACACTTCCTGAGCGACTACAGACCAGATGCTCCAGGAAACCGTCTCGGAAAAGTCGGTGAAGTCAACTGTGCTGACTGTCATGGTGACAACGTATCGGGTAACCTCCAGGAGCCAAGACCGGTTGCGACAGGCTACAAAGCGGTCAAAGCAAAAACACTTACAGAAGCAATTCACGGATTCCACCTTGGTATGGTACCTATGCCAGATGGTGCGGGAAGAACACAGGCATGTCAGTCTTGTCACCCAACACACTTCCAGAATCCTAACATGAACGACGACACCAACCCATTCCGTGTTACAGACAGATACGGTGAAGGAAGATTCTCCAAAGGGGATATCAGAAAATCAGGTGGCGGATGTTATGTTAGACGTGATGCGCACTCCAACCCAAGCGCTAAACCACCATTCTTCCTGAATGCCTATGGTAAATGGCAGCTTAAGAATGTCTCTATGAAAGACGAGCACGGAAAACCTGTAAAAGAGATGAGAGGTCTCTACTGTACAAACTGTCACACCAAAGTGGCACAAGCTATGTATGCGTATGATGATATTAAAAACGACTCTAAGCAGACAGGTAAGACGATCAGAAACAAATCTCTCAAAGAGATCGTAAAAGTGGTTGCGGGCGGAAGCATGAAGAAATTCGCAGCGATTGCTGATCCTAAAACAACAGGCAAAAACGAAGTACTTAAGTACTACACTGAGCATAAGTCAGCAACACTGGTCAAAAATGTCGGCAAAAACGGTAAACTCGACCTTAAACCTTGGAACCATCCAAAAGGCGGAGCAGTACCTTACAAAGCAGCGTCAGGTGGAAATGACTGGTGGCTTGCAGCATCTGAACCTCACTGTGCAGACTGTCACGCAGCACCATTCGTTGAGCAAAATACAGGTGGAAAATACTTCCCAATCGACCAGCCTAACAAGTACTCTCTCTACAGATACTCAAAGGCACACGGAAGTATTGCTTGTCAAACATGTCACGAATCGACTCACGGACTCTACTCTACCAGATTTGACGGTAAAGAGAGAACAGTGGACGTAACAACGCATGAGCAGGCACTTCAGTATTCACCAGACGGCAAGTATGCTGGACCGGTTACCTGTGCGGCATGTCACACTGTCAACAAAAACGGTGTACCTGTACAGCTTGAAGGCACCAAATATGCTAACGACTACTGGGCAGCAGTCACACTGGCTCACTTCATGAGAGAAGGTGATCAAAAACTTTCTGTCAAAAAACTTGTACAGAAGTATCCTTACAGCGCTTCTGCAAAAGTTGTTAAGAACAGCTGGAAATAACAGCTTTCTTCACTATGCCACTCCCGCACTTGCGGGATGGCGTTCTGTCTTTTATACTGCCCGTTTACAAATCCCATACTCCAAATACAGAACTTCAGACATACTTTCAAAACCGTTTTCCGTCAAGCAATCTGCATAAACGTTTCTATAACTTTGCATAGGGTATAATAATCCAAAAATAGCCGGAGACGCTTTCCATTATGAACGATCACAATTTAGACGACCTTATTATCGATACCGATACACACAAGCAAAGCAAAGCCAAGGGTTTTTTGACGATCATTGCCCTCTTGATTGTTGTCCTGATCGTTGCCATTATTCTTACGAAGATCATCCTCAAAACCCCAGAAGTACAAAATCCGGAACTCGCTGACACCAACAGTGAAGTGATCAGCCCGGAACTGACCCTCAAACCAGATACACCATCCGAAGCTTCAGAAGAGGAAGATGACCTTTCTAAAATGATCAAAAGCGAACTGGACTCTTCAGATTCATCTTCTGATACACAGCAAGAGACCGTAAAAGAGGAGACCGTCACAGTTAATGCGTCACAGACACAGACAACTGTCCCATCCGAAAACAAAACAGAGACCAAAACTGCTTCAACAGCATCAACACAACCAAAAACATCTGAGGTTGTAGCCATACCTACAAGAGAACCTGCACCGGTTGAGCACAAAACAACTGCTGCACCTAAAGCACACAAGCCAAAGATCACTCAACCAGCTTCTAGACTTCCTTCCGCATACTATGTACAGGTTGGTTCATTCAGCAAAACACCCAGCGCTGACTCCAGGCTCATCCATGCAATTCGAAGCAGCGGATACCACTATGTAGTCTTCAATGCCCCAAATGGTATGAAGAAAGTGCTTATTGGTCCTTACAAAAACAGAGCAGCAGCAGATAAAGCGATCGTTCCGATCAAGAGCCGCATTAACAAAAGTGCATTTGTCTTTACCAAATAAGGCTGCCGCAAATGCATAAAACTCTACTTTTCGACCAACTTACACCTGTTGCACTCTATGGGGAGATCAAAGCACGTTTCCCTGACGAAGTGACCATGCTCTTTGAAAGTGTTGTCAACACCAGTGACGGCAATTTTTCCTTCATTACCATCGGTGCCAAAGAGCGGATCGTTTACAAGAACAAGATCACCAATTATCATGATGCCGAGGGGCACGGACGTATTCTGGAAGAGGATCCGTTCACTTTCCTCAAGGACTATTATGCCAATATTGACAAAGAGGCGTATAAGCAAAAAGCCGATGAAGTCGGTTTCTCCTTTGTTGATGGCTTCATAGGTTTTATTGCATATGATATGGTCAAGGTCTTCGAGCCGGTACTTGAAGAGAGTATGGATCAGCTTCTTGATCCCCTCAACACTCCCGACCTTGATCTGGTACGCCCAAAAATTATCATAGCCTACTCACACAAGAGTGCCAAACTCACTTTCATTTTAAATGATGAAAGCATGGCAGATGCACTTGAGGAAATAGAGAATCTAGTACATGAAGACTTTACCCCTATGCCACTCAAACCGGTTGAACTCGATGGGGAAGGGACATTCAGCATCGATGAGGAGCGTTTTAAACAGCTGGTGGTCGAATCCAAAGAGAATATTCGTTCCGGTGACATTTTCCAGATACTCCTCTCCAACCGTTATACCCAGAAAGGAAAGATAGACCCGCTGAGTTTCTACCGCATTTTGCGTTCTAAAAACCCCTCTCCTTACCTCTTTTTGCTTGACTATGAAGACTTCTCCATATGCGGTTCCAGCCCTGAAGTGATGGTACGTCTAACAGATGGGGATATATTGTTGCGTCCTATTGCCGGTACCAGAAAACGCGGAAAGACTCTGGCAAGAGATAAAGAGCTCGAAGTTGAGATGCTGAACGACCCCAAAGAGTGTGCAGAACACCTGATGCTCATTGACCTTGGACGCAATGATGTAGGGCGTGTGGCAAAGACAGGTACGGTTGAAGTGACAGACATGATGCGTGTGGAGCGCTACAGCCACGTCATGCACATGGTCTCCGATGTTGAAGCGGTCATAGAGGATGGCAAAGATATGTTCGACCTCTTTGCCGCTACCTTTACCGCCGGTACCATGACAGGAGCACCCAAGATCAAAGCCATGGAGCTCATCGCACAATACGAAGGTCTCAAACGCGGTTTCTACTCTGGCAGCGTTGGCTACTTCTCCTTCAATGGCAACATGGACTCCGCCATTGCCATCAGAACTTCACTTATCAATGATGAAGGCATCACCCTTCAGGCAGGTGCAGGTGTGGTGGCAGATTCCGTGCCGGAACTGGAATATTTGGAAGTCAGGAACAAACTAGGTGCCCTGCTCGCAACACTGAAAGAGATGGAGACACTCTAACAGTGGAAAACACCTACCCGCTACCCACTACCCGCTACCCACTTTATTTTGCCATCTTCGGCAACCCCGTCTCACACTCCAAATCACCACTCATGCACAACCTTGCATTCAAAGGACTTGGATACAGCGGATGTTACGGACGTTACCGTCTGGAGGATGGCAAAAAGCTCCGCGAAACCTTTTTTACACTTGGGCTCAAGGGCATCAACATCACCGTGCCGCACAAAGAGCATGCCTACAATGCCTGTGATGTATTGGATGATTTTGCCCAAAAAGTGGGGGCAGTCAATACTATTGTTGAGAGAGAAGGAAAGCTCTACGGCTACAATACCGATGCACCCGGATTTCTCAAAGCGATCTCGGAGTTTGACGATGTCAAAACCGTCCTTTTTCTTGGTGCAGGCGGTACGGCACAGTCCACTGCTGTCATTCTAAAAGAAGCCGGCTATCAGGTAACCATTCTTAACCGGAGTGCCCCTCGCCTTGAAAAATTTGCAAAAGAAGGGTTTACGACGGCAACTTTTGACACTTTCACCCCGAAAACGTATGATTTAGTGGTCAATATGACCTCAGCCGGACTTGAAGATGAGAGCCTGCCTGCCCCAAGAGAGATCCTTGAAACACTTATCCCACATGCAAAAGCATGTGTTGATGTGATATACGGCAAAGAAACACCCTTTTTGCGTCTGGCAAAAGCATTGGGAAAACCGACCAAAGACGGCTCTGATATGCTGCTCTATCAGGGAATCATTGCGTTTGAGCACTTTACTGCATACCAATATGATTTCGAACAGATCAAACACCATATGAAAAAGGCATTTATATTATGAAAAAACTACTCTTTTGGCTTACGCTTGTCCTTTTGCTGATTGCAGCATTCATCTGGGGAAACATGCCCAAGATCGCTCCCTACTACAAACAGCTGACCAAGCCGCGTGTTGGGATGAATATCGACCTGCAGCCAAAAGAACAAAGATCTGCACATTTTGTCGGTTCACAAAAGTGCAAAGAGTGTCATAAAGCGAAGTACCATGACTGGAAAGCCTCTATGCACTCGAAGATGATACAAGATATTCGCAAAAACAGCAGTGTGGTAGTTGCCGACTTCAGCAAGCTTCCAAAAGATGCCGACTTTACACTCAAAGATGCCGTCTATACCATCGGAAGCAAATTCAAGCAGCGCTATATGATCCCGGCAAAGATCAACGGCAAGGACGACTACCGTCTGGGCAACTACCAATGGAACACACAAACAGGCAAGTGGCAACATTTCAAACCCTACAAATACTGGTACCATAACTCCTACCCGCACGACAATAAACAGTTCCCTACCTCTACCACCTGTGACGGATGCCACTTCACCGGCTATATGGCGACAGGCAAACGTGTCGAACCTGCCATTGCCTGTGAAAACTGCCATGGACCGGGAAGTGAACATGTCAAAGACCCAGATTCACCCGTCTTCAAGGCAAGCATGTTTGACCCCATCCGTACCAATGAAGTTTGTCTGCAATGCCATATGCGCAACCGTGACAAACGCATAGAAACCCAAGGAGCAACAGCAAAAGACCTGTGGATGAACGCTACAGACTACCCCAAAGGGTATGAACCGGGTAAACCGCTGATCAGCTATAAACTCCCTGCGCCATTCGCTCTAGGTCAAGGCACCAAAGAGTTCTGGCCAAACGGTGCAGCCAAGAAAAACCGTACGCAGGGGAATGAATATATCCATGATGCAATGTATAAACACGGTATCACCTGTATCAACTGCCACGATCCGCACAAACTGACCAATACTGCACAAAAACCACAGGGTAACGATGCCTGTATGAAGTGTCACTCTTTCGGCTCTGTGATCGGTCCACATCAGGATACCCTTGAACAGCACACACACCACAAAGCTGACTCTAAAGGATCACTTTGCATCGAGTGTCATATGCCAAAGACAGGAAGACATACAGGAAAATCACCGCTTACGGTCCGTTCCCACCGCTTTGCCTTTACCTATCCGGCAGAGACCAAAGCCTTTGGGATGCCGCCTGAGACCAATGCCTGTTTTGCATGCCACAAAGACAAAACACTTGACAGCCTTCAAGATGACTTGAAAGCGTGGGGACAGCTTGAGTGGGAAAAGCTTGAAACGCCACATGTCAAGTGATTTGATTTCAATTAACCTTGAATGACTATAATTGTTAAAAAGAAGGCAAGGACAGCGATATGATAAATGTACTGATGATCGAAGACGATCCGGAATTTGCAGAACTTCTCGCAGAGTATCTTGCACAATTCGACATTAAGGTGACCAATTATGAAGACCCTTTTCTAGGATTGAGTGCCGGTGTCAGAAAATACGACCTCGTCATTCTCGACCTTACGCTCCCAGGCATGGACGGGTTGGAGGTGTGTGAAGAGCTGGTGCGTAAATATGACATTCCCGTCATTATCTCCTCTGCCCGAAGTGATATTAACGATAAGGTGCAGAGCTTTGAGCTTGGTGCATATGATTATCTTCCAAAACCCTATGATCCCAAAGAGATGTATGCCCGTATTATGGCAATTTTGAACCGTGTTGGGAAAGAGGAGGGAAAAGGCACTAAAAGCAGCCCAAAAAGTGACTTTGAGATCAAGGGTGATACCATTTACTACAAAGGCGAAGCACTCAACCTGACACCCGCAGAATTTGAGGTACTCTCTCTGCTTGTCAAAAATCAGGGTATCACGCAGTCACGGGAGCAGATCATCAACTCCTCTGCAACTATGAGCATTGATTCCCAGGGGAAAAGCCTTGATGTCATTATCTCCAAAATACGTTCCAAAATCGGAGATAACAAACGTATTCAGGCAGTACGGGGTGTAGGGTACAAGCTTGTTTAACCAATTTAGCTCTCTACGCAGCAAAATACGACTGGTCTTTTCAATCACACTTTTGCTGCTTGCAATACTCTTTATTGGGTCGATCAAATATGACCATGCCAAATACGATGAGCTCAATGAAGCACGGGAACGCGCTATCGCACATTATCTTTACAGCTATTATCTTAAGACAGGGAAAATAGACGAAGCTTATCTTGAATCACAAAATTTTTCATTGATTACCGACAAGGCAAAGGTGATTCAGATTGAACGATACTTTAAAGAAAAAGGGAAATACAAACGCTATGCCGTTGATACATATCGGCTTCAGCGTGTTATTCTTATTAACAATGACCGCTTCAAACTTTTTCTAAAAAACAAGAACAAACCAAAATATCCACTGAAGAGAATGCTCGTTTTCACAACTGTGTTCATATTGATCATTTTACTCTATTTTTGGGTGGTACGTTCATTAAAACCGCTTTCTGAGCTGAAAGAGAAGATCAAAAGTTTTTCGGAGGGTAATCTCAATATCCAATGTGCCAGCGACAAACAGGATGAGATTGCCGAGGTTGCCAACGAATTTGACCATGCAGTCACAATGATACGTGAGCTGCTCCATGCCAGACAGCTCTTTTTGCGTGCGATTATGCATGAGCTCAAAACACCTATTGCAAAAGGGAGGCTTATGAGTGAAATGCTTCCCGATGAGAAGAGCAAACAGCGACTCCACAGTATCTTCGAACGTCTCAACCTTCTTATAGATGAGTTTGCCAAAATTGAACAAATTACCTCAAAAAACTTTGAACTGCACCTCAAGCCTTACAAAATGAGCGATCTTATTGAGGGAAGTATCGACTTACTGATGGTCGAGCACCCTGCCCGTCTTGTAACTGTGGAACGTGTACACGATTATATTGTCAAAGCAGACTTTGAACTCTTTACACTGGTGCTCAAGAACTTGTTGGACAATGCCATCAAGTATTCCATCGATAAACATGTCACTGTCCGTATCGATACAAATCATGTTGACATCATCAATACCGGTGAGGCACTCAGTGAACCGCTGGAACACTATTTCAAGCCCTTCCACACCTCAAAAGGAGGTCTAGGTCTAGGACTCTATATCGTTAAGAGCATTCTCGATATTCACCATATGAAATTGACATACCACTATGAAAAGAGAGAGAATATCTTTGTAATCACCAGTCATTAATAAGCAAGATGCTTCTTTTTTATATTTTGTGATGATATAGAGACGAATCGGATGAAGACAATTATTTTTTTAATAAACGATCTAAAAAATTCAAAACGAACAAACCAAGAGGAATCCAAAAAAACAGGAGTATAAGACCGATAAAATAGATCGTTTCGTAAGTATCTCTATCAGAATTGATGATAACGCTTATAAGCAATAAGTCCACTAGAGATATAACAACAGATAAAAAAAGTGCCACATATGATGTGGTGGGGTGCTCATCTGTAAATTTTGACGGTTTGAAAGAGGTACTGAAAAGATAGTAAATTGATCCGACCAAAATAAGATAGATAAGCCAATGTTTCATCAAAAGATATACTATAGTGTGATGTGAGAAATGAAACGAGCCGATAAGCATGAATGTAAAAAATAATCCTAAAGAGATTTTTGGGAAAGTCAAAACGTTGTAAGTCATTGAAAACCTTTTTGGATTTTAAAAGCCATTATACCGCCAATAGCTGCATGCTTCTGTTTGATATTTCGTAATGATGTCGCGTGTAGGGTGCGATACTTCGCGCCTTTGAAAGGCATGGTGACAGCAACGGTTATTTTATAAACGTTTTGAAGAAGCATGGTTACGCACCCTACCCAAAGGGAGTAAGGTTTTTTTCATTTGGAAGTCATCCCAATAACCAATGACCAATACACCAATTAGCCCTTAAATCCGATAGTATCAGAGATCATAAAGGCAAGCTCAAGCGCCTGAGAAGCATTCAAACGTGGGTCACACTGTGTGTGATAACGGCTTGCAAGCCCTTCGTCGGTAATGGCACAAGAAGTACTTCCGGTACACTCTGTCACATCGTTTCCTGTCATTTCAAGGTGTATTCCTGCTGCGATCGTACCCATCTCCTTATGGATCGTAAAGAACTGTTTGACCTCGGAAAGGATATTGTCAAAATCTCTCGTCTTGAAACCTGTAGATGATTTTTCAACGTTTCCGTGCATCGGGTCAATTGTCCAAACAACATTTTTCCCGGCATCTCGTACTGCTTTTAGTAGCGGCGGATAGAGTTCGCTGATCTTGGAAGCACCCATACGCACGATCAAATTTAATCTACCTTCTTCATTCTCAGGATTCAGCGCATCGATCAGTGCAAGCAGTTCATCCGGCTGCATGGTTGGTCCCACTTTACACCCAATAGGGTTCTGGATACCTCTGAAATACTCAATATGTGCTTCGTTCAGGTCACGTGTTCTATCCCCTATCCAGAGCATATGTGCCGAACAGTCGTACCACTCTCCGCTCTCCGTATCTTTTCGGGTCAGTGCCTCTTCATAGTTGAGCAGCAGCGCTTCATGTGAGGTATAGAGCGTAGTCTGGTGCAACTGCGGCATGATGTCACTGGTCAATCCGCATGCCGCCATAAACTTCATAGCATGGTCGATCTTGTCACTGAGTTCGTCGTAGCGCTGGCCTAGCGGATTGTCTTTGATGAAGTCAAGGTTCCACTGGTGTACTTTGTTCAGGTCTGCAAGACCGCCGCGTGAAAAGGCACGCAGCAGATTGAGTGTAGCAGCTGACTGGTTGTAGGCTCTGAGCATATTTTCCGGCTTTGGAATACGTGCCTCTTGGCTAAACTCTGTGGAGTTGATAATATCTCCACGGTAGCTTGGCAGTTTGACACCATCTTTCTCTTCAAAGTCTGAAGATCTCGGTTTGGCGAACTGTCCTGCAATTCGTCCTACCTTCACCACAGGTTTTCCTGTCGAGTACATTAAGACCATATTCATCTGCAGCATCAGCTTGAAGAGGTTTTTGATCGTTTGTGCACTAAAATCGGCAAAACTCTCCGCACAGTCACCGCCCTGAAGCAGAAATGCCTCACCGCGTCCTGCTGCGGCAAGTTTTTCCTTCAGTCTTCTCGCTTCACCGGCAAAGATAAGCGGGGGGTATGAACTTAATTCATTTTCTACCGCTTCAAGTGCCTTTGTATCCGGATAGGTCGGTTGTTGCTTGATAGGGAATGTTCTCCAGCTTCCTGGTGTCCAACTCATAAGTACTTCCTTCAAAATAAATTGCAAAGATTATAGCTGAAAATTGATGAAATAAACCTACTCGTTATCAAAGTTTCCTGAAAATATGTTAAAAATTTTGGCAGTTTTATTCACTATTCACACAGTGAATAAGAGGTGAACAACTCATATTTTTTAATGAAATCCGTCTGGATGGGCATGAAAAACAAAGAGGAAATTTTTTATCTTTTCACATGGTGAATAAGTCGTGAATAACTCATATTAAATAATGCAATACGCTTTTACCGTACATAGCGAAAAAGTGTTACTTTTTTGCCACAAAAGTCACAAAATTCGCCCACTGAAAAATGGTATCGATCTTGGAAAATCCTGCCTCTTTACACATGCGTACATTCTCATCTATTGTAAAAGGGATCAAAACATTTTCAAGCGCTTCACGCTTCTGTGCGATCTCATATTCACTGTATCCCTGTGCCTTCTTGTAGTCATAATAGATGTCGATCATCTCTTTGTCAAGCACCTTGTCCTCAAAGACCACTTTTTCCGAAAAGATAAAGATACCATGTGCATTCAACCCTTCATAGAGCTGTTTAACCAACTCAAGACGCTGCATAGGACGAATAAACTGCAGCGTATAATTTGCAATGATGTAGTCCTCTTCGTTGTAATCGTACGCGAGCATATCTGCCAGTTCAAGCTCAATATCGGCACCAAAAGCACGGCATTTTTGTCTGGCACGTTCCAGCATTGCCTCTGAATTGTCTATGCCTTTCAAAGAGAGCGGTATCTGAGATTTGCCATGCAAATCTATGAGAAACTGTGCTGTAGAGGCACCAAGATCAAGTACTTTCATGCCTGGTTTCGCTTCCATAAGGATCAGCGAAATGATCAATTTCCTCACCTCATCGTAAAACGGTACGGATCGGCTCAGCATATCGTCAAATACAGAAGCGACCGCCTGATCGAATGAAAATTTCTTCCTGATCTTCTCTGTAAACAGTTTGTCCTCATGCATAAATCACCACCCCACATTGCACTGTAATCGTTGCAGCATTGTAACATATCTGAATAGGTATATGCCTAAATCAACATCGCTCTAAAAACAGTATTTTTCAATAAATATACAATTTCGATAGATTTAATTGATATTAAATTGCTGCTGTCATGAAATTTGGACTAAAAATCTTAAAAATCTCACAATTTTTCAACATATAAGAGAGGAATATTGCAAAAAGTATTATAATAGTCAAAGCTATGCTATAAATAAATCAAATGGACAGGGATGTGCAGCAACTTACCGTACTCGTAGTGGATGATGACAGAATCACTACAGCGATTCTTACCAATATGCTTGACAAATATGCTGACAAGGTAATTGTTGCATCCAATGGAGAAGAGGGACTTGCACAGTTCAAACGCTACCATCCCGAGATTGTCCTATCCGATATCAATATGCCAAAGATGGGTGGACTGGAGATGGTCAAGCGCATCAGAGAGCTTGACGAGAATGTAAAGATCGCGATCTTTACCAACTTCGAAAACCGTGACGTTTTGCTCAAAGCCATCCAATACGGTGTAAACCAGTTTTTTTCCAAGCCCTTTGAGGCGAAAGTCTTTGCCCAGGTGATCCAGCCGCTGTGTGATGATGCTATAGAAAAAAAACGTATTCGTGCCGAATTGTCAAGACAGCAGAATATCCTCCATGCCATTAATGAAATGGCACACAGCTTTTTGCAGCAAAGTGACTGGAAAGCATCCCTTTACAAACAGCTTTTCCTACTCAAACATGCTTCAGAGACCTCTGCCGTATTCCTCTTTGAAAATGATGAAAATGCACAGAGCGCAACCCAGATGATCACCATTACCGACACACCGAATATCCGAGGGAAAAAACGCATTCACTATAAGAAACACTATCTTATGCGCTGGAAAAAACGTCTCCAGCGCGGTGAGCTTGTCAATGGGTGTATGCGTGACTACGATCGGTCCAAACAGAAGATCCTCAAAGCATACCAGATTGATTCGCTGCTTATTTTGCCTATTTTCGTTAACGATGTGTGGTGGGGATTTCTGGGCATAGGCAACAGCAATCGTCAGGAACTTACTGCAACAGATGTCGAGATGCTCAGCACTGTTTCATCTATCATCGGTTCTGCAATCAATAATAAACAGAATCTTCAATCACTTGAAATGTCATCTGCTGTCTTTAAACACACTATGGACGGAGTGCTTATTACCAATGCCAAAAACAAGATTATCCATGTCAATGACTCTTTTGTAGATATTACAGGATACACACAGGAAGAGGTCATTGGGAAAGATCCAAAACTCCTGAAATCAGGTACACATGACAAGCATTTCTATGCGCAAATGTGGGAACAGCTTAGAGATGACGGATACTGGCAGGGAGAGATTACCAACCGTAAAAAGAATGGGGAGGTCTATATTGAATGGCTCAGCGTCAATGCTATACGCAATGAACGGGGAGAGATTGAACATTTTATCGGTATCTTTTCCGATGTAACACATCAACGCAAAGATGCGCATGACAATGCCTATTTGGCAACACATGACCCATTGACAGGGCTATCCAACAGACTGCTGCTGAATGACCGTCTGGACCATGCTATCAATCATGCCAAACGTTTTGGAAAATGCATTGCCGTTATTTTCTGCGATCTGGACAACTTTAAACCCATTAACGATACCTACGGGCACTCTGCAGGAGATGCTATTTTAAAAGAGGTAGCACTCTCCATGAAAGAGATCTTGCGAAAAGAAGATACAATTTGCCGTTTTGGGGGAGATGAATTTGTCATTCTCATTGAAGAGCTTCGCAGTTTTGACTACCTTGAGAAGATCCTCGAAAAGATACGCGCAATCTCCGGAAGTACATTTTACATTGACGGCTATACGCTTTCAGTAGGCATGAGCATCGGTGCATCTATCTACCCCAACGATGCAGATACACCAAGCGGACTGCTCAAGTGTGCCGATGAAGCCATGTATCGCGCCAAGACAGGCGGTAAGAACCAGATTGCCTACTTTCAGCAAGACCCTCAAATCTATTGTGCTAATACCTATGTTATCTAAGAACCTAGGAATATACACTTTCTATAATCTTTGACGCTGCTGCAATATCGGCATCTATCTGGCATTTTAATGCATCGATTGTTTCAAACTTCCTGTTCTGTCGAATCATTGATTGAAATGCAATCCATACAGATTGATGTACAGAAACTGCAATCTCTTCACCGATGATATGTGTCTCTACAGCGAAAGAACCGTCAGTGGTGACTCTATGTCCAAGAAAACTGACACTTGGGTACCACCTTTTATCTATACGGGTATGTGTCGCATAGACCCCTTCTTTTGGAAGCTGATACTGTATTGTATGAAGATTGACAGTTGGTACAAGCCGTGATTTTCCAAGCCCCTGCCCTTTGATAACACTACCGTCAATTTGATAGCTTCGCCCTAACAAACGGTTAGCCAGGTTAATCTTTCCTTCTGTCAAAAATGTCTTGATGATACGTGAATGAACAGAGATACCCTGAAGCACAATCTCCTCAACCACTTCGACTTCACCGCTAAAATACTGCTTAAGATGCCCTGCATTGCCTGATTTGCCTTTCCCGAATGCAAAGTCATACCCTACCACAATTTTCTCCAGCATGGGAAAATCCTGTTCTAGTCTGGCAACGAATGCTTCGGGAGAAAGATGGCGTATCTTGTCAAAATGGTAAAAATAACAAGGCTTTTTCGTATAGAGCGAACGTTTGTATCCGGGTGTTAAATAACCGCCGTTGCGTTCAATGATCACAACAGCCTCTGCCTTTTCGATCAATGCCTGATGGGCAATATGAATTCCATCAAATGAACCAATGGCAACCGATTTTACAGTATTATTATATTTCACTTTCAACTTTCTAATTTCTAATTTCTAATTTCTAATTTTAACAAAATGGTACAAATACTCCTGATTTCCCTCTTTCCCCGTAACCAATGAAGGTGCCTGACAGACCTCATCCCAGCCAAGCCGCTTTGCCTCGGCTTCAAACGCCTCTTTGCGTCTGGCAATGGCATCAACATCCTGCACTACGCCTCTGCTGTCACGTCTGACATCCTTGCCTACCTCAAACTGCGGCTTGTAGAGGAGGAGGATCTCTGCACCGCTTTTGGCAAGTCTGTCGATATCTGGCATGATCTGCATCACAGAGATAAATGACACATCGCACGTAAGCAGTTCAAATCTGTCCGCATCATAAAAATCACGGATATCTGTCTCTTCGTGTACTGACACCCTCTCATCAGAACGGATGGAGATATGCAGCTGATCACGCCCAACATCAACACAGGCAAGGCTTGCTGCCCCCTGCTCAAGCACAATCTGTGCAAATCCGCCTGTACTCGATCCGATATCCAATACCCTTTTGCCCGCTATTGCTACAGGATGCCCTGACAGAAAGGATTCCAGTTTGCGTGCCGCGCGGCTTACATAAAACTTGGCATCTACCACCTCCACTGTCACCGTCTTATCTACTTTGGTCGATGGCTTCGCCCGCTTACCATTGATACTGACCTGCCCAGTTTTAATCGCCTCAAGCGCACGGTTGCGACTCTCAAAGTAGCCCTCTTCTACCAAATATTTGTCTAGTCTCACAATATCATTCCCTCTTTTGCCAGCATTTGCCCCATTTCATCTTCAGTTAAAGTCGTCACCCCAAGACTCTCTGCTTTTGTCAATTTGCTGCCTGCCTCTTCTCCGTAAATGACAAAATTGGTCTTTTTGGAAACCGAGCCGCTCACTTTTGCACCCAGCATTTCAAGCATCGCTTTGATCTCACCTCTTGGTCGGCTCATGGTACCTGTCAGTACCACCGTTTTGCCTTTGAACGGATTGTCAGCCGCCTCTTTTTTTCGTTCTACCGTAGGCTGTATGATCTCAAAGAGTTTGAGTACCTTTTCCCGGTTGACACGCATAAACTCCAGCAACGAATTTGCCATCTCTTCACCAATGCCGTCGATGGCAACAACCTCGTCAAAACTTGCATCGACAATGTCAAGCCCGAAAGTCTGTGCCAATGCCTTGCTTGCCACTTCTCCGATATGCTCAATACCCAGTGCATTGATGAGTCTGTGCAGAGGTGCGCCTTTGGTGGCAGCGATGGCATTTAAAAGGTTATTGATTTTCTTCTCTTTGAAGCCTTCCAGGTCGGCAAGGTCATCGTAGGTCAGACTGTAGAGGTCAAGAATATCGTGGATCTTCCCTGTGCTTACCAGCTGTTCGACGATCTTGCTGCCAAGCCCTTCAATGTCCATGCACCCTTTTTTGGCAAAATGGATAATGGCACCCACCACACGGTCTGGGCAGGAGAGGTTTTGACACTTGATGAGTGCCCCCTCATCGAGCAGTTCTGAACCGCACGTCGGACAGGATGTCGGACGTTTGATCGGCTTCTCATCACCCGTTCTGCGCTCTTTGAGTACCTTGGTGATCTTGGGGATCACATCGCCGCTTCGGATGATGATAATGTGGTCTCCGATGCGGATATCCATCCGCTCTATCTCATCGAAGTTGTGCAGTGTCGCACGGCTGACCACTGCTCCTTCGATGTTGACCGGCTCTATCTCGGCTACCGGGGTGATGACGCCGGTACGCCCCACCTGCAGTGTCACATCAAGCAGTCGGGTAACCTTCTCTACCGCAGGAAACTTGTAGGCACACATCCATTTGGGGAACTTGACCGTATAGCCAAGCTGTTCTTGTTTGGCAATCTCATCGACCTTGATGACCATACCGTCCATCATCATCGGGATCTCATCGCGTTTGGAAATGAGGAACCGGTAGAACGTCTCTATCTCGTCAAGTGTCCGGCAGGGCTTCTCGTAAGGGGGTCGCAAAAAACCAAGGTCATACACAAATGCCATCTTTTCGCTGAGTCTGTCATAGCTCAAGCTGTTCTCTCCTACACCCCACGGGTAGAAGACAAGGCGTCTTTTTGCCGTGACAGAAGAGTCAAGCTGGCGCAGGCTACCTGCTGCCGCATTTCTGGGGTTGGCAAATGGAGTCTCACCCTCTTTGATGCGCTCTTCGTTGATCTTCTCAAAATCATCTTTGCGGATGACCACCTCACCGCGTATCTCAATGAGCCCCTCATAGGCTATGCGAAGCGGTACAGAACGGATGGTCTTGACATTTTCCGTCACCTCTTCACCTACCACGCCATCTCCTCGGGTAATAGCACGCACCAGCCTGCCGTTCTCATAGAGCAGATTCATACTCGCACCGTCAAATTTGGGTTCACAGTAGTAGTCACACGTGCCGACATTCTTCTCTACCCGTGCCAGCCACTCGGCTACCTCATCGGTGCTAAAGACATCCTCCATACTCCACATGCGTTTGATATGCTTGGCTTTGGTAAACCCCTCAAGTACCACACCCCCAACTCTCTGTGTCGGCGAATCTTCACGTACCTTGTCCGGATGTGCCTGTTCATACGCCAACACTTCATGGTAAAGCTTGTCATACTCTTCATCGGTGGCAATGGGATTGTCCTCTACATAGTAGGCGTGTGCCCACTGCTTGAGGGTTTCTACATTTTGGTTGTATGTCTGTTCTGTCATAAAAATCTCTTTTATTTAAATAATTCGCTGTGTGAGCCCATTCGGATAAGCCAAAGTTCATTCTCAGTAAGTTTGTAAATCACCAACACATCACCGCTAATATGAAACTCATAATATCCGGCATAGGTTCCTTTGAGCGGATGGTTACATGCCTCTTGGGGCAATGGTTTGCCCTCAATGAGCTTCGATATATAAAGAATATACTTTGCATAATGCTTATCAGAAAGATTAACTTTACGTAAATCTTTCACAAAGCTTTTATGCCGTTTAACGATGAGCACCGTACTCCCTCTTGTGTTCGGCTACCATTTCTTCAAGGGTGATCTCTTCCATGTTGATTCCAGCTTCCGCCTCTTCTATAGCTTTAACGGTTTCATCATTGGGAAGCTTCAGTTCAAATGGAATACCCCGTTCACGCTCTATTTTTTTCATAAAGAGATTGATCGCTTGCGAGGTAGTCATACCAAGTTGGGAAAGGATCTGTTCAACATTGTGTTTCAATTCTGCATCGATACGTGCACGGACAGTTTCTGTAAGCGCCATAGTATCTCCTTTGTAACTATAGTAGCTTATTGTAGCATTATTGTGCTACAAATGTCAATGTAGCTACTGCATCGCTTCCCACACTGCCAATGCCTGTTTGTGTTCAGCGACATCATGGCAGCGTACAATGTTTGCTCCGTTTGCTACTGCCTTGAGATGAATGGCAAGGGTACCGGGGAGTCTCTGCTGCGTAGGGGTAGGGATGATCTTGTCTATCATTGACTTTCGGCTCGCCCCGATGAGCACTTCACACCCAAAGCGGGTGAAGTGTCGCAGGTTTTTAAGGAGGGTCAAATTATGCTCAAGGGTTTTGCCAAAGCCTATGCCGACATCCAAGATGATCTTTTCTCTCTCCATCCCTAGTGCTTCACACTTGGCAACACGCTCTTCAAAAAAGTGATCTACCTCGACCATGACATCTTCATAGTGCGGGTTTTGCTGCATCGTCTGCGGGGTGCCTTGCATGTGCATGATGCAGTATTTCACCCCATAAGAAGCTGCTAATTTGACCAACTCGACATTGGCTGCACCGGTGATGTCATTGACCAGTCCAAAACCACTCTCAAGTGCATAGGCAACCACTTCAGGGGTATAGCTGTCAACTGAAAAGAGTGCTTTTTCATACAATCTGGCATCTTTGATCGCATCGCAGATTGGACGGATACGCGCAAGCTCCTCTTCTGAGCTAACAGGCTGGGCACCCGGACGGGAGGAGACCGCGCCGATGTCGATGATGTCGGCACCCTCTTCGATCATCCGTTCAATATGTGCTACCGCTTCGCTTCCTTGAAACCTGCTGCCGCTGTAAAAACTGTCCTCATTGGCGTTGAGCACACCCATGATCTGAAGTGGATAGGTTTGAGGAGCCAAAAATGACTGAAGCGCTTTGGCTACCTCTTTGAGCCCAAAAGGCTGTGCCAGCTCTTTGCGTGAGAGTATCTCCATATGTTTGCGCGTACCGATGAGAATGCAGTCGTAAAGAGGTTTTTCACACATTATCACCCCGCCGGGCACGGCAAGCTCCGCTCCGATGCTCAGGGCATCTTGCTTGAGAATATTTGCCGCAGGGGTCTTGAGATCTTTAATGTAGAAGTAGAGCAGTTCCATCTTCTTTGCCATAATGGCAACACCGCCGCTCTCTACCCCAAGCGCTTTCAGTGCTGCTTTTTTATCGGCAATCTCCCCAAGTCTATAAATCTGCATAACTACTCCACTGTACTGCTCTTATTGCCAAATGTATCACTTGGAATCAGTACCAGACATAAAAAAACAAACAGATTAAAACCTTCTGTCACGATACTTCCTGTAGAGGCATGCATACTGCCCGTTGTGGAGAGTGCACCATTGATGTCAGTCACAGCCGCACCGACTGCCATCTGCTGGGAGGGGAAAAGCAGATTGAGCACGATCGATATGAGGATGATCCCCGAAACCGTTCCCCATGCAGGCAGTCCCATATCACGAATACGTTTTGCCATAATGTTCAGATTGGCAATGCCAAGTGCAATGGATACAACAAATATACCCAGTATCAAAACCAGTCCCATACTCTCTAACACTGCAGCCAGTCCCATACTGAGGATGCTTTCCATACTGCCTCCAGCCAATAGAAGCATCCCCATAATTATCATAAATCCAAGCACCATCAGCAGTACATCATACCCCAAATAGGGAAGCCTTTTAAGCCGTCCGCTTTGCCACTCACCAAAATAGACCTGCCACATATCCGCTCCTTTTGAAATCATAGGATTATTATAGTATAAAATTTGGACTTTGGAGAGATTATTTGCGTTTTCTTGCCAACAGTTTCAACAAAAGCGTATTGAGTATAAACTGCGGCGGAGAGCCGACATCGAGTGCAGTGTAGGCATTGGAGAAGAGTATCAGTGTCTTTTCGTCCAGATCGAACTTCTGTGACTGCATCGCCTCTTTGGCAATACGTTCTACAATAGACTTCATACTTTTGGCATCAGTACGTTTATGGGTCTGTACAAAGTCATACACATTGGCAAGATTCAACTGCGCCATATCCAGTTCAAGTGCCTCTTCTTCTGTATGTTCAGAAAGAATCTTGACAGGAAGACGGGAGCGTATGGTAGCAAGGATGGTCGATTTGGCAGGAGTGATGAGAATGAACTCTGTTTTGGCAGGCGGTTCCTCTATGACCTTGAGCAGTTTGTTTTGGACAATGGGCGAAAAGCTTTTAGCTGCAAGAATGATCACCGTGGTCTCTTCGCTGGCGATATAGGCTTTTTCGATCGCCAGTTTGGCATCTTCTACTTTGAAACTGTCATCTTTGGGATCGAGTTTGACAATCTCTACAAAGCGTTCTGTCGTTCGCAGTGATTTGAGCACTTCTATAGTATGGGGGATATCACTGCTGATAAGCACTTGGCTGTGCAGTGTCATTTCAGTGTTCAAGATCGAGTTCTCCAAAAAGTGTTTCAGAGAGCGTCATGTCAAATAGTTTATAAAGCTGCAGCAGTTTGATATCGAGCAGTTCATCACTGCTGCGGAGAGAGAAGCTGTTCTCCACCTCCTCATCCATAATCCACAGAAAACTCTCATCACAGCGGTAGGCAAACTTTGTCAACGGATGATCTCCTTTTCCAATATACCAAATAAAATAACCTTGAGGGAAAGAGATATCCAGCATATCTTCAAGTAACTGAAGCTCTTGTGTTGAAGAGAGAGAGGTGATATTCGGGAACATCTCAATAAGTGGAAAGACCGGCATAAGCGGCCGATTTTTTGAGAGATCGTTGATCTGTTCAAGCACATATTTTCCAAACCACTTTCGCGGAGCATCGGTCACTACTAAAACTGTTTTGCCTTCAATCATCTGGCTGACAGCACTTTTGACTAACGGTGCCCACTCATACCGGTACTCTTCCATCCATGAGAAACAGTCTTCGTCTCGAATGCTTTGGAGTGTCCAGGAAAGAAGTTGCTGCATGGCTACTTGTCTAACTCGTATGCATCATGCAGCGTGCGGATGGCAAGTTCACCGTACTTTTCATCGATGATCATGGAAACTTTGATCTCGGAGGTGGAGATCATCTGGATATTGATGTTGTTTCCTGCCAGTGCATCAAAAGCCTTGGCTGCTACACCGGAGTGAGACTTCATTCCTACGCCGACAACAGAAACCTTGCAGACATTCTCATCATAGTCAACACCTTCGATATCGTGATCAAATGACTCGACCACTTTTTTGGCATTTTCCAATTCACTTTGCGGCACGGTAAAGCCAAGATTGGTTTTACCGTCTGTACCGACGTTTTGGATGATCATATCGACATTGATGTTCTCGTCAGCAAGTTTTGTAAAGATCTCCGCTGCAATGCCCGGTCTGTCCGAAACCCCTCTGAGTGTTACACGCGCCTGATTTTTGTCCAGTACCACACCGCTTACCAAAACCTCTTCCATATTGTCGCTCTCCTCTGTAATTAATGTCCCTTCATTCTCTGTAAAACTGCTCTTTGCGTAGAGTTTCACACCAAGCTTTTTCGCTAGTTCAACCGAACGGTTCTGCAACACTTTTGCACCAAGACTTGAAAGTTCAAGCATCTCATCGTAGCTGATCGTATCGAGCTTTTTCGCTTTGGGCTCGATGCGGGGATCGGTCGTATAGATACCGTCTACATCAGAGTAGATCTCACACTGGTCTGCGTGGAGCGCACCGGCAAGTGCCACGGCAGAAAGGTCAGAACCGCCACGTCCAAGCGTAGTCACCGAACCGTCTTTGTTCACGCCCTGGAACCCTGCAACGATCACGATCTTACCTTCACCAATGGCCTTTTGCATCGCAGTAGGATCGATCTTTTCTATACGGGCATAGGTATGCAGATCATCGGTGACAATACCCGCCTGACGTCCTGTCATCGCCACAGCATCATACCCTTTTGCCTGTAGCGCAATGGAAAGCAGTGCTGCTGTTACACGCTCACCTGAGCTGAGCAGCATATCCATCTCTTTTTTGGCAGGGTTGTTGCTGAAGTGTTCTGCATAGGAGATGAGTTTGTTGGTCTCTCCGCTCATTGCGGAAACCACTACCACAAGATCTTTTCCTTCATCCCTTGCTTTTGCCACACGATTGGCAACATTTTCGATACGGTCGAGATCTCCAACGCTCGTACCGCCGTATTTCTGTACTACTAACATCCTAGATCAATCCTTGCTGTATAAAATAGTCAATCACTTTACGGTAAACCTTCCGTTTGAAGTAGGTCACCTTCTTAAACAGTTCATCATACGCTACGAACTCATACTCTTCAAATTCCGGTATCTCGTACGCATTGAGGTCTATTTTGGCATCCTCCTTAAGACGTACCAGAAAATATTTCTGTGTCTGTCCGTCAAAAGGATAGCACTTGCCGCGTGCCACTTTCGGGAAATCGTAGGTGATCCACTCGGGATATTCACCTAGTATCTCAACATTGTTGCATCCGATCTCTTCGAGAAGTTCCCGTTTAAGCGCCTCTTCTGGGGTTTCACCCTTGTCAATCCCTCCCTGTGGGAACTGCCATGCGTTTTTGATATCACTTCTGTGTGCGACAAAGAATTCACACTTTTCCGGATATTTTGAAGAGAGTATGACCGCAGCGACATTTGGGCGATAACGCTTTTTTTTCTGCATATTCAATACTCATCTTCGGTAAAATTTCAAAATAATATTTAGAGACATCCTCTTAAATTTCTGATATGATTCTATCTAAAATACCATTACAGCCATTTGAAAAAGAGAAATTTTGTTAGCCTATATCCATATCCCCTACTGTGACTCCAAGTGCCACTACTGCAGCTTCAACTCCTACGTCGACCGCTTCGATACACGCAAAGCCTACATGGAAGCACTTGTACGGCAGCTTGCCTTTGAACTGGAGCGTTTTGAAGCAACCCCCGGAAGCATCGAAACCCTCTTTATCGGCGGCGGCACACCCTCTACTGTCGATCCTCTGCTCTTTGAGCCCATCTTTGCACTGCTTGCACCCTACCTTCAAAAAGATGCAGAGATCACCACCGA
The DNA here is from genome assembly GCA_027082955.1 of Sulfurovum sp. Lineage (GTDB taxonomy): Bacteria > Campylobacterota > Campylobacteria > Campylobacterales > Sulfurovaceae > Sulfurovum. The sequence goes on along the minus strand of JALWTA010000045.1, from coordinate 19,352 downwards.
AGCCAACCCAAACTCTGCATCCAAGAACTGGCTTGCAGGGATGCAGGCACTGGGAGTCAACCGCATCAGTTTCGGTGTACAGAGCTTCCATGCCGACAGACTCAAAGCACTGGGTCGCGCACATTCACCAAGACAGGCGATAGAGGCAGTCGAGAGAGCACATAGTCTCGGTATTGAACACCTCTCGATAGACCTGATCTACAACTACAGGGGCGACACGACCACACTGCTACAACACGACATCGACACTGCATTCTCTCTGCCCATCGATCACATCTCTGCCTATGAACTGACCATTGAGAAGAAGACAGCCTTTGCACAGACACCCGAAGTCAGACAGGAAAATGATGCATTGGCGTTTTATGTTGCCGAACAGATTACATCACGCGGTTTTGCACACTACGAAATCTCAAATTTCGGTACCTACCAGTGCAGCCACAACAAAGGCTACTGGGCACTCAAAGACTACATCGGCGCAGGTGCGGGTGCGGTCGGCTTTCTGAAAAACAGGCGCTTCTACCCCCACACGGACATAGAAGCCTATATCACTGATCCGCTTACCATGCAGACAGAATCACTCAGTTCGGAAAATCTGCTGACAGAAACGATCTTTCTTGGTCTGCGAAGCACACTTGGCATCGAAAGCAGCAGACTGACAAAGCCCATGCAAGAGAAGGCTCTAAGTCTCGTCAAAGAGGGCAAACTAACACAGCAGGGCACCCGGTTTTTCAATCCGAACTTTTTTCTGGCCGATGCCCTTGCACTCTACATTTTAGAATAAAGTGATAAAATACACATAAAAATTTTGAAGGCTGTCTATGTTTGGCATCGGATTTACCGAATTACTGCTCATTGCGATCATAGCCATTTTGTTTTTGGGACCGGACAAACTTCCCGAAGCGATGGTACAGATTGCCAAATTTTTCAAAAGTGTCAAAAGAACTGTCAATGACGCAAAAAGCTCTCTGGAAGAGGAGATGCGCATTGCCGATTTGAAAGAGGAAGCACTCAACTACAAACAGCAGCTTGACAGTGCCACCAGCGAACTGCAAGGCTTTAAGAACATCTCGATGGATGACATTCTCAATGAACCCGCTGTCATTGAAGAGAAACCGGCATCAGGCACCTTCAAACAAAAAAGCCCCTACGCTGACGAAAACCAGACAGCAACACAGGTAGAACCAAAAATGGAGAGCGTAACGCTTAAGAAAAAAGAGAGAACCTTCCTTACCACAGACAAAGAGGCAACACCCGATGACAAAAGCGAGGACAAAGCCTGATGTTTGACGAACTCCGCCCCCATCTTGCAGAGCTGAGAAAACGTCTCGGGCTCTCTGTGCTCTCTGTGTTTATTGCATTTATTGTCACTTTCACTTTCCATAACTACATCCTAAGCTGGATCACTCAACCGTTAAACGATGCACTTGTCAAAGTGGGACGCATCATCGAATCGCAAGGGAAATCTACATGGAAAATGTACACTCCTGAACACAACAGTTCGAGCAAATCTGCATCTTCGGTTGCCAAAACACTGGGGGAGACACTTGACAAAGCATCTAAAGAAGCCGATACCAAACTTGCTTCTTTACTGCGTGATGCAGCCACATCTGCCAAAGAACTTGCTACCCTGCTTCAAGCAGAAGAACAAAAGATGACCGATACGCTCTCACCCAACAAAACATTTAACGGTCAGATCACGACCCATCAGGTAGGCGGGGCATTCTTTGTCGCACTGAAGGTCTCTTTCTTTGCTGCCTTGCTGCTGGCGATGCCGTTTATTTTGTGGCAGCTGTGGCTCTTTGTCGCACCGGGGCTCTACAGCCATGAGAAGAAGATGGTGCTGCCCTTTGTCATCGGTGGATCAGTGATGTTTCTTGTAGGCGTGCTCTTTGCCTACTACATCGTTACACCGTTTGGGTTCCAGTTCCTTATCACGTTTGGTTCCTTCCTCTATACACCATTGATCAACATTGAGGACTATGTCGGATTCTTCACCAAGATCATGATGGGATTTGGAATCGCATTCGAGCTGCCTGTCTTTGCCTACTTCCTCGCCCTGCTTGGACTGGTCACTGACCGTACGCTCAAAGACTTCTTCAAGTATGCCATTGTCATTATCTTTATTCTTGCTGCCATCCTTACACCGCCGGATGTCTTGACACAGCTGCTGATGGCTGCACCGCTAGTCATCCTCTACGGTGTCTCCATCCTCATCGTTGCCGCCGTCAATCCTGAAAAGCCCGAAGAGGATGAAGAAGAGGAGCGTGACAGCGATGCGTCACAGAAGGCGTAGATGTCTGCCGAACTGCTTACCCAAAGTTACGACTATGCGCTTCCTGAAACTCTGATCGCCACAGAACCGGTCTACCCCAGAGACCACGCCAAACTGCTCGTTTACGACCGTAAAGGCGGTACCGTAACCCATACCACATTTTCCCACCTGCTGGAGTTTCTGCCAGAGTGTGATGTCTTCCTCAACGATACACGGGTCATCAAGGCACGCATCTTTGGGAAAAAAGAGAGCGGTGGAAAAGTGGAACTGCTCTTTAACAAAAGCCTCGATGCACACCGTGCACTGGTGATGATACGCGGCAAAGTACGTGAAGGTACCCGACTCTTTTTTGACAAATCACTGGTAGCTACTGTCGAAACACTCAATGCAGACGGTTCACGCATCGTTACCTTCTCAAAAGAAGAAGAACCGGTACGCTTCGAGACACTGGTACAGTTGCTCGATGAGATAGGACACATTCCCCTGCCTCCCTACATGCAAAGAGAGGACAAGGAGACAGACGAACGTGACTACCAGACCCTGTTTGCCCGTGAGGCAGGAGCCGTTGCGGCACCTACTGCTTCTTTGCACTTTACGCCGGAGCTCTTTGAAAAGCTCAAGGCAACCCACCCTACCCACACACTGACGCTGCATGTTGGTGCCGGCACTTTCAAGCCGGTTGAAGCCGAGCACATCCTCGACCACCCAATGCACTCAGAATACTTCCACATCCCACCCTCTGCCGCTACTGTACTGGATAGTGACACACCCCTGCTTGCCATCGGTACCACTGTCACACGTACCATCGAGTATTATGTGCGTACAGGCAAAACAGAGGGGGAGTGCGACCTCTTTCTCAATCCGCACAATCCCCCAAAACGCGTTACCCATCTGCTCACCAATTTCCATTTGCCCAAAAGTACACTCATTATGCTGGTGAGTGCATTTATCGGAAGGGAAAAAACGTTAGAATTGTACAAAGAGGCGATTGCAAACAACTACCGCTTTTTCTCTTACGGTGATGCCATGCTCATCCTGTGAGCCTACAGCCCATACGAAAGGAGTTTTTTTCTGATGCGCACACTCTTTCTCTTGCTTGCAGCAGTATGGCTGCTTGACGGCTGTGCCCAGAAAAAACCCTACCACTATCCAAACTACGACATTATCAAACCAAAGCCCGTGTGTACACCTAACAGAAAGAACATCCAGAAGCTTCTGGACTCCTACCTTGGGAAACCCTATGTCTGGGCAGAAGAGGGTCCCTACGCCTTCGACTGCTCCGGACTGGTGTATAATATTTACGGCAAGATGGGGGTTAACATCCCCCGCACCGCTTCAGAGCAGGCGAAAGTAGGCAAAAAGATAAGCTTCAAAGAGCTTGCCTACGGTGACTTGATCTTTTTTGGCTCCACCAACAAGCGCAGCAGACGCATCAGCCATGTCGGCATCTATCTTGGCAACGGGTGGTTTGCCGAGGCAAGCAGCAAAAAGCGCAAAGTGGTACTGACTAACTTTGCCAAAGAACCAAAGTATATGCGGCGCATCAAAGTGTGCAAACGTTACTTAAGCAAAGACGAGCGTACCAAATATATGCAGTGCGATGCACCGCTGAAAAAGATGGCGGTTACCGACATGCGCTACACTACCCCATGGACACCCGACAAAGGACTGCCCAAACGGGCGGTACCGCACTAATACTTTTCCGATATATCAATAACCCTGCTTTAAAACGCTTTTACCTATAATTTGGCTATGAGATATCTGCCCATATTATCGGTTCTGCTACTGCTTTGGGGCTGCAAACCCTCACCACACCCCGCACATCCGGACTATGCGGTCAGAAAACCGGAAGTACGCTATGCACCAGATAAGAAAAACCTTGCAAAGATGGTCAAACAGCTGCAGGGCAGCCCCTATGTCTGGGCGGAAGAGGGACCCAACTATTTTGACTGTTCCGGATTTACCTACTACCTTTACGGCTCCATGGGCATCGAGATACCCAGAACAGCACGGGAACAGGCAAAGTGCGGCAAACGCATCTCGCCAAAAGAGCTTCAGTACGGCGACCTCATCTTCTTTGCAACTGACCGGCACCACCCCAGAAAGATCACCCATGTCGGGATGTACCTTGGTGACGGATGGTTCACCCATGCCAGTACGGTCAAAAACGAGGTGGTCTACTCCAATCTTTTCGCATCGCCCTATTACAAAAAGCGGTTGAGAGCATGCCGGCGCTATCTGCCGGAAAAAGAACCTTCCCGTACTGCATTACGCGCTCCGGTATGGAAATCTGCACATCAAGCTGCAGTTTCCCCTGCAACTCCCAAAATGCATAAAGGAAAAGCCATTATCATTAAAGCACCAATGCACCAGATAGAACAGTCCGCACCGCATGAAGGTGCTTACTATGTTCAGGTTGGATCGTTTACAGGCAAACCCAAAAATACTCTCATCAAGCATATTACCCATCTGGGACTGCCTCACAGAACCATACTCTTTCACCACAACGGCAAACGTTTCACCAAATTGCTTATCGGTCCCTATCCAACACGTAACGCAGCACTGTCTGTCCGTACAACAGTGCGCAAAAAGATCAACCCCAAAGCCTTCATCGCGGAGATACGGTAATGAAAAAGGTATCTCCCAACATCCCCTGTCCCTGCCAAAGCGGATTCAAATACAAAAAATGCTGCCAAAAATATCATAAAGGGGCATGGGCACCCAATGCCCTGACATTGATGCGTTCACGCTATTGCGCCTATGCTGTCGGGAATGCCGGATATATCATCGCAACAACACACCCGTGCAACCCTGATTATACAGACAACAGAGAGCAGTGGGAAGAGGATATACAGCACTTTTGCGACAATACAGCATTTCTTGGTCTGCAGATCATCTCACATGAAGAGGGGGAAGAGGAAGCATTCGTTACATTTTCCGCCAGTCTCTCCTCAGGACGCCTGACAGAGAAGAGCCGTTTTTTAAAAACCGGGGGACGCTGGCTCTATGCGGATGGCACTTTTGAAACAACTTGACATTGCCATCTACCCTTTCAGGTAGATCTCTATCTCCTTGCGCAGTCTGTTGAGCTCACGCTCGTATGCTTCAATGTAGTTCACCAGCATCTCTTCCTGATGGTAGAGCACTTTTTGGTGAATCTTGATAATCAGACCGTACATCTCCTTCGCACCAATGGTTGCAGTCAGCCCCTTCATATCCAAACAGAGCATTTTCACCTGTTCATACCGGTGTTCACGTACCAGTTTGGCAAAAAGTGCCGCACTGTTGCCATAGGCATCGAGAAACTCTTTGAGAATCTCCATGTAAAAACCTTCATTATTGTTTGCGTACTGTATCCCTTTGCCTATATCTAGCGTATCGTTCCCTGCATACCGCGTTTTTCTCTCTTCAATGGTACTCTGTCTGGAGACATGATGGTACATTTGAAAGACGGTATAGAGTTTTCCGATATTGAGCGGCTTGGTCAAATAGGCATTCATACCGCTGTTAAAGATCTTTTCACGTTCACTCTCAAGAGCCAGAGCGGTAAACGCCACTATGGGCAGTCGGTCATACGCACTGTCCAGACGTATCATCTGCGTAGCGACATACCCATCCATGATCGGCATGTTAATATCCATCAGTACAAGATCGAAAGCATCATCTTCATTCTCTTTGACAAGATTGACCGCCTCCCGTCCGTTATTGGCGATCGTAATTTTAATGCCGGAGATACTGAGAATATTGGAGAGCACCTTTTGGTTGATCACATCATCTTCAACAATCAAAAGCCGCATGCCTTTAAAGTCACTGAAACTCTTTTGGGAAACATGTGCCGTCTCCATAATTTCGCCTCTGTGGGTCAATGCACGCTGCTCTTCATTCTCCTCTTCAGGAACAGAACCCCTCAAACGATCAATGGTATAGAGATTGACGATCAACTCAAAGATACGCTCCTGATTGACAGGTTTGGTCAAGGTACGGTCAACCACCTCATCTATTTTGCTGTTTTCATCCTTTTCCAGAAGCGCATTGAGCGCAATGACCTTGATATCATGTTCCTGTTTGAGCTTGGAGAGATACTCCACCGTTCTGGCATAGAAGAGCGACTCGTCAAGGACAACAATATCATAGGGTTTAAGGTTGTGCATATTGTTTTCAAAAGACTCTTTTGATACCACTTTGACATCATGCCGGAAGTAGGCGAACATCTTTTTGATCGCAAGTGCCGAATTGTAGTTACGGTCTGCAATAAAGACTTTTTTCGCCGTCAACACCTTTTCCGGCAGGCGGTAGTTGCGTCTATTGGCAGGATCAAGCATCTCAAATGGCAGCGTAACAGTAAAGGTCGTACCTTTTTGGGGAATGCTGTGAACAACCAACTCGCCGCCCATCATCCCTATCAGTTCCTTCGCAACGAACATACCCAAACGGCTATATTCTTTACTCTTTTCATCATACACAGGGGTAAAGAGCGTTTCTATCGCATTTTCTTCCAGACCATCACCCATATCTATCAGTCTGAATTGAAGCTCTATTTTCTCCTCATAGTTCCCGAACATCGCAATTTCGAGGGAGACTTCACCGCTTTCAACCGTACTAAGCACATACTCCAGCAAATTATGCAGCGTTTTTTCAAGATTGAGCGGATCACCGATGAGATATCGTGGAATATTGTTATCGATATCAAAGATCAACTCCACTGCACTGCCTTTGAACTGTGAACAGACTGCCCCTGATACTTCATTGAGAACATTGTTTAAATTGAACTTCTCGTGACTGATTTTGATCTTTTTGGATTTAAGCCGTAAAAATTCAATAAGATCATTGGTCACATCTATCAGTTTCTTGCCTTCAGCATGTTCTGGCGCTTTTTCATTTACAGGCACACTACTCTCTTTCTGCTTATACGTCTCCTCTATAATTTCATGGATATTTTCACTCATATTGGCAAGAAAAAGCGCCTGAGACGCTTCTATCTCCTGCTGTTTTTTCATCATCTCTTCATGTAGTGCCGCCAGTCTCTTCATACGTCTGGAAGAGAGGAAGAGCACAAGCATGCTAAACAGCACCGCCGATATAATTGCAATCCATACCCAGAAGACCTCGATCTTCTCCTCACCATAGCTGCCTGCATACAGCAGTGTCACCACACATACCGATATCAATATCAGAACACTTTTCATCTCCATCACCTCCAAAACACTATTGTACACAATCAATATAAAAACTGCTACAGTAACATTGAAAAAAGTTATACACTACCCGACTTTGTAGCAAATTTGGCTATACTTCTGTTATGAAATATGCCAGTATTGACGTTGGACTCAAACGCATCGGAACCGCTATCAGTCTGGACGGCAGTATCGTCCTGCCGCAAAATGCTGTTTTAAGAAAGAACAGAAAGCAGGCAGCACACGATGTACGTGCATTTTTAGACCAATGGGAAATCGATATGCTAATAGTCGGATTGCCCCGTGGCGGAAGCAGTGAAGAGGAGATGGAACGGCGCATCAAACACTTTGTCTCTTTGCTGGAGTTGGATATTCCCGTCTATTATCAGGATGAACAGGGCAGCAGCTATGAAGCGGCTGAAATGACAAAAGGTGAGTTCCGACACAAGCGTGACGGACGACTTGACTCTGTTGCCGCCAAGATCATACTCGAGCGCTTCCTCGAAGGCAATACCACTTGCTAAGGCAGTTTTGACTTGAGTTTTTGTATACGCATATAAGCTTGGTCGATTCTCTTCATCGGTACTGTTCCCTCTTTAACGAGCAGGGCAACGGTCTTTACAAGCTTTTCGGTTGTTACCACTTTCTTGGGGTCAAGCTGATTACCAAAGAGCAGTAGATCATCACCTGCATTGATAGCAAGTGCCAATGTCTGTCTAAGTGAATATTTTTGGCTGATAGCTCCCATTTGCAGGTCGTCGGTAATGACAACCCCACGATATCCCAGTTTTTTTCGCAACAAACCGCTGACTGTCTTTTGAGACAGGGTCGCAGGATATACTGCATCCAGATGCCTGTTAAAGACATGAGCGACCATCACTGTATCTGCCTTTGTTTTGAGCAGTTTGTAAGGCTCCAGTTCTACAGGCTTCCACAAATTGGTCACATCGACAAATCCCTTGTGGGTATCACCTACAGACGAACCGTGACCCGGAAAGTGCTTGAGTGCCGTAAGTACCCCGTAGCGGTGCATTGCATCCATAAATACAGAGGCATATTTTTGCACCGTTTGAGGGTCACGTCCAAAAGAACGTCCAAGTCCGTGAATGACATGGTTTTTGGGATTAATGTCCAAATCGACCACTGGTGCAAGGTCATAATTGATACCGACACTTCTTAACTCTTTCGCCATCATCTCATACGTTTGGCGCATCTGCCCCGTTCCGTTTTTGGCTACATCGGCAGCTTTGGGAAATTTGCCGTAAAACCCGTATCTGCTTTTGAGGCGCTGTACTCTGCCGCCCTCCTGATCGACTGCGATAAGCAGCTTCCCGTCACGGCTGCATGCCTGAAGCTCCTTGGTAAGTCTGGCTACCTGTGCTTTAGAAGAAATATTCTTAGGTTTTGTTTTATCAACAGGATTGTAATCAAACAAAATCACAGCACCGAGATTATACTGTCTGATATCCTTGCATATCTGTGAACCGGGCTTGGCACTTGTACCATGAAACCCTACCATCAGCATCTGCCCAATTTTCTGCTCCAACGGCATCCCGGCACTTAGTATAGAGATGGCAAAAACAGCCCCTACAACAATTCGTCTCATCATACTTTCTCCATTCAATAAAAGCTTTTCGTAAGAAAAGCATACCAAAACTATTCACTGTTCACTATTAACGCTTCACTATATCAGGTTAGTATTCGGTTAAACTTACTCTTTTATACTTTCAGCATAAGAGCATCGGAAGGACCTAAAAAATCTCTCCCCCTTTGATTTTTCATTTTGGTCTCCTTTTTCATAGATTTTTCTCCTCCTTTTAATCTAACTTTTCGATGCTCTTTATATCCTAAACCCAATTTTTATCCTCTATTTCACGATTTTTACATAATCGTTAATGTAAAATGCCTATAATACATCATATCAAACATAAAGGGTAAATACTACTATGAAAAAACTTATCACAGCAGCTTTCATGATTTTTTCGCTTTTGGGCACGCTTCATGCAGATAACGCTAAAAAAGATGCGCTCTCCATCCAAGACATCAATGGTAAAAGCTATACAATACAAGGTACGCCGGAAGGACTGAAAATATCCGGCATGGAAGGGAAAGTGGTCTTTCTTGAGTTCTTCGGGCACCGATGTCCCCCTTGTCTTGCCTCCATCCCACATCTTATCGACATGCAGAACAAACATAAGGACAAACTCGCAGTGCTCTCTGTAGAAGTACAAGGACTTGGCACCGCACAGTTGAAAGCATTCGTCAAACAAAAAGGCATCAACTATACAGTCGTTTCAGGATCACAGGAACACCTTTTTGTCAGCTACATTGCCCAAAGAGCACAATGGCAGGGCAGTATCCCATTCTTCCTGGCACTGGACAAACAAGGAAATGTTCAGTTCATTCAAGCCGGTTTGCTCCCTGAATCTGCTCTCGAAGAGCTCTTTACGCAGCTTGACAACAAAAAATCAACTCCACAGAAAAAATAGTTCTACGCCAAAGAGACAATACCGTTGCGGATCGTAACGGTACCTTCAAGTTCAGCCATATAGACCCGCTCTCCAAATTTTGCCAATGCTTCATCGAGTGTGGGCATGGTCTGGCAAAAATAGAAAAAAGCATCTTTGGGCACATCTGCTTCGACAGCGATCCCAAACTGCGATACGAACGCTTCAACATCCCAGATCACCTCTGCCTCACCATTTTGGATCAGCGCATAAGTCCCCCTGCTCTCTCCGATGCGGTGCGGCAGGACATAGATCTTTTTTCCCATTTTTTGCGCAAATTCTACCGAGCGGAGTGAACCGCTGTTAAGGTCAGCTTCCATCACAACCAATATCTCTCCAAGTGCTACGACAATCTCATTTCTGACCACAAAACTCCAGTTGGTCGCCCGAAAACCGTCGTTAAACGGGCTTAAGAGCAGACCGTTTGATTCAATTGCCCCAATAAGCGGTGCATTGATGGCAGGATAGCGGATATCAAGTCCGCAGCCAAGGACTGCAATGGTATTGTCCACCCCTGCACCTTCATGTGCCAGCGCGTCTACTCCCATGGCTGCACCACTTACCACACAAACTCCGCGTGCTGCAAGCGCTTTGGCGATCTGTCTGGTCATCTCCTGTGTATAGAGTGACGGTGTACGTGTGCCGACGATCGAAACTTTTGGACGTTCCAGCAAAGAAAGATCACCACGGTAAAAAAGTTCCTGCGGATATTTTTTCATACTCTCAAGGGCAGCAATATGCTGCGGTACCAAAGAGGTCATGGCATTCCTTTTTTGCCAATCATAGCATATCGCAACAGCATACAGAAAAAATATGTCAGATTGACATTTGGGCACCTCTAAAAACCCCAGACGCTCATAATGGGTTTTGCAGATGTGAGATTTTGCAAGAGGCTTTCAAGTCCTAGCCAAAGCTAAGATGAAGGAAGCATCTTGTGAAAGATCGCGTCTGCAAAGCCCACCCTCTTGGGCAATGCCAGCTTTGCCCTATGCAGCGTTACACTTTTTCGACTTAGCTACGGCTAGGACTTCAAAAGTGTACCTTGCCTAGAACAAAGCTGACAATGTTATGAGCATCTGGGGTTTTTAGATGTGCCCATTTTTAAATCATAAAACCCCAGAGAAAATAGGCTGTAAGGGTCAACACCGCTACGCCGATGAAATTCAGCTTCAGTCCCACGGTTGCCATCTCTCTGATGCGGATAATACGTGAACTCATCACAATAGCGTTTGGTGGCGTTGCAATCGGTAGCATAAAGGCATAGGAGGCTGCAACTGTAGCAACCATCAGCAGCATGGTACCCTGATCCTGCGGCATCTTCTGGGCAAATTCGTAAAAGATAGGAATGGCTATAGAGGTCAGTGCTGTGTTGCTGGTCACTTCCGTTGAGAAGGTCACAAAGAGTGCCACCACAAGGAACATACCCAAAAGCGGCAAATGGGAAACGAACGAGAGTTTGGAGGCGATATCGGATGCCAATCCCGTATGTGACACCGCAGCGGCAATGCTAAACCCTGCACCGAACAGAAAGATGATCTCGTAGGGAATATTGCGTGTATCCTCCCAGCTTAAAAAACCGATCTTTGGCAGGAACATCAAAAGCCCAAAGCCAAGCAGTATTAGCTTTTCATCAAGCGCAAAACCTGCAAACTGTTTGAGAAAAGTGTTGGAGACAAGTACGGCCGCCAATATACCGATAATACCGTAAAGACGTCTCTGTTCCGATGTCAGTGTCGGAACTTCTTGTGTTACATCTGCTACGCTTTCACCCGATACACCGCGTGAAAGTAGATAGGGCATGACCAGCAGCATCAGTCCGACAACCGGAAGCATCATCACCATCCATCCGCCAAAGGTCATAAGCGGCAGGTGATGGTCTTCAAGAAATCCCATCAAAATCAGGTTTGGCGGCGTACCGATAGGGGTCAAAATACCACCGATACTCGCACCGTATGCTGTAGCAAGCAGAAAACGGACTTTCAGCCGTACATTTTCGCTAAGAAACAGAGCTACAGGCATGAGCATCAGGGTAATGGTCGTGTTGGAGAGGATGGAACTTAAAAGTGCCGAAGTGACAGCCAAAGCGTAGATGATCCCTGTTGCTGTTTTCGGGAAAAAACTCAACAGCTTTGCAGAAAAGTATTTGTGAAGCTGTGTCTTTTCAATGGCTATGGCAAGCATGAACCCGCCAAGAAAGAGGAAGATGATCGACTTTGAGTAGTTGGCAGTCACTTCCGGCGTTGAGAGAATGCCAAATATAGGAAAGAGCAAAATAGGCAGCATCGACACTACACCAAGCGGCAGCCCTTCATTGGTCCAGAGTGTCACCAAAAATGCGATAATCGCAATGGTCACGGCATGTGACATGACAAAAAACGGTTGTGCTGCTATAAAAAAGAGCAGCCCTATACCTATGGCTATGGCTATTTTTTTCATCTATTCCTCCCTGAATATACTATCAATATAGACTGCCTCAACCCCCTTTAAAAGCGGCTTAGCTGTTCGCAGCGCTTCCATAGTCGCTTTATGGGGATGCCCGATGGCGATGGCATACCCGTTTCGTTTTGCCAAGGCAACCGCTTTTTTCAGCTGATTGTGAATGTAAGGCACAGACTGCACATTGTCTATAAAGGTATCACGTGCCACATAGGCATCTCCAAACGCATGAGCGATCTTCGCCACCTTGCTATCTGCGATCGTACGGCTGTCGATAAAGGTAAACCCCTCCTTTTTCATCGCCTCATACAGCAGATACATCGCATGGTAGTTTCGTGTAAAGACCGAGCCGGTGTGGTTGTTGATGTAGTGTGCTCTGGGGAAAAGCCTGCGCAACTCCCGTACACGCGCCTCTATGGCTTGGCGGCTTGCCGTTGTCATCAATGTCTTGCTTTGGGTGTTGAATTTGGCATTGCCCGACTCAAGCGGAAGGTGAATCATATAGTGTACCGCATGGGTTGCAAGCTTCTCCGTATGCGGTGCCATGCTATAGGGAGGGAATATGGAGGGGGTAACAGGGATACCAAACGCATTGATCTCATCAAGCTGGGCTTTGGTATGTACATCATCGATGATGATCGCCAGTTTTGGCTTTTCCCCTCTGTATGCAAGCCTTACTTTGGGGTAGACCTTTTGCCTTGTCTCATGCACTGACGGTGCCGGATACCGTTGCACTTCTTTTTTGACAGCCTGTTTGTGTTCTGTTTTGTGTACAGATTTTTTCACCGGTGTCTGCTTGGCATGTTTTTGAATGTGCTGCTTGTGTACTACATGTTTATGCTCTGTTTTGGAATGCCAGCATATACCAAGACAGTAGCCTATGCCGACAAGCAACACGGCAGCAAAAAGAAGCAGTACTATTTTCAACGACTGTTTTGAACGGTTGTTTTTCTTCTTTTTTTTACGCTTGACAGAACTTTTTTTCTGCCCACTGCGTTTACGTTCGGAACTTTTTTTACTTTGGGGTGAAGATGGTCTTTTTTTACGTGAAGCAGGTGCCATGATTTTCCACTTTGGTATAGTGGTGCAATTATAGCCAAATTACCATTACCCGAAAAAGTTAAAAGTTAAAAAGGAAAAGGGGAAAATAGTAAGATGAACAAACTGAAGATTTTTTGTGAGTTTGCTGTAGATTTGAGGGTTTGGGAGAGGAGGCTACACACAGTAGCTGACCGACCCCATCCCTCAAAGATGCAGTAAAATCGCAAAAAGAATGTAAACTAATTGAAGATTTTTGGTAAATTGTGCTCAGATTTTTGGGTTTGGGTAAAGGAGGCTACGAAATAGTAGCTGACTGCACCCATCCTGAAAAGATGAGTGCAAATTATCAAAAAGATTAATTAGTTTCTTGGTCTACGATTTTGTTGGCTTTAATCCACGGCATCATCGCACGCAGTCTCTCACCAGTCTTCTCAAGCTCTGTCGCTTTGAGGTTTCTTCTTTCTGCGTTCATTCTTGGGTAGCCTGCCTGACCTTCCATGACGAAGTCTTTGGCAAATTTGCCGTTTTGGATCTCTTTGAGGATCTCTCTCATCGCTTTTTTGGACTCTTCGTTGATGACACGCGGTCCGCTTACCATATCGCCGTATTCTGCTGTGTTGGAGATGGAGTATCTCATGTCTGCGATACCGCCTTCGAAGATCAGGTCAACGATGAGTTTCATTTCGTGCAGACACTCGAAGTATGCCATCTCAGCAGGGTAACCCGCTTCAGTCAGTGTTTCAAACCCTGCCTGAATCAGTGCGCTGACACCGCCACAAAGGACTGCCTGCTCACCAAAGAGGTCTGTTTCAGTCTCATCTTTGAATGTCGTTTCGATGATCCCTGTTCTACCTCCACCTATGGCAGACGCGTAAGAGAGTGCGAGCTCTTTGGTTTTACCGCTTGGGTCTTGGTCTACTGCGATCAGGTCAGGGATACCGCCGCCTCTGACAAACTCTGAACGTACAGTATGTCCCGGTGCCTTTGGAGCAACCATCATAACGTTGATATCTGCTCTTGGCTGGATGCGCCCGAAGTGGATAGCAAACCCGTGACCGAATGCAATGGTCGCACCCTCTTTAAGGTTTGGCTCGATCTGTGCTTCGTAGATCTCTTTCTGGTTTTCATCCGGAAGGAGAATCATCACAACATCACCTTTGGCAGACGCTTCTTCGACTGTCAGTACTTCAAAGCCTTTGGCTTCGGCTTTTTTCCATGAGCTTCCGCCCTTTCTCAGACCAACAACAACGTTAACGCCTGAGTCTCTCAGGTTTTCTGCGTGTGCGTGTCCCTGTGATCCGAAACCGATCATCGCAACCGTTTTGCTTTTGATGATGCTAAGATCGCAATCTTTGTCGTAGTATACATTTAAATGTTCTGCCATCGTTTATCCTTGATGTGTAAAAATTTTCGCGATTATACCCAAATCTTGCTTATGCTTGTAATTTTTAGATGATGTGATATTTCATCTATTATTTTATGATATAATTTTTAATAAATAAATAGAGGAGTGAGGGTGATTGCACTGCTGAACGAAATCACATGGTGGCACTGGATCGTGTTTGGTGTCGTGCTGATCGTCGTCGAGATGAGTACAGGTACCTTTTTTATGCTGACACTGGGGCTCTCTGCCATACTTGTGGGGATACTCGATATTCTTTTCGATCTCTCTTTGCAGATGGAAATATTGCTCTGGCTGCTCTTTTCCATCACCGCTATTATTGTATGGATGAAGTGGTACAGAGACAAGACCGTCTCCAACAGTGGTCAGTCAGACTACCGCCTTGAGACACTCGGCACCGTCACCAGTGACATTCACACACACGGCAGAGGCAAAGTGACTTTTGACACCCCGGTACTTGGCAACACACAGTGGCATGCTACAGCCAAAACAGACATCCCAAAAGGAACACGGGTAAAGATCATCGAAGTGAACGGTCAACTCATCGAAGTTGCCCCGCTTCCTACATCACAATCATAAAGGAGTACACATGGAAACATCATTAACCATCTTGATCATCATCGCCGCAGGCATCGTCTATACACTTTACAAAGGGGTCAACATCGTCCCGCAGGGAGAGGAGTGGGTCGTAGAGCGGCTGGGAAAATTCGCCCGTACACTCAAACCGGGGCTTAACATCATTCTCCCATACATCGAATCAGTTAGAACCAAAGTTTCAACACGTGATATCATCCTTGACATCCCTCAGCAGGAGGTCATTACCCGCGATAACGCTGTTATCACCACCAATGCAGTCACATTTGCCCGCGTCACCAATCCGCGTGATGCCATCTACGGCATTGAGGACTTTCAGCTTGCCATCCAGCAGCTTGTCATGACCACACTGCGTTCGATTCTGGGGGAGATGACACTCGATGAAGCGCTCAGCAACCGTGAGCACATCAAAACCAAACTCAAAGATGCCATCATCGACGATGTCGCCGACTGGGGAGTGACCGTCAAAAGTGTTGAGATACAAGACATCTCCCCAAGTGCTTCCATGCAGGAGTCCATGGAGCGACAAGCGGCTGCCGAACGTGAACGCCGCGCCATCGAAACCACCGCAGAAGGGAACAAAAACGCTGCCATCCTCGAAGCAGACGGAAAACTCGAAGCGGCAAAAAGAGAAGCCGAAGCACAAGTTGCCCTTGCCAACGCTTCAGCCGAAGCGATCAAACTCATCTCCGACAACATTCAGGACAAGGAGCTGCCTGCCATGTTCCTGCTGGGTGACCGCTACATCAACTCACTCGAACAGATCAGCAAGAGTGACAACTCCAAGTTTGTCATCTACCCGGCTGACATTCAAAGTGCCATCAAAGGAATGCTTGGGAGTGCTTTTAAGAAGTAATCCAAACTACTTGGAAAAGTGTTGATAATCTTTCACACCTTTCCAATCCCCACCCCACTTCCATCCGTGTGCTTTAAATATCTGTACCGCAGGGTCATCTTGAAGCAGTACGGCTCTGTCGGCTACACTGTGATGCTGATGCTGTCGCTTTCGAAACTTTTGTGATGCTTTATGTGCAATATGTCCGCTGTGGGAAATGTAGGGATTTTCAAGCGGATTGAGGTCAATCGCCCTGCCGTAGCTGTGTTTTGACCACTTGTGGCTGCCTGTAGCATTGCGGCAGTTGAAGGCAGAGGTATTGTCTGCATCGATGCTCTTCCAGTCGCTGCCGCCAAAGTCACTGACAAGATGCATTTGGCGTATGGGGCACTTCGCTTTGTACAGCTTTTCAAAAATAGCAGTTACCTCTTTGGCTACCGACTTGTGCACGATCATCTCTCCGGTACGCTCTTTTCCACTAAAATCGATATAGCTCATTTTGACATATCTAAGGTCTTCCGTATCAACAGGACAGCCTTTGTGCCAGCTCTTTCCTGCGAGCATACGCTGTTTGACGGTTGGCGATATGGGATAGATCGAGGCAAAATATTTGGCATAGAGCGTGACGGAAAGTACAAAGAGAAGAACTATTTTCATAAAAAGATTATATCCTAATGCTACCTGTGTTGCAATATCTCTAACCTTCTCTTTGCTATATTTACTTTCAGTAAAACTATTGACGATAAAATATATCAAAAAAGGAATACAGATTATGGAACATTTCAAAACCTATGCACTCATGGTCGGAATGACCCTGCTTTTCATCTGGTTTGGCGGGATGATCGCCGGGCAAAGTGGTATGGTGATCGCCTTTCTGATTGCAGCGGGGATGAACTTTTACGCCTATTACTACAGTGACAAAGCGGTACTGAGCCACTACAATGCCATTCCCGTAGACCGGGCACATGCCAGCGGGCTCTATGAGATCGTGGAGCGTCTGACACAGCGTGCCGGACTGCCAATGCCAAAGCTTTACATCATCCCCGAGCAGCAGCCCAATGCCTTTGCCACGGGACGAAACCATGAACATGCTGCGGTAGCGGTCACGGAAGGATTGCTACAGTTACTTGATGAGAAGGAGATAGAGGGAGTCATTGCCCATGAACTCAGTCATGTCAAACACTATGACATCCTCATCGGTACAGTTGCTGCGACCCTTGCCGGTGCCATTGCCATGCTTGCCAACTTCGGTATGTTCTTTGGCGGCGGGGACAGGGACAGACCCAACCCCATTGTGATGATCGCGATGATGATCCTCATGCCGATGGTAGCCACCATCATCCAAATGACAGTGAGCCGAAACCGTGAATTTCTGGCAGACGAAGGTGCCGCACGCATGACAGGACATCCTGAGTGGCTGCAGTCTGCACTTGCCAAACTCGACAACTATGCCAGACAGATGACACTGCCAGAAGCCGACCCGCAAACAGCACACATGTTTATTATCAACCCCTTTACGGGGAAGGATTTTTCAATGAGAGAGCTGTTTAGCACCCATCCAAGCACCGAAGCACGTATTGCCCGTCTGGAGGAGCTGAAACAGCTATAGAACACCTATAATCTGTTCTGAATCTTTTGGGCATGCTTTGCATGGTCAAATGTACAGCCAAGATGTTCACACAGGGCTATGGCATCCTGCATCGCGATCGCCAGTGAGCTGGTTGCACCGGGGCTTGGTGTCATGTTGAAGATGATACCATTCTCTGCAATCTTGGCTTCCCCCAGCAGCAGTTCATGTTTCTGTTTGTCAATGATCTGCGGCCGCATCCCTCCATACCCTTCGGCAAATGTCAAATCATCCACACAGAGGCTGGGAATGACCTTGCGTGCATCCTCAATAAAAACCTCTTTTCCTACAAGCGGTATCTCTTCAATAAAGTTCTTTAGGATGTATCCCCTAATGGTACTGTCGGCAAACAGATCCATATAGACCCTTGTTACATCTGCATCTATATTGAGTGCATGCAGCAGATCTTTGACATGCAGCGAGTGGTACCGCTCCAGTTTTGGCAATGCAAACGCAGTAGGACCAAAACGGGTATGCCACTCCTGTGTGCAGTCTGGATCACCGTGAATGGCAGCAAAAGGGAGTTTGGGATTTTGCATGGTATAGACTTTTGCATTCAGCAGCTTCTCTTTGGTGAAGAAGAAACTGCCCCCTATCGGCAAAATGGCATACTCATGCCCAAAGCCCATCTCCTGCGCAAACAGCAGCGAGTAGGCACCGGCATTGACCACCACGGTTCTGGCATGAAACTCCCCGTTTTGGGTACAAATCACATAGTTCCCGTTCTTCTCTTTCCGTATTTCTGTCACCTCTTCATTGTAGTGCAGTTGAATATTCTTGTCTGTAGCGAGCGCATCTTCGGCAAAAGATTCGCTCAGCCGTTTATAGTCCACCGTCGTGATCTGCTCTCTGGCGCCCATCGCAAGCACCGGTTCGGTACGCTCCTCCATCAGTTTGGGTTCATGCTCCCGCAAAAAGTCACCGTCCCACAGTTCAAGGTAAGGATAGAGCGTCTTAAATGTCTCATAGCGCTCCCGAAGCTTTAATACTTCCTCTTCTCCCACTGCCAGCACCATCTTGTCTCTGACATATCCCAGATCTTCCAGTCCGTCACGGTTGTAGATGTAGTTGCTCACATAAGATGCATTACGCTTGACTTTCTGCGCCTTCTCATAAGTATAGTTTGTCTCAATGTCCCCCACATGCAGGGTCTGAGAGTTGGCTTTGGGGTTGGAGTTGAGCATGGCAAGTTCTTCATACTTTTCAAAAAGCACAACACTCTTCATGTCGGTAAACTCCGCCAGTGTATAGAGCAGCGACGTACCGGCCACTCCCCCGCCAATGATCGCCGTATCGAACAGTTTGTTTATCTGCATTCATCTATCCTATCTTTTGATATTAGATATTATCTTATTTGTCATAAAACTATGAAGCCAAAGCAGTTATGCTATAATCTGTTTTATGAAAACAATCAAAGAGTTAAAAGCATATCTTATCAATACACTGCCCCATGCAGAGATCTAT
>JALWTA010000044.1 GCA_027082955.1 Sulfurovum sp. | reverse complement strand
GGAGAAACATCGTCCACACATCAATGTCAAGGCGCGTAAAGCGGCGGGGTTTGCGTGTGAGGAGATATTGAGGCTTGGAGCGAAAGAGTGCGGGGAAAATTAGAAATTAGAAATTAGAAATTAAAAATTAAAAAGGTAGAAGGTAGAAGGTAGAAGGTAGAAATGGTAATATTTTTAAATATGGAGATATCGTGAAACAATTTTTCGAAAAAATCTACTTTAGACCACGAGGAGTGGACTATCTGTGGATAGCACTGTTTTTTCCTTTGTCTGTTGTGTATGGCAGTTATATGTTTGTACGGCGGCTGATTGCTCGTAAAAAACATTTTTCTGTTCCTATTGTTTCAGTGGGTAACCTGATCGTAGGAGGAAGTGGTAAAACACCATTTGTGATTGCGCTGGCTTCACGTTATGAGAATGTGGCTGTTATTTCACGCGGGTATGGCAGGCAGAGCAGTGGGATGGTGGAGGTTAGCCGTGAAGGGAAGATACTGACCGATGCTACACAGAGTGGTGATGAGCCGATGCTAATGGCAAAGTCACTGCCGAATGCTTCGGTGATTGTGAGTGAGGATCGTGAATCGGCCATTGCTCTGGCAGGTGAGCATGGTGTAGAGATCATTCTGCTGGATGATGGATTTAATCGTGTTAATATTGAAAAATATGATATTCTTTTGAAACCTGTTTTTGTTCCAAATCCATTGCCGTTCCCTGCCGGACCATTGCGTGAGTTTGCTTTCAGTGAGCGGTTTGCCGATATGGTTTTGCGAGAGGGAATAGACTTCAAGCGGGTGGTAGAAGTAGATGGGAAAGGGATGCGACTGCTTTTGGCAACGGCGATTGCCAATCCTTCACGGCTGGAGCCTTACCTTCCTGAAAATGTCGTGGGTAGATTCTATCTTGAAGACCATGCCTACTTTGATGAAGATCGGCTGACACAGAAAATGGAAGAGGTAGGAGCAGAGGCGTTGCTTGTGACAGAAAAAGATGCCGTAAAAATGGAACGATTTAAGTTGCCTATCGTTCAAATGAGGTTAAAATTAGAGATCAGTGAAGAAAAACTTCAAAAAATTGACTCATATATTAAAAAATATAAGGATAGTTATGAAGCGTAAATTCGAAGTAGTAAAGACCCTGCTTGATGCACTGCCGTTCATCAAAAAATTCTCCAATGAAAAGATTGTCATCAAGTACGGCGGTTCGGCACAGACTTCGCCTGAGCTCAAAGAGCAGTTTGCACAAGATATTGTTTTGCTGCATCTGGTAGGTATGAAGCCTATTATTGTGCATGGCGGAGGCAAGAGCATTACCAATCTGCTTGCCGATCTTGGTGTTGAGACGAAGTTCGTTGACGGGCAGCGGGTAACGACCAAAGAGGTGATGCGCATTGCCGAGATGGTACTCAGCGGCGAGATCAACAAAGAGATCGTTTCTCTGTTGAACAATCACGGGGGCAAAGCGATTGGTATTTCGGGAAAAGATGCCAAATTTCTTGAGGCACGTCCCAAAGATTTTGACAACTTTGGCTATACAGGAGTCATCGAACAGGTCAACCCTGAAATCGTTGACAATATTATTGAGGACGGATTTGTGCCGGTCATCGCCCCTATAGCGGCAAGCAGCAGCGTAGGACATCCGGGCTTCAATATCAATGCAGACCTTGCCGCAAGCCAGATCGCTGTTGCTCTGGAAGCACGTAAGATACTCTTCCTGACCGATACAGCGGGGGTACTTGACAAAGAGATGAAACTGATTACCAATCTTGATATTACCAAGACAGAGGCACTGAAACAAGACGGTACGATCAGTGGCGGTATGGTACCGAAAGTAGATGCCTGTATCGAAGCGCTGCGCGGAGGTGTCAAAAAAGCGCATATCATTGATGGCAGGGTGGAACACTCACTGCTGCTGGAGATCTTGACTAGTTCCGGTGTGGGAACCTGTATCGAATTGTAAACCTCTTTTTTTGACAGGGTACTTTGGTACCCTTCTCCTCTTGGAAGACAACTCTTATTCAATCATTGTATAATTAAACATTAAATTTATTAAAGGGAATAATATGATAAAAAAATTATTGTATATAGCAACAGCATTTTTGGCAGTAACTATAACCTTACAGGCGAAACCAGTCAAAATAAAAAAACACAAAAAAGAGGTTTACACCGATGTCTGGCAGAAGATCTACGGGGGCAAAGAGGATGATATTGCTTACGGGATTGTCGCCCTTGAGAATGGCGACAGTGCCATTGTGGGTACCTGCAAATCGTACGGTGCGCAGCGCAGTGATATTTGTGTGACGCGTATGAATGCCAACGGAGAGATGAAGTGGCGGCTGTGGCTGGGTGGCAAGAAGAAAGATGAGGGCAAGGCGATCGCCAGAACAGCAGATGGGAACATTGTGGTGCTGGGACGTACCAAATCCTTCTCCAAAGCCTATGCGTACGATCTCTACGTTGCCAAAGTGTCGCTTGATGGGAAGAAGATGTGGGAAACCACTTTGGGTGGTGACCGTGACGAGTATGCCGGTGGCATAGCCGGTACTGATGATGGCGGTATGCTGGTTGTCGGTGCCACCGAATCGTATGGGGATGGAGACAAAGATATCTATATTGCCAAACTCTCCAAAAACGGAAAGCTGATCAACGCCCATACCATGGGTGGCAGCAAAGATGATGTGGCTACCGCACTGACACGTACGCGTGACGGCAAAATGGTCATGGTCGGTTACCGTGAGGTTAAAGGTGCCTATGCCGGCGACAGTGATTTTCTTATTATGCAGATGGATCAAAACGGCAAAATGCGGTGGCGTAAGCAGTTTGGGGGTGATTCTGAAGATATACTAAACGGTGTTACCCCGACGATAGACAACGGGATTGTTGCCATAGGCAGTACCCGCTCCTACGGCAGTTCCCAAACCGATCTGACAGTGATGAAGATCGATGCAAAAGGCAAAACAATTTGGCATAAGATCTATGGCTTTAAATATTACGAGTACGGCAATGCAGCAGCAACCACACCTGATGGCGGCTTTATGCTTGTAGGGGGTACCAATACTCTTGGCAAAGGCAACCACAGTCTGTATGCGCTGGCACTGGACAGACACGGTGAACTGATTTGGTCGCATGTCTACGGCGGAGAGCGCAAGGATGTCGGGCACGGGGTTGCGCGTATGACAGACGGCAGTATGATGATTGTCGGGGAGACAGAGAGTTTCCGTCTGGCAAAAGATTTCTATATGATCAAGCTGAAAAAGCAGTAGGGCGTGCTTCCTTATGGGCACCTCTAATAACCCTAGATGCTCATAACATTGCCGGCTTTGTTCTAGGCAAGGCACACTTTTGAAGTCCTAGCCGTAGCTAAGTCGAAAAAGTGTAACGCCGCATAGGGCAAAGCTGGCATTGCCCGAAGGGTGGGTTTTGCAGACGCAATCTTTCACAAGATGCTTCCTTCGTCTTAGCTTTGGCTAGGACTTGAAAGCCTCTTGCAAAATCTTACATCTGCAAAACCCATTATGAGTGTCTAGGGTTATTAGATGTGCCCTTATCTTTTTTGGCTATAATTTCATCCAATATCCACGATAACAGGAAACAAATATGCAATTTATTGAGACACGCGGCAATGACGGGGTAAAGCCCGCTGCTGTTACGTTTTCGGAAGCCATTCTCAGTCCGAGTGCCAGTTTCGGAGGTCTGTATGTACCTACAGACATTCCGACAATCGACAACGCGTTTTTAACCAAACATCTTGAAAGCCACTATAAAACGCTGGCACTCGATTTCCTGACAGCATTTGGGATCGACATTGAAAAAGAGGTCATAGAAGCGGCACTGAGCCGTTACGATGCATTTGATGATCCTCAAAACCCTGTGCCGCTCAGTGAGATAGAAACAGACTGCTGTGTCTCCGAACTCTACCACGGTCCTACCCGTGCGTTTAAAGATATGGCACTTCAGCCTTTTGGATACATCCTCTCCAAACTTGCCCAGCAAAGAGGTGAAAATTATCTCATTATGGCAGCGACAAGCGGCGATACCGGCCCTGCAACCCTTGAGACTTTCAAAAACCAGCCCAATGTCAAGGTTGCCTGTCTCTACCCTGAGGGAGGAACCTCCGATGTGCAGCGTTTGCAGATGGTGACAGAAGATGCGTCAAACCTCAAAGTGATTGGTGTCAAAGGGAACTTTGACGATACGCAAAATACCCTAAAAGCACTGCTTGCCTCTGATGATTTCAAAGAGGAACTTGCCGCACGCAACATCAAACTCTCAGCAGCCAACTCCGTCAATTTCGGGCGTATCATTTTCCAGATCATCTATCATATCCACAGCTACCTTGAGATGGTGCGCTGCGGGAAGATCACTATGGGAGAGAAGATCTATCTTGTTGTCCCAAGCGGCAACTTCGGCAATGCTTTGGGTGGATACTATGCCAAACAAGCGGGGCTGCCTATTGAAAAGATACTCATCAGTTCCAACGAAAACAACATTCTGACAGACTGGATTGAAAAGGGTGAGTATGACCTTAACGGCAGAGAGCTTGTGCTGACTGAATCACCGGCGATGGATATCTTGAAAAGCTCCAATATCGAGCGTATTATGTATGACAAGTTTGGTGCAGCGCGTACTAAAGTCCTGATGGAAGCACTTGCGGATGAAGGGCGTTTTGTCTTGACAGATGAAGAACGTGCCGCTATTCAGGAGGATTTTGCCGCAAGCTGGTCTGATGATAGTGAATGTGAAAATGAGATCGCACGCTATGTCAAAAAGGGCTACATGATGGACCCGCATACGGCAACCTGTATCAAAGCCTATGAGACACTGCGAGACAATCCGCTGCCTACGGTTATCTACTCTACTGCAGAGTGGACAAAGTTCTCTCCTACTGTTGCAAAGGCACTTGGTCATCCGGTAAAAGGAGACATTGAAGCGCTGACATGGGTGAGTGGGCATGCCCATGTTTCTGTACCGCCAATGATACGAGGTTTGTTTGAGAAGCCAATCGTTCATACAGTGGTGGTTGAAAAAGAGGGTATCAAAGAGGAGATGTTGCGCTTTTTATAAGCGTACATACATGGCACTATGGGAAAACGAGCACTCCAGTCAAAGTGGATGATAGGGGTCACCGTTTTTCTTATGTTGATTATGTTTTGGACAATACGAAACAATCAGAAACCGCCAAATCATTCTTTTCCTGAAAACAACAATACATATTTTCCTCCTGCTAATGAAGAGCCGAAGCCAGGCAATCAACCAAATTCCTATGAAAAGCGTTCCGACCATGTATTGGACCGTTATGTTAATATTGAATCTCCTCTACGTTATAAAGGTACCGCTTATCCCGGAAATATAAACGGTATTTCTCCTGAAAACCTCTATCCTACTGTTGAGCCTAAAGAGGTTCCAGAGAAAAAATATGGATCATATAAGGTGCGTAATGGCGATACATTGAGTAAGATCGCATTGATGTTCAATATTGAACTGAAACGTTTGGCAGAGCTCAATAAGTTAGAAAAAAAAGATACCATCAAAGTAGGACAAGTGTTGAAAATCCCACGCCCTCAGGATGTGGTCGATGCCTTTTTAACTGGAGCGTATGAGGTTAAAGAAGGAGATACACTGATTGCACTGTCTAACACATTTAAGGTTGATCCAAAACGTTTAGCAGAGGAGAATAATATCATTAACAGTGCGGATATCTATCCGGGGAGAATTATGATTATCCCCTTCTCAAAAGAACATCATATACTGACAAGACCTATCTGTCCAACCCCCTCTACATCAAAGCAATCCCGTTTTTTTAAAAGAGTTGGGAAACACAAACTCAGAGTTATTGCAACTGCTTATACTTCACATCCGCATCAAACAGATACAACACCGTTTCTTGCTGCGTGGAACAACCGCCTGTGCCCAGGTATGAAAGTTATCGCGGTTTCCCGTGATTTGATCTATCGCTATGGGCTTCGCAACGGTACCAAAGTGCACATTAGCGGTTTGCGTGGTACCTACCGTGTGCGCGACAAAATGAACAAACGCTACGAAAGACGTATTGATATTTACATGGGAATGAACAAACAAAAAGCCCTAAGATGGGGAAGAAGAAGCGTTGTGATTTATTGGTGAGACCCGTTAAGCAAACGACACCTGCGTGTCGTTCATAGGCTCGAAACCGGAGCGGTCGTAGCGAAGCGAAGCCGCGAAGGCTGGGCAACCCTGTTAAGCAAACGACACCTGCGTGTCGTTCATAGGCTCGAAACCGGAGGTGCTAACTCTGCAATGCCTCATACATCTCTAACACCTCAAGATACCGTTCACTCTTTTCCTCATAGATTCTTTCCACCTCAGCAAGCTCCTCACTCAATGCAGTAAGCCCTTTCTGTCCATAACACTCTGGATCAGCAAGACAGGCGTTGAGCTCGTCTATTTTGGATTCCAGTGCCTCTATCTCATCGGGGAGGATGTCAAGATCACGCTGGTCTTTGTAGCTGAGTTTTGTCGGTTTTTTCTTCTCTGCCTTGGGTGCTTTTTCCGTTTTTGTTGCAGAAGTCTGGGCATCCTGTGCGATCTGTTCTATCTCTTTGATCTCTTTTTCAATCTCAAGGTATTCGGTGTAGCTTTGGTAGGACTCTTCGACAATGCCGTTGCCCTTGAAGATGAAGAGTTTGGAGGCGATCTTGTCTACAAAGTAGCGGTCGTGCGAGACAAAGAGAATGGCACCGGGGAAGTTAAGCAGCTGCTCTTCGAGGATGTTGATGGTTTGGATGTCCAGATCGTTGGTGGGTTCATCGAGGATGAGACAGTCGACATTTTTGGTAAAGAGCAGCGCGAGGGCGACACGGTTTTTCTCTCCGCCGCTAAGCTGTCCTATCTTTTTGGTCAGGAACTCTTCGGGGAAAAGAAACTGTTTGAGGTAGGCATAGACATGCATATTGCTGCCGCGCACTTGAATGTGGTCTCCGCCGTTGGGGCAGAAGGTGCCAATGAGGGTCTCTTCTTCTTTGAGCATCTCTCTGTGCTGGTCGAAGTAGCCGATGGAAAACTCTCCTCTTTTGATGGTACCACTGTCAGGTTTGAGTCTGCCAAGTAGGAGTCTAAGCAGGGTTGATTTTCCCGCTCCGTTGACACCGACAATAGCGATCTTGTCACGCTGCAAAATACGTGTAGAGAAGTCTTTGATGAGCTCTTTCCCTGCAATGGTGTAGTGGAGGTGTTCGATCTCAAAGAGCATCTTTTTTTTGCCCACACTCTTTTCGCGGTTGAAGTGTTTCTTCTCCCGTTCGAGTTCGAGTTTCATTTTGCGTATGAGGGTAGGGTTCTTCTTTGCCTCTTCTCTTAGCTTGAAGACTCTGGCTTTACGTCCCTGATTACGTTTCTCCCGTGCCCGGACGCTTTTGCCCAGCCACTCCTCTTCGTGCTTGAGGAGTTTGAGCAGGTTTTCGTGCTGTTTGGCTAACGCTTGCATGCGTGCCTCTTTTTGCGCAAGGTAGTCACGGTAGCCTCCCTTGTAGGAGACCAGTTTTTGGTTTTCAACCTCGATGACCCGGGTGGCGATGGTGTCGATGAAGTGACGGTCGTGGGAGATGAATAGCAGCGTAAACTTCTCTTTAAGCAGGATATCCTCAAGAAATTCAACCATATAGACATCAAGGTGGTTGGTCGGCTCGTCAAGCAGCAGTACGTCAGGCTTTTTCAAAATAAGTGATGCCAGTGCCACACGCCGCTGCTCACCCCCTGAGAGTGAGACAACCAGACGGTCCTCATAGGCTTTAAGTTTGAACTCCTGCAAAACGCGTTCTATCTTGTCATCCAGACTCCATGCATTGTGGTGATCAAGATAGGCAGTAACCTCCTCAAGCTCGGCAAGCAGTTGTTTGTTCTCAAAATCTTCGGCAACCTGTGCGGTGAGGCTATCGTAACGTTCCTTTGCCGCTTTGAGTTCGGTCAGTTCGTTTTCGATGGCTTGGCGTACATTGAGGCTACTGTCAAACAGAGGCTGCTGCGAGAGCATCTCTATCTGGATGGAGCGGTCTACAACTCGTTTGCCTTCAGTGGGCTCTTCTTCACCGATGGCGATCTTCATGAGTGTCGATTTACCGCATCCATTCTTGCCGACGATGGCGACACGCTCACCTTCATTGAGGTGGAAGTCCACCCCGTCAAGAAGCAACTTGATGTCGTACTGTTTTTTGATATCGAAAAGGTCGATGAGTGCCATGTTTGCCTCTGTTGTTTTTGTGGAATTATACTCTTTTAAGGCTTGCTAAAGTCCGTCTTGCTATATTACCCTTTATTGATCTTCAGAAAAGAAAGGCTGATGCACTGTCGTCTTGTCGTTGTACCGCCATTGTCAAGCAATACACTAGTGACAATCGAAGTGTGATTTTGCCGCATTTATATACAAGGAAAGAATGTATGCTGGAATGGATTATTGGGCTTTATTCGCTCTATGTCTTTATGCGGGTCTATATCTCTGTGATGCAGATTGGGTATATCAATCAAGAAAAGCGAAGGGCACCGGTACTGATGCCGCAGGGCAAATATATGGTAGCGGCAAACTATGCGGTTGCCAAGGAGAAGCTGGCGATTGTGGAGCATTTTGTGGACTACCTGATGTTTGTCTGGTGGGTCATTAAGGGGTTTGCGTGGCTCTCTTCGCTGGTACAGGTGGAGGGTACCGTATGGCAGGCAGTGCTCTTTTTGTATGGTTTTGTGACCATCAACTATATTGTGGGGCTGCCCTTTGAGCTTTATCAGAAGTTTAAGATAGATGATGATTTCCACTTCAACAAGATGACACCCAAAATGTTTGTGGCCGATACGTTGAAGTCTGCGGTGATGTTTTTTGTGCTTGGCGGAGTGCTCTTTGCATTGTTGGCATGGATCATAAGCAACTATGAGATGTGGTGGCTTTGGGGGTTTGTGTTGCTTTTTGCCGTTGCCATATTGGTCAATGTGCTCTATCCGACCCTCATTGCACCTATCTTCAACAAGTTCAACCCGCTTGAAGAGGGTGAGCTCAAAGATGCCATTACCGATATGATGCACAAAGTAGGGCTTAAGAGTGACGGCATCTTCGTCATGGATGCAAGCAAGCGTGACAGCCGCCTCAATGCCTACTTTGGCGGACTTGGCAAGAGTAAACGTGTGGTGCTCTTTGATACGCTGCTGGAAAAACTCAACAAAGAGGAACTTTTGGCGGTACTCGGACACGAACTGGGACACTACAGCCACGGGGATATCTGGAAAAATATCGCTCTTATGGGCGGACTGCTCTTTGTGGTCTTTTTCCTCTTTGGTCACCTGCCTGAGAGCCTCTTTACCCAAATGGGTGTGGTGCCGCATGCGGGAGTGAAGATCGCGATGCTGATGCTGCTCTTGCCGTTAGTAAGCTTTGTCTTTACGCCGTTCATGAGCTATGTCAGCCGTCACAATGAGTATGCAGCAGATGCCTTTGGCTCCCAGATGGGCGGAGAGGAAAATCTCATTTCCGCACTGCTCAAGCTGGTTACTGAGAACAAAGCTTTTCCAAAGTCGCATCCGCTGGTGATCTTCTTTTACTATACCCACCCGCCGATCATCGAGCGTCTTAAAGCGATGGGATATGATGCAAGCAACACAGTTGTCGGTGAAGAAGAAAAGCTTGAAGAGCCGGCACTGCCCAATGAGGGGATATTTGCCTATATGGACAGAGAGTAGTTTTTTTAGGTAAAATAGAGAAAAAAAAGAGATAACGATGAAAAATTTGCTTAATCGTATTACAATAGACACAGAGATTTGTCACGGTAAGCCGACGATACGCGGTTTGCGTTATCCTGTAGAGATGATACTTGAACTTCTGGGTTCGGGTATGAGTCCTGATGAGATACTGGATGACTTCGAAGATCTGGAGCATGATGATATTTTGGCGGTATTGCAATATGCCTCGAAACTGTCTCAAGTGAAGTCTATTTACAAGGTTGATGCTGCTTAATGAAGTTTCTTTTAGATGCACAACTTCCGCGAAAACTCTCTTTGTTCCTCTCCTATAGAGGTCATGATGCTTTACATACATTGGACCTGCCCCATCAAAACAGAAGTAAAGACAGTGAGTTGAATGCACTTTCACTTAAAGATGAACGTGTACTCATCTCAAAAGATATGGATTTTGTAGAGTCACTGCTCATTTCAAATAAACCCTATAAACTTTTGTATATCAATACAGGAAATATTCGCAATAAAGAGTTACAAGCGCTATTTGTCGCAAACTTGGAAAAGATTGTAGAAGTACTGGAAGAGAACAGGTTTGTAGAATTGACGAGCGAGAGTATTATTGTGCATGGATAAAAAATGACAGTAACACAAGCCCTAAACTGGGCGCGAGAAAAGCTCCAAACAAGTTGTGAACGTCCGCAGTTTGAAGCGGAGCTGCTTTTGGCGCATCACCTTGGTAAAGATCGTACCTATCTGATCTTGCATCCGGATGAGATTGTGGCAGATGCAGCGGGCTTTGAAAGACTGGTAGAAAGACGTGCCAAGCACGAGCCCTATGAGTACATAGTCGGTGAGGCGAGTTTTTATGATGTGCATTTGAAAGTAGCTCCGGGAGTACTCATCCCCAGGCCGGAGACGGAGCTTCTGATTGATCATGCTGCCAAGATCATTGAAAGAGAGAAGATTACATCCATTGCTGAGATAGGCGTAGGCAGCGGAGCGATCAGTATCATTCTTGCACGCAAGTTTCCGCATTTGCATATCATCGCTACGGATATTTGCGATATACCGCTTAAGATCGCAGCACAAAATGCAAAACATTTGGGAGTTTCGGAGCAGATAGAACTGCGCAAGAGCAATTTACTCGATGAAGTTTCTGAATCTGTCGAGATGGTGGTCTCCAACCCGCCCTACATTGCCCAAGATGCCCTTTTGGAAGCCAATGTTGCCCACTATGAGCCTAAAGAGGCGCTCTTTGGCGGCAACGTGGGGGATGAACTGCTCAAGCAGATCATCTTGGAGGTGAAACAAAGGCGTATCAAGTGGCTGGCATGTGAGATGGGGTATGACCAAAAAGCACCCATCCAAGCGTTTGTTAATGAAGTTGGAGTAAAATCCGTTACATTTTACAAGGATCTTGCGGGACTTGACCGTGGATTTGTGATAGCATTTGAGTAGGTAGCAGGTAGTAAGTAGTAGTGAACAGTGAATGTAGGGTGCGTAACCACGCACCAAAAATAGATCACAATATAAATTTTTGATATTCAGGCAAAAATATCAAAAGAGAAACAAAAGGAAACAGATATGAAACCAATTTTTAGACGCGTAACGATAGCCTATCTTATACTGCTTGGAGTAACACTTGGAGCAGGACTCTTTGCCGGGATCGTGGTAGCACCGGTTACGTTCCATACCGAGCAGTGGCTTGGCTCAGATGTGTTAAGTCACTTTCAAGAAGGGCTGATCATGACGCAGAATTTTGTACGGCTCTCCTATCTGGTGGACTTTACGGTCATTGCCGTAGTGCTCTATGAGGGGTACAAGTACAAAAAGTTCGAGCGTGATACCATTACGCAGGTGGCGACCTTTTTTGTGGTAGCAACAGGATTGATGTTTGGGCACTACTATCTGCCAGATATCTTGACCATGCAGCTTGCAGGGGAGAAGATGACCCAGTCTGCTGCATTTGTCGCTACACATAAAGGGAGTGAGATCAACTTCAAGATTTTTGCGTTGGCGTTGTTGGTGTTGATGGTGAGGAATATGCAGAAGGCGTGTAAGTGATGAGCGCTGAGGGGTGAGGATTAAGGTTTAAGGTTTAAGGATTTAGGTAGGGTGCGTAATCACGCACCGAATAGGTTTAAAATAATACTATATTTTTGTAGGAGAAGATCGTGAATAAAACGTTACAACACCCGTTTGATCCTATTGTTTTTAGCGATACCCATACGCTAATACTCGGCTCTTTTCCAAGTATCAAATCGTTTGAAAACAACTTCTACTATGCCCATCCTCAAAACCAGTTTTGGAAGATTCTTGAAGGGATTACAGGATATCCAGTTCACAACCGTGACCAAAAGCTGTGGCTGCTCAAAGAGATGAAGCTTGGACTTTGGGATATGATAGGCAGCTGCAGCCGTGAGAATTCGCTTGACAGTTCGCTTGAAGATGAGATAGTCAATGATATTCCCTCACTGCTTGAATCCTACCCAAGCATCCAAAAGATCGCTTTTACAGGCAAAAAGGCACAAGCACTTTTTGAAACACACTTTGGCTACCTTGAGATAGAACGGGTCTATCTGCCTTCTCCCTCTCCGGCGTATGCGGCGATGAAGCTTGAGGAGAAAGCAGCGAAATACAAGGAAGCTTTGGGGATCAGTGATCAGCGTTGAGTGTTGAGTGCTGAGGGTTTAGGATTTAGAATTTAGGGTTAAGGTAGGGTGCGTAACCACGCACCAAGAAATAAAAATGAGGAGCTGCATTTGAATGAGGAATTAAAATTAGATTTTAGCTTTGCCTTGCAATGCATACCACAACTCTTCACTCTTCACTATTCACTCTTCACTCACTCATTGGAGTTCCTCCAATGAGTACATGGGCTATCGGCGATATTCAGGGGTGTTACAGCTCTTTTCAGAAATTGCTGCAAACAATCCAGTTTGACCCGCGTTATGACAGGTTGTGGCTGGCGGGGGATGTTGTCAACCGTGGGGATGATTCGTTAGCGGTTTTGGAGTATCTCTACAGCATCAAAGACTCAGTACATATGGTACTTGGTAATCACGACCTCACACTCATAGCTGCCTACTACGGCATCAAAAAATCCAATCCGACCATTGATCCTATCCTTGCCTCTCCCAAAGCCAAAGAGCTTATTGACTGGCTGCGCTCTCAGCCCTTTTTGCATACCGACTTCAAACTTGGCTACTGTATGGCACATGCGGGTATCAGCCCGGAGTTTGACCTTGGTATGGCGATGGCGTATGCCAAACGTATAGAGGAGAAGCTGCGCAGCGATCATGCCGATGTATGGCTAAAAAAGATGTTTCAAAACGGAGTAGAGCGTTTTGAGCGCAAGGCGAGTGAAGAGGATATTGACCGTTATATTGTCAGTGCCTTTACCCGTATGCGTTACTGTTACAAAGACCATAGGCTTGATTTTAAACAAAAAGGCGCACCAACACCTCAAGTACGTGCAAAAGGGATGAAACCGTGGTTTGAGTGTGAAAACCGCAAAGAGATTGAACTAAAGATCGTTTTTGGGCACTGGTCAACGCTTGGCTTTTATGAGGATGAAAATGTCTTGGCGCTTGACACGGGATGTCTTTGGGGCGGAAAGTTGACAGCCGCACGCATCGATCTGCCACAACCAAAGATTATCTCTTATGAGTGTTCGGGGTGTATGAAGCCTGAAAGTGAAGATTCAAAATGATAGGGTATCCTAAAAGTATATAACCTATACAGCCTGAAGCTTCACTCCAAAACTGTTCAAAACTTTCACTACGGTATCAAATTTCGGGTTGGCTCCGGCTTTGAGACTTTTGTAGAGAGATTCTCTTTGAAGTCCTGTCTCTTTAGCAACACGTGTCATGCTGCGTGCTCTGGCAATGTGCCCGATGGCTTCAAGAAGTTCATCGGTATCACCGTCAGCAAGTACCTGATTGATATATTCGGTAATGAGCTCTTGGGATGTCAGATAGTTGGCAATATCAAACTCCCGACTTTTATCTGTTTTCATCTTCTATCTCCTTAAGAAGTATGCGTGCTGTGTTTATATCTTTTTGTTGTGTGGATTTATCACCACCGTTTATGAGCAAAACAACCCGATTTTCTTGTATAGTATAGTAAACGCGATATCCGGAACCAAGTGTCAATCTCAGTTCCCACAGATGTGTCTCTATCCGTTTGTGGTCACCAAAGTTGCCTTTCTTGATACGTTCAATGCGACGTACTATAGCAATCTTGGCTGAGACATTTTTGAGACGTTCCAGCCATGCACTAAATTGAGCTGTCTCATAAACAATATACTCCATAGTGTATCCTAAATTATACAGATTGTCAATGTAATGTTATGATGATATAGTGCCATATTACTGTGTTAGAGAGAGAAAATATGTCAAATTGACATATTTTCAGTGATTGGTTTTGATATGGGATGTATGTATCAGATAATAGGCATAAAGGTCATTGGAATGATAGAGAAAGGAGAGAGTAGGGCTTCTTTTACGACTCTACAATATGCCCCACAAACTTGGACATATTGTCGAGTATCTTCCCACCTTTTCTAAAGCCGACTCCGCACGCTTCATAAGCAAAAAATACCCCCGCCTGATAGCAGTTGCCCTCGGCATCCTGTGGCAGTGGGGTGTATGCCTGATAGACCATTTTATGGTTGTCGTAGTCGCCTTCACTGCCGGAGGTGACTGCACCGTTTTCAAGGATGCGTACACTCTCTCCTTCACGTCCAAAGACCGGTTTTTGTACCTGTTTTGCTGCATCGAGTGGCTCAAAAGCGCTTTCCAAAAGCAGCGGATGGTTGGGGTAGAGTTGCCATAGGATCGGCAGCAGACCTTTGCTCTGGAAGAGCAGGGTATAGGCAGGGTTGAAGATGATCGCTTTTTGGTTTTTGATGATATTTGTCAGCATCATAGCAAGGTCGGGCTCTTCAAGGGCAATGTCTTCCCACGGAATGAGTTTGAACCAGAGTTCATACTGTTCATCGTTATAAAAGATGCCTTCCTGCGCATCAAACTCTACTTCGTCGATGTAGGCAAACGCTGTTTCGTAACCTACTTCAGTGGCGATATGCTGTAAGAGCCGAACAGTGTTTTCCTCTTCGCTGTTGCCGCGGATGGAGGTAAAGAGAAACTTCCATCCCTCATAGCGAGTCTCAAAATCGCTCACATCCTCATCGAGCGTTACCAGTCGTTTGAAGTTTTCAAACAGGGCTTCATAGACACCGTTAAACTGTGCAGTCTCTTCCATGCCGTTTTGTTTGAGCATTGCCCATTGTATTATTGCAGTTTCAAAGAGGGCAGTGGGGGTGTCGGCATTGAACTCAAGCAGTTTGATCGGCTTGCCGTCGATCCCTCCTGCAAGATCGAAACGGCCATAAAGGTGCCAGTGGACATCACTCTCCCAGCTCTCTTTGATGAGCTCTACCAGATTGAACGGGATGCCAATCTCATGGAAGAGGTTGTTGTCAATGACATACTGTGCCGCTTCAATAAACATATCATAGAGTGTGTTGCCGGCTTCGTAGTAGGCTTCTGCCTCTGCTTCTGACAAGACAATAAGTGAGTCAGAGACATAGGGGGTGTCGTCACTGTCGGTATGCCACACAAACCCAAGTTTTTCCAAGTATGCAGGATCGAGAGATTTTACTTTCTTAAGCTCTATCATACCTAACCGCCAAAGAAGCCGCCACTTTTGAAAAAGCCGCTCCTTCCAGATGTTTTTTTGTTGCCAAAGAAGCCGCTGCGTTTGGTTGTGCTTTTGCGTGCTTTGCTGAAGCTGTTTTTGCTGCGTTGGTAGGTTGACGGTGATTTGTAACCTGCTTTTCTGTTGTTTTGGTAGTTTTGGTTGCCAAAGAGTTTGCTGCCTATCCATGAACCGATGATGGCACCGGCTGCCGAAGCGAGGATCGCCTCTCCAAGTCCCATTCCCCCTTGCATCTGCATCTGTGCATCAGGCTGTGTCAGGGGCGAAGTACCGTTGTCAATCTTGGCAGCTTCTTGTTTGACTAGTGCATCCATCTCCTCTTTTGTCAATACTCTTTCAGAACCATCCAGTTTTTTAAGAATGATACGTGTCTCATCGGAAGGGTATTCATCTTTGATTTTATATTTCCCGGGTGCTGTCTCCTCAATGACAACAAACGCGCCTTTGGCTTGTGGCTGTTCCTCTTGCTGTTTTTGTCCGCATCCTGTCACACCGGTAGCCAGTACGGCAGCCATACCAGTCATTGCGATGGTTGATAGGGTTTTAATATGTTTCATTGTCTTGTTCCTTGTTGGAAATTTTAATGGAGAATCATAGCAAAAAAAGGGTTAATAGTGCACAGCAGTGAGACACTGCTGTCTTGGTTGGAAGAGGGGGAAGAAAAAAGGTGTCTAGTCCATCTGCTTTCTCAGAAATGTTGGTACATCAAGGATATCCTCGTTTTCATAGTCGCTTCCGACGACCATACGTCTTGTACCTGCCATTGTGTTGATGGTATTTGTCGTGCTGTTACTGTTAATCAGCGTCTTTTGTGTTGCCGGCTTTACAGAAGGGTCAGGAATGGCATTTTTGTCCTCAAAGCCTGTGGCGATAATGGTAATTTTTACTTCATCAATCGCCATGTCAGGGTTGGTAGTAGTACCAAAGATAACAGAAGCATCCTCATCGGCACTCTCTTCGACAATGCTCATTGCTTCACCAATCTCCATGATAGGATAGTCAGGGTGGATATCGAAGTGTACCAGCACACCCATAGCACCGTCAATTGAGATATTGTCAAGCAGTGGTGACTCTATGGCAGCTTTTGCAGCATCGTATGCCGCGTTTGTTCCGGTGCTGTAGCCTGTACCCATGAGTGCGAGTCCTCTGTGGCTCATAACGGTTTTGACATCGGCAAAGTCAAGGTTGATGTCATTCTCACCGTGAGAGAGGATCACCTTTGAGATACCGCCAACTGCTTGTGCAAGAATGTCATCGACCATTCTGAAACTCTCTTTGATCCCGAGGTTCTTTTCGACGATGGAGAGCAGTTTTTCATTGGGAACAACAATGATAGAGTCACTTTCACGTTTGAGCTCTTCAAGTCCCTCTTTTGCCAGTTTGGTACGTTTGCGCCCCTCAAATTTAAACGGGCTTGTGACAATGGAAACGGTCAATGCACCAACCTCTTTTGCCGCCTGTGCAATGATAGGTGCCGCACCGGTTCCTGTACCGCCGCCAAGTCCTGCGGAGATAAAGACAATATCGGAACCTTCGAGCATCGCTTTGATATCTTCAAAGCTCTCCAGTGCCGCTTCACGTCCTTTTTCAGGTACCATACCCGCACCCAGACCGCGTGTAGCATTCATACCAAGCTGCATTTTGTACGGTGCGAGTGAACTTTCCAGTGCTTGAGCATCGGTGTTTGCAACAATCAGATCGATACTGTTGATCCCTTCCTGGATCATGTGGTTGATCATATTTCCGCCGCCGCCTCCGACACCTATGGCTTTAATCTTTGCACCGTTTGTGTGGCACTTCGTTTCGACGATGTCGATTTCAAACTCTTCCATTTCTTCCCTCCCTTTTTGTGATGTGTTTAAAATAATTGTTTGACCCAGTTTCCCAGTTTTTTGATGGGATTACTGTCCTCTTTCCCAATTTCCGGCAAATCTTCAAATACGATGGTTTCAGCCTGTCTTTCTGTTTGCTGAAGCGGTGCAGTCTCTTCCTCTCTTGGCTCAGGCTGAGCCTGTGTTTCGTAGTGCTGTTGACCAAGATCAATATCGCGCAGGCTTTCTTGCACATTTTTCGAATGCATCATCTCCTGGTTGAAATTGATCTCATACTGGGTATGCTGTCCCGCACGGTAGAGTAGCAGACCTACCGCTGTAGCATAGGCAGGATCTTTGAGCTCATCAAAGAGTCCTTCGAGCTCTTTGGGCTTGGCAATACGTACAGGCATTGCAGGAAAGATGGACTGTGCCAATTCTCTGATCCCTTTGAGTTTGGTCATCCCCCCAGTGAGAATGATACCTGCACCTATCTGTTCTCTCAGTGCGGATTTTTCCAGTGATTTCGCAAGCAGCATAAGTGCTTCTTCTACCCGTGCGAAAATAACGGAATGGACAATCTCAAGGGAGACACCGTTACGGTTCTCTTCATCACCGATAATAGGCAGTTCGATGATCTCATTGCTGGTTTCAATAAGGTTGCCATGGCGTATCTTGACATTTTCGGCGATCTGAAGCGGAGTATGCAGTGCCATAGAAAGGTCATTGGTGATATGGTTGGAGCCTACACCCAGAAAATCGTTGTAGCGGATGGAGTTGCCTACATGGATCACAAGGTTGCTTGTTTGCCCTCCCAGATCGATGACGGCGACACCAAGCTCTTTTTCATCATCGTCTATGACAGCAATGGCAGAAGCGTAACCGCTCAGTACAATACCATCAATCTCAACACCTGCGGAACGAACCGCTTTTTTAAGGTTGGAGAGGTTTGATTTTTGTGTCATAATGATGTTGACATCCACTTCCATACGGCTGGCATTCATACCGAACGGATCTTCGATAAAATCCTGATCATCTA
This sequence comes from Sulfurovum sp., assembly GCA_027082955.1. Lineage (GTDB taxonomy): Bacteria > Campylobacterota > Campylobacteria > Campylobacterales > Sulfurovaceae > Sulfurovum. Next base: position 18,464 of record JALWTA010000044.1, on the reverse strand, counting down.
CACGGAAGTTGTAAGGCAGGACATGGATCACTTCATATTCGTTTGGTACGTTGGCATTGTAGAGTGCGGTTTGCATGACACGGTTGATCTCTTTGATAGAGATATCTTTGTGAGGAATATTGACAATGCCCGTGGAGTTTAGACTCTTGGCATAGGCATTGGAGATGGAGACGGTAGCGGAAGTAATATTGCTGCCGGCAATGCGTTTAGCATCGCTGATAGCTTTTTTTATAGACTTGGATGCTAGTTCTATATTGGTGATGGCACCCTTTTTGATACCCTGTGATTTGGAAAGACCGTGACCGAGTACCTGTATTTTCTCGTCGTCAATTTCAGCTATGATCGCACATATCTTTGTTGAGCCGATGTCGATCGCTAAAACTGTATCACTCAATTTGTGAGTCCTCCCATGTAAACTTTCGTCGGATATTTCTCATCCAGTGCTTTGAGAAAGTTATTTTCAAATACCCGTTTTTTTGCTGTATTTACTGTCTGCGTGACAAGTGCTGTCTGATTTTGATCCAGAGGCTGGTACTTTTGCGCGATAATATTGTAAACTACAACTTTATTCGATACAGTAATAATACCTTTTTCTTTCAAAGATGTAAAGAGTTTTTGTAAAAATTGTAAACTTTCTTGTGAATTTAGCTTGTCGAGGTTGTCAAAATGATCCAGTGTCATAAAGTTTGAGATATTTGTGTGAGATTTGTCTATGTTTTTGAGCGTCTTTTCCGCAAGTGCAAAAAGTGCTTTTTTGCGTTCATCTGCTTCATATTTTGGTTGAACCAGCGCTTTGGCTTGTTCAAAAGTCATGATTTTAGGCTGTTGTACTTTGATGATCTTGACAGTGGCATACCGGTTGTTGACAATTTTAGGTTTGACAATATCGCCAGGCTGCTTTTGACGTACCGCATCCCAAACCTCTTTGGAGAGTTTCATGTCGTTGACAGGCAGGACAAGAATTTCATCATTGTCACGTTTCCCTTTCTTGAATGCAATATAGGCTTTTTGAGCGCTTTTTTTCGTTTTTTTGAGTCTGAGATCTTTGGTTACATCCGCTTTTGCATCCTGAAAAGAGAGTTGCTTGCCTGATGCATCTGTGTAGTTATAGCTGTTTGCATTGTAAAAAGATTTGAGCTCATCCTCCGTGACCGGTGTGTTGCTGCTGTCTGTCCAAACTACACCAAGGCTGTAGGTAGTTGGAGTTTTGTACATCTCCTTGTGTGCTTGCCAATATTGTTTCAATGCCGCATCGTCAGTGCTGATGTTGACATCTTCAGGAGTAAGGACAGTATAGACAATTTTGTCTGCCGAACCGACTGCAGCTCCAATTGTTTCTATCTCAAGGGGAAGGGCAGGAACATGCAGAAGGTTCAGCAGTTTGGTGATGGTGAGTTCATCGCGCAGTGTATCTTCGAATGTCTTGGCTTTGAGATGTTGTGATTTGAGGTACATCTCATATGCTTTTTTGTCAAATGCACCATGGCTCTGAAAACCCTTGATGGATTCTAGTGCCTGAGCGACCTCCTCATCCGATACGATCAGCCCTGTATCTTTTGCATAATTGAGCAGTTTTGCCTGTGTAGCAATGGTGGCAAATGCCTGCTGTACCAGACCCATCTCTTTTGCCTTTTTTTCATCCAGCTGTCCCTGAAGCATGCGGTTGTACTGGTTGTAAAGGTTGCTGTAAACCATATTGAGTTTGGATTGTTTGATTTCGATGTCTCCCACTTTTGCAACACTGCCCGCCTGCGATCCGAAATGGTAGCTTCCCCATCCTACAAATCCCGCACCAATAAATGCAATGGTGGCGATCCAGATGGTCCATACCAGGTATTTGTTGTGTCTTTGCATCCAACTAATCATGATTTTTATCTGCCTTCTATGGTAAAATTTGTATAATATTTTACCTAAATAAGCTTGTGATACCGTATGTGTGGTGTCAAAAATTCAGGAATGGGAAAAGAGGTTGAAGAATGGTTGACAACAATAGCATGATGCAGCGTGATCTTGAGGTGATATGGCACCCCTGTACACAGATGAAAGACCATGAAACACTGCCGCTTATCCCTGTGAAATCGGCAAAAGGTATCTATCTCTACGATTTTGACGGCAACCGTTATATTGATGCTGTCAGCTCATGGTGGGTCAATCTGTTTGGACATGCAAATGAGCGTATCAACAAACGTATCAAATCACAGTTGGACACGCTCGAACATGTGCTGCTGGCAGGATTTACACACGAGCCTGCTGTTGAATTGGCACATAAATTGGTTGAGATTACACCTGAAAAGCTGAAAAAAGTTTTCTATGTTGACAATGGTTCAAGTGCTATAGAAGCAGCACTTAAAATGAGTTATCACTATCATCGCAACAGAGGAGAAGAGCGTTCGCTTTTTCTCTCGTTAACCAACTCCTATCATGGTGAGACGCTTGGTGCGCTTTCTGTGGGTGATGTCAGCCTTTACAAAGAGACCTACGAACCGCTGTTGATAGCCAATAGGCAGGTACCTGTTCCAAAGGATCAGAGTGAAGCAGCCGCGAATGAAGCACTCGATATACTGCATGACGTTTTGGAAGAAGAGGGTGAAAAAATCGCTGCATTGATCGTAGAACCGCTTGTTCAGGGAGCAGGAGGAATGCATATGTACCACCCACGCTATCTGCAAGGTGCTCGTAAGATGACGGAAGCATATGGTGTGCATCTGATTGCCGATGAGATCATGACTGGATTTGGACGTACCGGGAAAATGTTTGCCTGTGAACATGCGGAGATATCCCCGGATTTTATGGCGCTCTCTAAAGGTTTGACTGGCGGGTATCTGCCGCTGTCTGTGGTTATGACAACCGACGAAGTCTATAGTACTTTTTATTGTGACTACAATGAATACAAAGCCTTCCTACATTCTCACAGCTATACTGGAAATCCGTTGGCATGCTGTGCTGCTCTTGAAAGCCTTTCTATTTTTGAAACGGACAATATTCTTGAAGAAAATGAGCAAAAAAGTCTTTATATTGCAGAAAAACTTAAGCAGTTTAAAATGCTTGATAATGTCGCCTCCGTCAGGCAACAGGGAATGGTAGCAGCCGTGGAGCTTAAGGGATATGCTCCTGAAGAACGTGTCGGTCTTCAGGTGTACCGTTATGGATTACAAAACGGCGTACTGCTGCGCCCACTGGGAAATGTGATCTATTTTATGCCGCCGTATGTGATCGAGTATGCACAGATCGACGTGATGATGTCTGTTGCGTACCGTGCTATAGAAGCGTTAATGTCTCAGAAAGGAGAATAGTCCCTTATTCTGTTTGTGCAGGCGTTCATAGTGTGACTGGGCACGTTTGATGCCAAGTTCCATTGCCTCCTTGTAGAGCGTTTCTGCCCGATGTCTGTCCTTGGCAATACCTATACCGTACTCGTACAATTGTCCCAAATCACATATCGCTTCAGGGTAGTCTTCATCCATTGCCAATCTGTTGATGAGAGTAAATGCTTCGGGGACATTCTTCTGCAGCAGATCCCCTTTAAAGAGAGAGCGTGCCAGCATGAACTGTGCATAGACTGATGGGGTCGCAGCTGCAAGCAGCAGCAGTTGGGCAGCTTCTGCTGTTTTACCTTCTGCGGCACACTCCTGTACCTCTTGAAGCAATTTTTCAACGTCCTCTTCGTTGTATCGTCCCTCTCTGATCTTTTGCAGCCACTGCTCTAAGGATGTGTAGGATGCCGCTGCTGTTTCCAGAGGAGGGTATTGTGTTTGCATATTTTTAAGTTTCTGGTCAATATAGGTGATCGCCTCATACTCGGGAAGCTTCTCTTTGTCAGATAACACATTTGATGTTGTGTTTTCATGTGCATTCAGCGGCGTTGAGAGATCATTAGAAGTATGATCTGAGTCGTATGATACAGTGTCGCAAGCCGTAGTATCCTCCTGTACAAAAAAGTCGTCCTCTTCAATGTTTTCGGTGATGTTGGATGTCTGTTCTGTTTCAGGAAGTGTAAAGAAGTTGTCGTCTTCTATGTCAGAAAGTGTTTGTCCTATCTCAAGGGTATTGGGAAGTACATCTTCGCTTTGCAGGTTCAGCAATGCATCATAGTCAGCGTGTTCTTGATTGTCAGACAGGGGGTTGGCAGTATCGATCTCAAGCATCTCTTCGACTTCTGTTTCACTGTCCGGTTTGACACGAAAAAGGTCGAACTCTTCGATAATGGCATCCTCTTCGGATGATGTGTCCATACTTCTTTGGTGTATCTCCTCGGGAGGTGTATTGAGGTAGTTTGTAATAAGTGATTGGGTTTGTGCATAATTCTCTGCCTGAAGCCCTCGAATAATCTCCTGTATTCTTTCATCGTTTTTTAACGGAGCGAGTTTTAGAATCTGAAGTTGAATGGTTTCGGTATCTCCAATGGAGATGGCAAGACTGATGATACTTAAACGTTTTTGTGTCTGGTTCATACATGTATCCTGTCATATATAATGAAAAAGTATAACAGATTTATGCTTTACACAAAAGTATCATCAGAACAATGGCAATAGTGAGACGCTGGGAGCGGAGATACTAGTGCATACTAAGCAGGACTTTGTCAATTCTTTGAATAATGCTGTTGACAACTTCGGGGTAGGCTGTCAATTGCTCTGACATTTGCGGTGTAACCTGTGTCCCGTTCTCAATATCATCAAGCAGTGTCAAATATTGCATGAGAATGTCACGTTTTTGGGCACACTCTTGACACATGGTCAGGCTTTCACATAAACTGTCATTTAAGTGTACATAGGTGTTTTCCGTTGCATCGATCAGTGCACGAAGATATTTACTGTGGGCAATATCGTCAACATGCAGACTTTGGTTGAGTACAATGCCGATCATTTCAAATTTCGTTTTGATCATTTCGATCATCTTTTTTTTCTCCATCATCGTTCCCTCCTGTGTGACTATTTTAGTGTATCAATTTGAACGTCAGGGAAGTATATCGGAATGAAACTTAATATAAAATATAATCGATAGAATTAGTCAAGATTAAACGGAAGCAGAGAGAGCAAGGAGCCTGCAACTATTTTCCAAAACGGCAATTTTCTTTGCCATTTCAGTAATGTCACGATCGTAGGCAATCACTCCAAAGCCTTTGATAAGAAGCAGATGGCTTTCATGGTCCTGAAAAAATCGGCTCACTTCATAGGGTGCCCGTTCAATCCAGTCATCGAAATGTCCTGGATCGAAGATAATGATCTCCCCAAGAAGTTGTTTCCCATAATAATCCTGCGGTGATACTTTCCCGTGTTTTAGTGAATATGCCGTAGCATAGGGAGGCATGGTATAGGAGACATACTTTGCATTGGGGATACTCTCATAAATGTGTTCGTGAATATGCACATCGGTATTGGCCAGATTCCATCGATAGTCACGTTTTTGGCAGTCAAGTTTGACAAGAGAGGATTCTGTCACTTCGTTAAGAATCGTATCTTTAGAGTTTATAATGAAACTGTTTTTCGAGACACGTGCAGAGATGGAACCGTGATAGACACCGAAAAAGTTTTTTTCAAAAAGCGAAAGGGAAACATGTTTGATATCGTCGATGAGGTGTTTGTCCATAGGCAGAACCTTTGTTAGGATAATTTCGGTATTATAACGGGTAAATTAGAAATTAGAAATTAGAAATTAGAATTTTTGATAAGAATAATGTAGGGTGCTGTGCACCACAGGCACTTCCTTCTGTCACCCTCACAACACCATGTGTATTATATTAGGTTTGGTGCTGTAGGGGTACAGTACACTACATACAAAAAAGGAAAGAGTAGGTGGAGAGTCCGCATATACCGGTACTGCTGGATGAGGTTTTGGAAAGCTTCAAAAATGTGCCTGAAGGATATTTTGTCGATTGTACGCTGGGGTATGCCGGGCACAGCAGTGAAGTGCTTAAACGTTATCCTCACTTGCGGCATATCGGTATCGACAGAGATGATGAGGCGTTGTCGTTTTCCAAAGAGAGGCTCGCGCCTTTTGGTGAACGCAGCCGACTCTACAAAGGTACTTTTGCTACTGTACTTCCTACGCTTACAGAGGCTCCGGTAACGGCACTGCTTGCCGATTTTGGTGTCTCTTCACTGCAGCTTGACAAAAAAGAGCGCGGATTTGCATTTGATGCCAAGCGTCTGGATATGCGTATGGATGCCTCCGCAAGTTTAAGTGCCTACGAAGTAGTCAACACCTATCCCAAAGAGAAGCTGGAGTATATCTTTGATGCATACGGAGAGGTACGCTCCTACCGAAAGCTCGCAGCTACGATCGTAGAGGCACGCAGCAAAAAACCCATAGAGAGCGCCCAAGAGTTAAGCCATATCATTGCCATGGTCATCCCCTCCGGCGGCAAGATACACCCCTCAACACTGCCGTTTCAGGCAATACGTATAGAGGTCAATAATGAGCTTGGAGAGATAGAAGGACTGCTCGATGCAATCGAGGCGAAACACTATGAAGGTGAGGTTGTCTCTTTGATCACCTTCCACTCGCTTGAGGACAGACTGGTCAAAAACCGTTTTAAGAAGTGGGCGACCGATTGTATCTGCGATCCGCAGGCGATGAGATGTACCTGCGGAAAGAACCATGCGCTTGGTAAACCGCTTCAACGCAAACCGGTGGTGGCATCCAAAAGAGAATTGGCACAAAATCCGCGTAGCCGTTCGGCAAAGCTGAGAAGTTTTCGCTTTGGACAGGAGGGATGATGGCGTCGGTACATAGGCGTAAAAAAACACCCAACGGCATTACATGGGGAATGATAAGCGTCATTTTTATTTCAATGAGCATCGTTCTTATTCTTACGATGTTCAAGATATATTTGAGTAATCAGATTTATTATGAGAGTAAGAAGGTAAATAAAATGTACAGACAGGTAGAGGCATTGAAAGCGGAGCATAAAATTCTGCAGGAGAAAGTAGAAGCACTTACCTACAAAAACCGGGTCACCGATACCATTTTTGTGATCGATGAAGCACAGCCATGATACGAAGTTTTATCAGATTTGCTGTAGACCGTCCGATACTGAACCATATATTAATGGTTTTTATGCTTCTGATGGCCATCTTTGCCTATCAAAATATTGCCAAAGAGATATTCCCCGCATCGACGCTTGATGAGATCTCTATCAGCGGAGGATATGTTGGTGCCAGTGCAGATGTACTGGATAAAATGGCAGTGCGGCAGATTGAGGATGAGCTCAAAAGCCTTTCACAGATCGATACCATCGATACGACCATTCAAAACGGGCTTTTCAGGATTACAGCAGATATTAAACCGGGCAACGACAAACAGTTGGTGCTCTCGGATGTCAAGGATATTATTGCCAATATTCGCCGTGATCTTCCTTCCGATATGGATGAACCTGTAGCAAAAGTGGTTGTACACGACTATCCTCTGCTGCTGGTGGCTATCTCCGGAGATGTGTCCAAACACCGTTTGCTAGATATCGCAGATGATCTGAAAAGCCGTTTATCACTCATTAAAAATCTGAGCGGGATCGCGATACGGGGAGATGCGGACGAAGAGGTACTGATTACCCTCGATCAGAAGAAACTTGACGCATACGGACTTCCAAAAACGGTAGTCTACAGAGCCATCGGACAGATTGCATCCATCTATCCGGCGGGAACACTTGAGAGTACAGGCAACCATCTGTATATTTCAACCATCAATGGTGAAAAATCGGTTGGAGCGATCCGTGATACGCTCATAGGGATCAATGGCAAACATATACGTCTTGGTGATATTGCTCAGGTACGCATAGGATTGGGAGATCCCAAGCAGATCTCTCACTTTAACGGCAAACCGAATATTTCGTTGAATATCAATAAAACCAAAGAAGGCAATGCCATTGCATTGAGTCGTGAAGTCAAGAAGATACTGAAGCATTTTGCCAAAAAGTATCCCGAAGTGACATTTGATGCCTATACTGATACGTCTGTCTGGGTTAAAAATCGTCTCAATCTGGTCTCATCCAATATTCTCTTCGGTCTAATCCTTGTCTTTGCTGCACTTTTTCTCTCTGTCAATGCCCGCATTGCTTTGGTAGTTGCTATTGGGATTCCTACCTCATTTTTTATTACCCTCATTGCTGCTGATGCCATTGGATACAGTCTTAACATGCTGACGATGCTGGGTGCTTTGATCGCACTGGGGATGTTAGTCGATGAAGCTATTGTAGTAGCGGAAAATATCTATCGTCATATGGAAATGGGCAAATCTCCCCGTGAAGCGGCAGTGGAAGGTGCCGCAGAGATGTTCCCTGCCGTATTGACTGCAACGTTGACCACCGTTTTTGCTTTTTTACCGCTTTTGATCATGAGTGGAAAGATGGGCATGTTCATGCAGGTGCTTCCAGTTATGATCTCTATTTTGCTGCTCTCTTCACTCTTTGAGGCATTTTATTTTCTCCCACTGCATGCAAAAGAGTTCTTCAGCATTGGCAAAAAGATGCGACAAGTACACTCCCAAAGTGACTTTTGGCTGCGTTTCAATGCTGCATACAGCAAAATTCTGGAACGGATGTTGTCTCGGAAATGGCTTTCCTTGCTGCTGATTGTTCTTTTTATTGTGCTTGGTACGATGGCATTGGCAAAGGTGACCAAGTTTCAGCTTTTCCCTGAGTTCGATGCACAGCAGATCTATTTGAACGGCAAGATCGATATCAACCATGATCTCAATGAAACAGAAGGGTATGTGACGCAGATCGAGAAGGCACTGCTCAAGCGCCTCAATAAAGAGGAAGTGGATTCTGTCACTTCTGTGATCGGCTTCAAGTTCAATCCAGATGCAAGTTTTGAAGTGGGCGATAACCTGTTCCAGATCTTTATCAATCTGCATGAAAAAGCTCCGGAGAACTTTTTCGACCGTTATATCAATCCTATTTTCTCTTTGGAGTATGATGCCAGCGATATGATACGAAAACGAAAAGCGCAGCAGATACTCAAAGAGGTACAGCATGATGTTGTGGATCGGTTCAAAAATATTCAGATAGAAGGCAAACCGCTGTATGAAGAGTTCAATATCTATGTTCAGCAGGCGGGGATTGTCAGCCATGACATTGAAATCGGGTTTGGTGCAGATGATATGAAAAAGGCACTTGATGCGCTGCACAAGGTTGAGGAGGCACTTTCACATATCAAAGGCGTGGAAGATATTTCTGACAATGCCAATGCAGGTGAACGGGAGCTGAAACTGCGTGTCAACAGCTATGGACAACAGCTCGGCTTTACGGAGACCTATGTGGTCAATGCACTTCGCGGAGCCTTTCTCAAAGCCGAATACGGCAAGATGTTCAATGACAAAGGGTTGATACGCATTCGTATAGAGGATGCGTACAGGCATAAGCACAGTGCACTGGGCAGTTTCAGGCTGACGACACCGGACGGAACAAAAATGGTGCGCTTAAAAGATATTTGTGACTTTAAATACCGTAAGAGTTTTGTCAAAATATTCAAAGAGGATGGTGAGAAGGTACGTTCCCTGTTCGCGCGTGTAGATAAGCATGTCATTACCCCTTCCGAGGTCATGGACAAGATACGCCCTATGCTTAAAACATTTGAGAAAGCAGGGGGGAAAGTGCATATCAAAGGAGAGGAGAAAGAGAATAAACAGATTAAAAAAGAGATGGGTGAAGCAGCGATCATCGCTATTTTCCTGATCTTCCTGACACTGGTATGGATGTTCAACTCGATGATCATGCCGCTGATCATTCTTTCGATCATTCCGCTGTCGGTTCTGGGTGCGCTTGCGGGAACCAAACTGATGGGACTGCATATGACACTGCCGGGAGTGATGGGACTTATAGGACTGGCGGGAGTGGTTGTCAATGATGGGCTGATCATGCTCGATTTCGTAAAAGGCAGCAAGAGCTATGTTGAGATGGTCGAAAAAGCCGGTATGCGGCTGCGTCCCATTGTTCTTACATCGGTTACGACCGTTCTTGGACTCTCATCCTTGATCTTCTTCGCCAGTGGACAGGCACTGATCCTTCAGCCGATGGCAGTATCGCTTGGTTTTGGTGTCGCCTGGGCGACTGTCTTGAATCTCTTCTATGTTCCATTGATGTATGCTGTGATCTACCGCGTCAAAAAAGGTTAACTTTTTTTGGCTATAATTATCCACTTTTTGCATGCAAGGAACCAAGATGTTAAGTGCCGTTGAGAGAAAGATAGAACAGTTTATTGCAGAGCTTGACGATAAAGAGGTCGAAGCGCTCTATGCCAAACTTCCTCAAGGCAAGCGGCTGCGTGCCAAACTCATATTAAAAATTGCGGGTGAAAAACTCTCTGCAGTCAAAACTGCAGCGATTGTTGAGATGATCCATGCGGCAAGCCTGCTGCACGATGATGTGATTGATGATGCCGATACACGCCGCAGCAAACCCTCTCTCAATGCGCTTTATGGCAACAAAACGGCTATTATGCTTGGAGATATTCTCTACTCCAAAGGCTTCTTTGAATTGAACAACATCTCACCCGATGTTGCCAAAGTGATCTCAAATGCGGTTACACAGCTGAGTTTGGGTGAGCTGAAAGATGTTTCGCTTTCCAAAATGTTTAATACCGATACTTCGGTTTATCTTGATATGATTTATCAAAAGACCGCATCGCTTATTGAAGCGAGTGCCGGAGCTGCCGCACTGCTGGCAGGCAAGCCTAAAGAGCCGTTTATGATCTATGGTCGTAACCTTGGGTTGGCATTTCAGATGATAGATGACCTGCTTGATATTACTGCTGACAGTGCCACGCTTGGCAAACCGGCACTGCATGACTTTGCCGAAGGCAAAACGACACTGCCGTATATTTACCTTTATGATGCACTTGGTGAGTCAGACAGGGAAAAGCTGAAAAACATGCATGCGAAGGTACTTTCCGAAGAAGAGCAGCAGTGGATCATGGCACAGATGCAGATGCACCAGATACCCATGAAATGCTATGCTCAGGCGCGCGAATTGATTGAAGAAGCAGTAGAATTGATGAACCGTCTTGGTGAAGATGCGCTTTCTGAGATTGCAACGGAAATGATAGATAGGGAGTTTTAATGTACTATCAGGTAGTAAGTTTCTCTCATAAAAACTGTGATCTTGCCATGCGTGAGAAGCTGGCGTTCGCTAACAATGAAGAGATGAAAGAGATCCTAGATCAACTGATCCATTTTGAGTTTATTCATGAAGCGTTCATCATTTCGACCTGTAACCGCGTTGAGATCGTACTTGCTACGCGTGATAACTTCTCCAGTTTTCATGCTGTTTTGGGATTGATGAGCCAAAAAAGCGGACTTAGTTTCTATGATCTGAAAAACACGGCAAAGCGCTATGATGATGAAGAGGCGATCCGGCACATCTTTTCGGTGGTTTCGTCACTGGATTCTCTGGTGGTCGGTGAATCGCAGATCACGGGACAGGTAAAGGATGCATTCCGTGTATCGTTCCAGAACGGTACGGCAGGCAAGCGTCTTAACCGCGTCATCTCCCATGCGGTCAAGTGTGCCGCACAGGTGCGCAACGCGACCAACATCTCCCAAAACCCCATCTCTATTGCCTCTGTTGCCGTAGCTCAGGCACATAAGCTGCTTGGTGATAACATTCAGGGAATGAAAGGGATCGTTGTGGGTGCCGGTGAGATGGGTGTACTTGCGGCAAAACATCTGCTTCGTGTCGGATGTGATGTTGTGATCATCGGGCGTGACCTTGAAAAAGTCGAGAAGGTTTCGGATTTGCTTGGTGAGAATGTCAAAGCCGATACGATGGAAAATCTTCCCAAATATCTCAACCGTTACCGCCTGCTCTTCTCAGCTACCTCTTCGCCCGAACCGGTGATCACGCAGTCGCTTATTGAGAACGAAACACTACCAAGACACTGGTTCGATATGGCGATCCCGCGGGACATTGCCGATATGGATCTGCCAAAGCTTGAACTCTACCGCATCGATGACCTTAAAAGCATTTCCAACGAAAACCATGCGATGCGTCAGGAACAGGCGATCAGAGCAGCAGAGATCGTCGAGCAGTATACAGAAGAGTTTTATGCATGGCTGCGTGCGCTCTCCATTGAACCGGTCATCAAACAGATGCGTCAGCATGTCTCAGAAGCCATAGACAAAGAGATGCAGCGGGCACTGAAGAAGGGATTTGTCCCACCGGAGTATGAAGCCAATATGCGTAAAATGGCAGAGCAGATGTTCAACCGTTTTCTGCATGACCCGACACAGAATCTCAGAAAATCATCGACAGAAAAGAAAAATGCCAACTGTATTGAAGCTGTCAAAAAGATGTTCAATGTAGATACAGAGCATGTCGATCTCAAACAGTACAAAAACGATCATCATACCAAAGGATACAACGCGTGAGATTTTCCAGACTATTAGTACCGACAACCAAAGAGACCCCAAACGATGCGACACTGGCAAGCCATATCTTCCTGCTTAGAGGCGGGTTTATCCAGTCAGTAGGCGGCAGTGGACTTTACAATTTCCTCCCGCTTGGCAAAAAGGTGCTTGATCGTGTACGCAGTGTGGTCAAAGAGGAGCTTGATGCGGCAGGATGTCAGGAAGTAAGCCTTTCGTTTGTAACACCTGCTTCACTCTGGGAAGAGAGCGGACGCTATGAGAAGTACGGTAAAGAGCTGCTGCGCTTCAAAGATAGAAAAGAGAATGAATTTGTGCTTGGTCCGACCCATGAGGAGATGATGGTCAATCTCGTGCGACAGAGTGTCAAGAGCTACAAACAGCTGCCACTGAACCTCTATCAGATCAATCTCAAGTTCCGTGATGAGATCAGACCCCGTTTCGGGTTGATGCGCGGACGTGAGTTTCTGATGAAAGACGGCTACAGCTTCCATGCCGATGAGGCAGATATGAAGCGAGAGTTCGATCTGATGGAAGAGACCTACAAAAAGATCTTCACCCGTCTTGGGCTGGCGTTCCGTGTGGTCGAAGCAGACTCCGGGGCGATCGGCGGATCGGGAAGCAAAGAGTTTATGGTGCTTGCCGACAGCGGTGAAGATACGATCGTGGTCTGTGATGCGTGTGACTATGGTGCCAACATCGAAGCGGCAGTACGTCAGGAAAAGCCGTGTGATGCACCGGAACCGCGGCTTGGCAAAGAGAAAGTACATACCCCCAACACTTCAACGATGGAGGAGCTTGCAAGCTTTTTTGATGTCGATCCTTACTATCTGGTCAAAACCGTTGCGATGCGGGCACTCTACGATGAGGGCAGAAGCGAGATCGTGCTTTTTGCACTCAGAGGCTCTGACGAGCTGCAGGAGGTGAAAGCCTGCAACGCGGTAGATGCCAACGAACTGGTGGATGTGAGTGAAGAGGAGCTTGCCCAGGCAGGGCTTGCTGCCGGGTTTATGTCACCGCTCAATGCGCCTAAAGGGGTGCGTGTGGTTGTGGACAATACCCTCAAAGATGCTACCGATATGATTTGCGGTGCAAATGAGAAGGAGTATCACACCACAGGCAATACCATTTCCGGAGATTTCATATATGCTGATCTGGTCGCGGTACAGGAGGGGGACAGCTGTCCTCACTGCGGCGGCAGCCTGCGCTACACCAAAGGGATCGAAGCGGGGCACATTTTTCAGCTTGGTACCCGTTACTCTGAACCGCTTGGGTGTACCTTCCTTGATGAAAATGGTAAAGCGCAGCCGATGGTGATGGGAACGTATGGTATCGGTGTGAGCCGTCTGCTTGCAGCCATTATTGAACAGCACCATGATGAGAAAGGCTGCATCTGGACGAAAGAGTCAGCACCGTTTGATCTGTACATCATGGTCTCCAACATCAAAGACGAAGCGCAGCTTGCACTGGGTGAGAAACTCTATGAAGCATTGCGTTTAAAGGGGATCGATGTGCTCTTTGATGACAGAAAAGACCGTTTTGGTGCCAAGATGAAAGACTATGAGCTCATCGGTATTCCCCATGCGGTTATCATCGGAAAAAAACTGGCTGAGGGACTGGTAGAGTTCGTAACACGTGACGGGATGATCAAAGAGGAGGTCTCGGCAGAGGAGATCGCATCCTTTGTCGAAGAGAAGCTATGCTGATTGTTGTTCTGCTTCCCTATCTTTTTCTTGAGATATACTTTTCGCTGAAGATGCTTGAGATTATCGGTGCATTCTGGGCGACTGTCTGGACCATCGCGACGATTGTAATTGGTTCACTGCTTTTGAAAAACTCTCCCTATGCCGTGCTGGGCAATATGTATTCGTTACACAGAGGAAAACTGGATGTTCGAAAATTTCAGGATGCAACGACCTCCTATCTTGTCGGTGCACTGCTGCTGATTTTCCCTGGTGTGCTGAGTGATTTTTTAGGAGTTATTGCTCTGCTTTACACGGTTTATTTACAATTAATAGCTACAATAACACCGGAACAAGAGCATCCAAACGATTTTTATACACATAAAGGAGAAGATGATGTCATTGATGTCGAAATTGTTGACGACAACATTGGTAGCAACGATCGCATTGAGCGCAAATAGTGCCCCGGATACCAAGTTACTTGTCAATTATGTCAAGCGTAATATTGTAAAAAACCCTCAGGTAAAGGTTGATGGTGTGACCATATTGGGAGTAAAGACCCATAAAGCACTTCCGGGATGGGATATTGTCCTTACTACTATGGATCTTACCTATCAAAAACAGCAAATCCATGTGCCCGAGACGATGTTCGTCAAAGATGGACTCATTACAGGTCATCTGGTCAATCTAAAGACAGGGCATGACTACCGTGAGGATATTCGCCCGACAGTGCCGGCAGGTATGTATGATGATGCACATCTTCTCTACGGGAACAAAGATGCTGCACACAAGATCGTTGTATTTTCTGATCCGATGTGCCCTTTCTGTCAAGCCACGGTACCTGGCATCCTAAAAGCAGCGCAGGCACATCCTGACAAGATTGCATTGTACTATTATCATCTGCCGCTGCTTCGTATCCATCCGGTTTCGGATGTGTTGACACGCGTTATGCATGTAGCACAGACAAAGGGACGTAAAGATGTGATAGACAAAATGTATACACTCAAGATCGATACACGTTTGCGAGATCCAAAGAAGATCCTGCCACTGGTAAAAAAATATACAGGCTTTGATGTCACACAGGCGCAGATCGATGATCCTCAGGTAAAAAAAGCGATGAAAGCAGATGAAGATGCAGCAGCACGCATGATGGTGACGGGCACACCGACAATATACATTGACGGTGAGTGGGACAAGATGCGTGATGGATACAAAAAATTTATCAAATAGAGTCTAAAGGAAATCTCTTGGAAAAACTGGTCATAGCAACACGGGCGAGTGCATTGGCACTCTGGCAGGCATATCATATCAAAGAGCGGATCGAAACATCGTTTCCGGATGTGACGGTAGAGCTAAACGAGATTACCTCCAAAGGTGACAAGATCCTAGACAAGCCGTTGGCACTTGTGGGAGGCAAAGGACATTTTACCAAAGAGCTGGAAGATGAGATGCTTGCAGGCAATGCCGATATGGCAGTCCACTCCCTCAAAGATGTGCCCACCTATATCCACGATGGGTTGGAGCTGTGTGCTATTACCAAACGCCAAGACCAGAGTGATGTATTTCTCTCCCATACCTACAAAAGTCTTGAGGAACTTCCAAAAGGTGCAGTGGTAGGTACGACCTCTCTGCGTCGCCGTATGCAGCTTTTGGAAAAACGTCCCGATCTTAAGGTCAAAGACCTCCGAGGTAATGTAAACACCCGTTTGCGAAAGCTTGCCGAAGGGCAGTACGATGCGATTATCCTTGCCTATATCGGACTTAAACGACTTGATCTTCTTAAAGATATCCCTCATGTGAAAAAACTGGACTTCTTCATCCCGCCTATGGGACAGGCTGCTCTGGGAATCGAGATTGTTGCCAATAACGAGCGTATCAGAGAGATTGCTATGAGTCTTAATGATGAAGATACGTTTTTGGCGACTAAAGTAGAACGTGATTTTATCTCAGTTATCGGTGCAGGATGCTCTGCACCTGTAGCGGTCAATGCTGCCATTGAAGCTGATGGAGAGCATAAAAAGGTGAATGTCAGAGCGATGATCGGCTATCCGGACGGTACACATATTTTGCATGAGCAGATGGAAGCTCCGCTTGATGAAGCCGATATCCTTGGAGATACACTCGCTCAGAAGATGATAGAAAAAGGTGCGCTTGACATTCTCGAAAATGCCGAGAAGATCGCCTTTAAAGATGAGATGCCTGAAAGACTTTAACGCTTCCAATACCACTCTCATATTCTCATGAGAGTGTATATACAATACAAACTACCTTACTTAAAAATCATCAAATGTACATTATTAAAGGGCAGCGCAGTAAGCCCTTTTTTGCTATAATCTCTTCAATTTGATATGAAGGTAGAAGCATGGAAGATGTCATTGCATGGCTCAAAGAGAACGGCAATCTGAAAATTATTGATGAACCGCTCGATGTGGAACTTGAAATCCCTCATGTTGCCTACATAGAGGTCAAAAAAGAGGACTCAAGACCACTTCTGTTTACCCAGCCGATCAACAAAGCCAAAGGCATCGAGTACGATATGCCTGTGCTTATGAATATTTTTGCCAACAAAGAGATTACGCAGAAGATCTTTGGCAAACATCCTGACGAGGTGGCAGAGGGGATAGAGGAACTGCTTAAACTCAAGCCGCCAAAGACACTCAAAGCCAAGCTGGCGATGATCCCCAAACTCTTCTCTTTGAAAAATGTATTTCCAAAACGCTTGAGTTTTAGAGGCGAGTGTCAGGAGGTGGTCATTCCTAAAGATCAGGTCGATCTGGACAGGCTCCCCATTCTCAAAACATGGGAAGAGGATGGAGGGCCGTTCATTACGATGGGGCAGGTCTATACGCAGAGTCTTGACGGCAAGATGCAAAATCTTGGGATGTACCGCTTGCAGCAGTATGACAAACACCGCCTTGGGATGCACTGGCAGATTCACAAAGATGCTTCACACTTTTTTGACCAGTATCAAAAAGTGGGCAAAAAGATGCCGGTCTCCGTTGCCATAGGCGGCGATCCGCTCTATATCTGGTGCGGGCAGGCACCTATGCCGCATGGGATGTTCGAGATGCTGCTTTATGGCTTTGTACGTAACCGCAATGCACAGCTGGTCAAGTCGATTACCAATGATATCTATATCCCCCGTGATGTGGATGTGGTCATCGAGGGTTTTGTCGATCCTGAGAAGATGGAGATAGAAGGACCGTTTGGTGATCATACCGGCTACTATACCCTCAAAGAGCCTTTTCCTGTCATGGAAGTAGAGACGATTACGATGAAGCAAAACCCTGTCTTTGCCGCAACGGTGGTAGGCAAACCGCCGCTGGAGGACAAATATATGGGCTGGGCGACCGAACGGGTCTTTTTACCGATGCTCAAGCCTATGGCTCCCGATCTGATTGACTACTATATGCCCGAAAACGGTGTCTTTCACAACCTTATTTTAGCAAAGATGCAAGTACACTATCCAGGGCATGCACAGCAGTTTATGCATGCCTTTTGGGGGGTTGGGCAGATGAGTTTTGTCAAGCATGCCATCTTTGTGGGTGAAGATGCCCCGGCACTAGAAGATCATGAAGCGATAAGCGAACATATTCTCAATCGTCTTAGTCCGGAGCGTATACTCATTACCGAAGGGATCGTCGATCATCTCGACCACTCCGCCCCTGAGCAGTTTGTCGGAGGGAAGCTTGGTATCGATGCAACGGGCGATGAGGTATCAGAAGGGGTTGAAGCACTGCTTGAGGATGCTGCATTGCTTGCAAAGATGCAGGAGATCGATACCAATATTGTTGCACTCAAACAGTATATGACCCATACCAAAAACCCTCTCTGTATCATTGCCGTAGACAAGCAGCGTTCACAGTTGAAGCTGATCAAAGAACTTCGAGTGCTCAAAACGCATATCAAGGTGCTGATTGTCGTCGATGCACAGAACAATGACATCAATGACCCCTATATGCTGATCTGGCGTGTGGTGAACAATATTGATGCACAGCGTGATGTCAAACGTAAAGGGTTTATCGCGGTGGATGCCACCAATAAAAATGCGCTTGACGGGTTTGAGAGAGAGTGGCCGGGAGATACCTTCTGTACCAAAGAGGTGCTTGATAGGCTTCAGGCACAAGGGATCATCGATATTGATGAGACATTTATAAGAAAGTTTGGATTACTGCCATTTAAATAGGAGCCCAAATCTCGAAATAGAGATTTCCAACCGACACATTTTCAGGAGAAACCCGTCACTTGACACAAAAAATCCTCGAAACAACAAGGAAAATGTGTTGGATTTAAATTTTTCTCAACTTTCGCACATAAACCCAAGCTCTTTTTGCGTGTAGGCTCTGAGTAGCGCGATAATTTGAAGTATATCTTTATTCTCCTTGACAATATTTTCAATCTGAGCGATGTTTGTGAGTATTTCAA
>JALWTA010000043.1 GCA_027082955.1 Sulfurovum sp. | reverse complement strand
TGTGATTCTTGTTAGAAAAAATTTAAATCCGACACATTTTTCTTGTTGTTTTGAGGATTCTTTGTGTCAAGTGACGGGTTTCTCCTGAAAATGTGTCGGTTGGAAATCTCTATTTCGAGATTTGGGTTTAAGTTTAAACTATACAAAATATTTTTGTATTGATATACTATAAAATTAATGAATTAGTAAAAAATTTTTTTTAAGAGATTTGTAAGAGATTTGTAAGATATTTATATGATATGATACATTTGTAACAATTGTAGAATGCCAAAGCCAAACCTGCCGAAAGGCAGGGACGGAAAGCCACGGATCTTCCCTTGTCCAAAGAAAGACCGCCGGGTTGCCAGAAACAAGAGTGAGAACACTTACGTGTTTCAATGCAACTATATATAAAGGGGGATTTCCGAAAGATGAAATTGAGAAGACTACTGGTACCGGCACTGTGCTGTCTGGGGATAAGCAGTGTGAGCGCTGCGACACTGAAAGAGGTGGTAGGGGAGGTACTCGATACCAATCCTGTGATTAAAGAACGACTGAAGAACTACAACGCGACACGCGAAGAGGTCAATGTCGCCGATGCAGGCTACTATCCGACACTTGACCTGCAGGCAGCGGCAGGGAAGAAATATACCAACCGATTCAACGGTGCGGCAGAAGCAACCTTTAACGTCTTCCAGAACTCACTGATCCTAAGACAGAATATCTTCGATGGTTTCAGTACCCATGAACAGGTCAATTATCAGAAGATGAGAACTCTGGCAGCAGCCTTCAGCTATCTCGAAAAAGCCAACGATGTGACACTGCAGACCATCAAGGTCTATATCGACCTTCTTAGACAAAAAGCCCTGTTGGCAAACAGCAAGGTCAATGTCGCTCACAATGAAGCGATCTACCGCAAAGTCTCCAAAGCTTACAAAGCGGGACTGACAACCCTCTCGGAAGTGAGTAAGATCCAGTCTTCTCTCTCCCTTGCCAAATCCAACATGATGGTACAGCAGAATAAACTGCAAAACGCGATGTTCAACTTTAGAAGAGTGACAGGACATATGCTCTCTCTGGATGAACTCTCCAAACCAAACTTTGCACTGCCACTGCCAAAAAGCCAGGAAGCTGCGACGATGTACGCACTAGAGTACAACCCTTCACTTCTTGTCGGTAAGTACAATATCAAAGGTGCAGAGGCACTCTACCGTGAAAGCAAAAGCAAGTTCATGCCAAAAGTCGATGTAGAGCTGGCAGAACACTACAATAAAAACTACGATGTGCTCAGCAACAATGTACCAGATGATCGGTTTCAGGCGATGGTAGTGCTCAGCTACAACCTCTTCAATGGTGGTGCCGATGAAGCTTCAAGACGCAGTAAACTGAGCAAACTGAGCCAGGAAGTAGAAGTGACCAACGACCTCAGACGCCAGGTGGTTGAAGGGATAGACCTCTCATGGAGTGCCTATGAACTGGCAAAAGAGCAGATCCCTTATCTCTCACAGTACCAAAAACACAGCCATGATACCCTCAAACTCTACACCAAAGAGTACGAGCTCGGAGAGCGTTCGCTGCTTGATCTGCTTGCAACAGAGAACGACCTTAAACGTGCCAATGATGAACTGATCAACGCACGCTTTAACCTGCTGCTTTCCAAATACCGCATCCTCGATGCAATGGGACTGACCATGGCTTCGATTATGGGGAATGTATCCAAATACTACAATAAAGTAGGTATCCACGGTAAAAAAGGAATGACAGGACATGATACCTTGCCTGTCTCGCTCGATGCAGACCATGACGGTGTGGCAGCGAACAAAGATGCCTGCGCACACTCTGCAAAAGGGAAAAAATATCCGTTTGGATGTACCAAAGGGTACCAGTCACTAAATACAGTAAAGTTGGGGAGATAAGATCATGAAAAAAACACTGTTGACACTTGCATCACTCACAGCACTGCTGAACGCAGGCGGCGATATTGCACCAATAGACAATGGACCTGTGTGCGGACTCTACAGCTATACCTATATGCCAAACTCCGGCGTGGAACACCCATGCATCGATACAGGGATCGCCAATCCGTTCGATGGGAGTATGCTGCTGCACAAAAAGGTGCTTTTCCATGCATCGCTCTACTTCGATAACGGTACACTCAGCGATGCCTCACAAAAGGCGCTTGATGCACTCAAGCAAAAAATTGCAGAGCAGGGCGGTGCAGACTACTATGTCAGTATCGTCGGACATACTTCAGGCTATGAAGATGAAGCCCATGCCGTACCACTGAACGGATGGAGCAGCTTCTGGCAGAACCTGACAGAGCGAACCATGACACGAGAAGAGGCGGCATCAGAGGTCAATGCTCGTATCAAAGAGGTCTATGACGCAGTCACAGGCAAAACAGGTGTAGGACGTACACGCGTCTATACAGAGAACAGACTGGCACGCGACCCCATTGCAACGGAAGCGACAGATGAGGGACGTGCACGCAATGAGCGTGTGGATATCGCGCTTTATGAGTAAAGGGTGTCTGCTTCTTACGTGTAGCAGACAAAAGTGTAAAATTCAGTTATAAGAATTTAGATATATATGAGACATTTCTTCGCCACATGCCGAAGAATAACTTGATTGAATCCTTGTCCAAGGTATCAGGGAGTCTCTCATATGTATAAA
Source organism: Sulfurovum sp. (assembly GCA_027082955.1). Classification (GTDB taxonomy): domain Bacteria; phylum Campylobacterota; class Campylobacteria; order Campylobacterales; family Sulfurovaceae; genus Sulfurovum. The sequence goes on along the minus strand of JALWTA010000043.1, from coordinate 216 downwards.
TATGAATGGAGATCACAGCAATGAAAAAGATCATTGGATACTTGAAAAATATTATGAAAGAGGCATTCGCGAAGGATGCTGAAGGCAACCTTCGCCCGCTTCATGTCGGCTCCTCTGTCTATGCGGGGGAAGTGGTAGTAGATGCATCCGGTAACACTATTCCCGATGCATTGCGTGAAGCAAAAGAGAATGAGGCTGATAAATCAGTTGCAGAAG
>JALWTA010000042.1 GCA_027082955.1 Sulfurovum sp. | reverse complement strand
TTTTGTATGGTTTGAACCGCATTTTGGGCATTTTTTTACAGCGCATTGTAAATAATCCCTTTTTAAGCACCATGCTACCGGGCTTTGCTTAGGTTTTTAGCAACCCGTTTTTTCCATTAAGTCGAAAACACCAAAAACTCATTCCTACACTCGCTGAACGTACTATATGGGCATACGGTGATGCCAAGACAGTCACCACACACAATACGCCGCTTGGAAAAATAGGCGGTTTAATCTGCTGGGAGAACTATATGCCTCTGGTTCGCTACGCACTCTATGAAAAAGGAATAGAACTCTATCTCGCACCAACCTACGATGAAGGTGAAGCGTGGGGTGCAACCATTCAGCATATTGCCAAAGAAGGACGCTGCTATGCAGCAGGATGCTGTATGGTTCTAAAAAAGAAGGATGTGCTTGCAAAACTGCCCGAACTTGAAGCCTATTATAAAAAGGTAGGAAAATGGATCAACAAGGGAAACAGTCTCATCTCCGATCCAAACGGTACCGTGTTGGCTGGTCCTGTCAGTGCCAAAGAGGCCATCATCACTGCTACGATAGACCTAAACAGACTGCATGGAGCCAAATGGAACCTTGATGTTGCCGGGCATTATGCGCGCCCTGATGCATTTACATTATGCGTCCATCACACATCATAAGCATCACGAACAGCACGCACCGCCAAAGCCGTCATCGAGTTCTATACTTCCGCCGCCTCCGGATATGATCGACTCCTTGTCAGCTATCTTGTCACCATTGTAGATGATCGTATAGCTGATCTTCACCGAATCTCTGATTGAATTTACTGTCGTACAATAGCTCTCCAGTGATGCAAGAATATAACGCTTGGATTTCACCGGATCAAAAGAGCCTTCAAAGTCATAGATAATATGCAGTGAAGCAAACTTCATCGGTACTTCCATCTGTCGCTCGATTTCCGCACTGACTTTGTAATTGCTTACAGCATATCCATCCTTCTCAGCCATCACCACCAGATCGATCCCGGTACACCCGATGATTCCTGTTGCAAAGTACTCTACAGGTGTGATCTCTTTGCAGTCAAGAATATAACTTGACTTTGTTGTATTTGCTTTAAATTTTTTCTCTCCCAAATATTCGAGTGATACATTCATCCATAATCCTTTTTTACACTATTTACTTTTGATTATTCTGCATACTGATCCATGCCTTCATCTGTGCAACCTGTTCTAATGTACGTTCCGTCGCTGTACCGCCTTCAGAACATCTGGCGTTCATAGAGGCACGGTTGTCAAGCATCTCAACCACATCTTTACCAATACGTGCATCGATACTTTGAAGCTCTTCAAGTGTCAGTTCGGAAATATCTTTGCCTTTCTCCTCAGCAAGATTGACGACATTACCGGTAATGTGATAGGCATCACGGAACGGGATACCTGCCTCTTTGACCAGATAATCCGCCAGATCTGTTGCTGTCAGATGTCCCACCATACAGGCAGCCTCCATCGCTTCTTTGTTCACTGTCATATCAGCGATCATCTCATTGAGCACCTGTAGGCTAAGCAGTGCCGTCTTAACCGAATCAAAGACGCCTTCCTTGTCCTCCTGCATATCTTTGTTGTAGGCAAGTGGTAGCCCTTTCATCACAGTCAGCAGTGCCACAAGATTACCATTCACTCGTCCAGTTTTGCCGCGAAGCAGTTCTGGAATATCAGGGTTTTTCTTTTGCGGCATGATCGAGCTACCTGTCGCATGTCGGTCAGAGAGTGTCACCCATTTAAACTCAGCTGCACTCCACAAAATAAGCTCTTCACTCAGACGGCTCATATGCATCATCATCGTTGCAATATTGAAAAGAATCTCCAGTGCAAAATCACGGTCACTAACCGTATCAAGGCAGTTTAGTGTCGGTGCATTGAAGCCCAATTTGTTTGAGGTGGTCTGACGATTGATGGGGTGCGGTGTCCCTGCAAGCGCGGCACAGCCGATAGGTGAATAGTTGTTACGTTCATATGAGCTCATAAAACGCTCATAATCCCGTTTGAACATACTTGCATATGCCATCATATGATATCCAAAGTTGATCGGCTGCGCATGCTGCAGATGGGTCATACCCGGCAACATGGTATCGGCATGTTTTTGGGCTACATCGACAAGGGTCTGAATATTCTCCAAGAGAAGATTCGCGATTGCTCTGCTGTTTTTCTGCACATAAAGCCTAAAATCAAGTGCCACCTGATCATTCCTGCTTCGTGCCGTATGAAGACGTTTGCCAGCATCCCCAATGCGTCGGGTTAGCTCACCTTCAATCGCCATATGGATATCTTCATCATCCCCATCAAGCTTCAAAATGCCTGCCTCTATATCACCAAGTATTTCAACCAGTCCGGCATCGATCTTCGCATGATCATCTTCTGAAATAATTCCCTGCTCTTTCAGCATATAGGCATGTGCCCGTGACCCCTCTATGTCTTCTTTATAAAGTACATTGTCAAATGGAAGTGAATTGTTCAGTTCCTGTAACAGCTTCGAACTCTCTTCGGTAATCCGTGCTGATGCTATTTTCTTTGCCATAATCAATCCTGAGTAAATAAATTAGGGTATTTTAGCGAAAAGTTGGTATGAATGAGGAATGGGAATTAAGGATTAAGGATTGTAATCTGAAGAGAAGCGTATGTCAAGCAGTGAATCAAATGATATGGCATAAAGTATATGAAAACAGATAGCTTGGTTATTGGTTATTTTGACAGAGAAGGTAGAGGATATCAAGAGCATTTCCCCAATATACCAATACACTAATAAAGCAATAACAAAGAGATATGATAGCAATATGAACGTATAAATGATAAAGAGTATTTTGACAAATATTTTGATAGAAAGTTAAGAGTCGGGATTAAGTTGAAAGTAGAAGTAAAACTCAAAGTGGCAGCGACCTACATTCCCACCAGGGGACCCGGCAGTATT
>JALWTA010000041.1 GCA_027082955.1 Sulfurovum sp. | reverse complement strand
GCCACCTGTCTGCAGTTGTAAGACCTCTTCCCAGATGGCTGCGGCACACGAGAAAGAGGGGTGGGCTGCTACGTTCCCGTCCTGACCCGTTGTCCCTCAGTCCCGTTGCACAGGTCTGAAAAGAGGCACGCGAATTATAGCAGAGGGAAGCTTATAGCAATATACGGTGAAATATTTGCTATGGCTTTCGGTTTGTTATTGGTAATTGGTATATTGGTTATTGGGTGTTTGGCTCACGTTAGCTTATGTAATCTTTTGGAATCGAAGGCTTTATTGTAGTGTATCCCCTTGCGGGATAGCCCCGCTAAAGTTATAGAACGTATAGCCGAAGCTTTCGGTTCCTGAAGTGGTTTGTTAAGCCTTATTTCAACAAATGTATAAAAAATTTCCTTAATCCTTAATCCTTAATCCTCATTCCTCGCTTTCCGTGTGCGCAATACTCCATTCATTAAAAGGTATCGCTTCAAAGTGCAGTTTTTCGATGTCGAAGGCATAGCTGTTCGCAACGGTGACAATGGTGATTTTGGCAATGCCGTGTTTTTTGTAGATGGCAAACTTCTTTTGTGATTTGACCCAGACGCTCTCTTCACTTTCAAACGGGGCAGGGATGATCAGTTCATTGTCAGCAGTGATGTAGCCGTGTATGCCCAGTGTTTGAAAGTCGATGCCGTGTTTGATAAGTGTCAGCGCGATCATGCTGTCAAACTGTGTACCGAAAGGCTGATGGGCAGTCAGGTATTTGACAAAAGCAAAATCGTACATAATCATCTTTTTACCGCTGCGCTTGATGGCATTGTCGATGAAGTAGAGCAGCCCCTCCTGTTCAAAGCGCTTGATGGCACTGTAGACGAAATCTTTGGAGATACGGAAATACTCCTTGGTAAAGGTATAGATCTGATGCACGGTCATTGGCTGTGTGTTGTAGCGGGCGAGTATGAGGATGAGAGACTGCTCGTTTGGAGAGAACTGCTGCTGGAAAAACTGCTTCATCTTCAGGGTTGTGTTTTGGGTATGCCCCGCCATGGCAGGAAGCGTACCGGCTTTGAGGAAGTGGTTGAAAGCAACTGAAGCCAAACTGCTGTGTTCAAAGGCGATGAACTCCTCATAGTCAAGCGGAAAGAGCTGTACAACTCGGTATCCTTTTTCTTCAACGGGCGTACGGCTGATCAGTATGATGCGTGCAACATCGGGAAAGATGTCTATCATGCCCGGTTCATAATGGTCGAGGATGAGTTCTGTAATGTCATACTCTTCAATGAATGCTTCAAGGGGAAGGGTATCAAGGGTGTTGAGGATGAGGTTTGGATCTTCGAGGTCAATGTAGAGTGTGTGTTCATCCCTGTTTTTGAGGTAGTCCAGTACCAGTGCGGTTTTGCCGCTGCCCCTTGCACCGTAAAGGTTGATATTGCCATTTTCGGGCAGGGTAGTCTTCCGTACAATATAGTGGTCATTTTGGGGAGGATGGGTGTGATAATGTTCAAGCAAATCCATAAAAATCCCTATAAGTTTCCTTTTTATAAGGAAATAATTTTTAACATTGTACCATTTGGAGGCTAAAAAGTATTGCACCTTTGAGAAAGTTTGGGTATAATTCGCGTTCCTAAATTTATGTTAGGCGTACCAAAAGCCCTGCAAAGCGGACGTTTCGGGTATGGCTAACGAGTTCTTTAAAGGGTAAAAATGGAAAAAATCAGATTGAAGCTTAAAGCTTATGATCACCGTGTTTTAGACAGATCAGTTGCTGCTATCGTAGATGCAGTCAAGCGTACAGGTGCAGAGATTAGAGGGCCAATTCCAATGCCAACTAAAATCAAGCGTTATACCGTACTGAAATCACCACACGTGAACAAAGATTCTCGCGAACAGTTCGAGATCAGAATTCACGGCAGAATGATCGACATCGTTTCAGCCACTTCCGACACCATCGACTCACTGATGAAGTTGGATCTTGCGCCTGAGATCGAAGTTGAGATCAGATCAATGGACAAGTAGGAGTAAAGAATGGAATTTATCGTAGAAAAAATTGGTATGAGCAGAACCATCGACGTACCAAGTGTTCCAGTTACACTTCTCAAAGTCGTTGATGCAAAAGTGTGTGAAGTAAGAGAAGACGGAAAAGCACTCGTTGCCTACAACAGCAGCAAGAAGATCAACAAAGCGATCGAAGGTCAGCAGAACAAGTATGGTATCTCTAAAGAGTTCAACAAGTTCATGACCATCGAAGTGGCTGAAGGCACTGAAGCAGGTGACCTGAACCCGGCACCACTTGCTGAAGCAGCGGTTGTCAAAACATCTTTGAATACCAAAGGTAGAGGTTTCCAAGGTGGTATGAAGCGTCACGGATTTGGTGGCGGACCTGGTTCTCACGGACACAGATTCGGAAGACGTATCGGTTCTATCGGTAATGCCGAGTGGCCAGGACGTGTACAGAAGGGTCGTAAAATGCCCGGACAGTACGGAAATACCAAAGTCACAGTTAAAAATGATGTGATCTCATTCGATGCCGAGAACGGCATTTTAGTACTAAAAGGTTCAATTCCTGGACACAACGGTGCCAGAGGATTGGTAAGGATCGTTAAATGAGCAATGTAACAACTATTAAAACAACAGACCTTCCTCAGAAGTTTTTGGAAGTTCATCCGCACAACCTTTACCTTTACTGTAAAGCATATGCGTCTGGACTCAGAGCAAATACGGCACAGACAAAGAACAGATCTGCAGTCAGCGGCGGTGGTAAAAAACCATTTGCACAAAAAGGCGGCGGTCGTGCGAGACAAGGATCCATTAGAGCACCACACTATGTTGGCGGTGGTGTTGTTTTTGGACCAAGCACGAATAGAAATTATGATCTGAAAGTCAATAAAAAACAGAAAAAATTGGCACTTTATCATGCATTGGCAGAAAAAGCAGCCAATGAGGCACTGTTTGTTGTGGACAGTATTGTAATCGAGTCCGGTAAGACAAAGGATGCCTCTGCATTTGTAAATGGTCTTGGACAAAGAGATGTACTGGTAGTCAAGGAGATGATCGACGATAAGACATTCTTGGCATTCCGAAACCTGCAAAATGCTTACTTGATCGAAGCAAATGAGCTTAATGCTTACCTTGCAGCAGCGTATCACTCAGTCGTGATCGAAAAAGCTGTATTTGACAAATTGACAAAAGAGGCTTAAGATGGCAGATATCACAGATATTAAATCAATCATGTATACAGAGAAGAGTCTCGCTCTTCAAGAAGACGGTGTCATCGTAGTTCAAACAACTCCAAGAATGACTAAAAATGGTCTTAAAGAGGTCTTTAAAGAGTTCTTCGGGATCACACCACTGAAAGTGAACTCTATGAGAGTAAACGGAAAAGTGAAGCGATTTAAAGGTATCGAAGGAAAGCGACCGGACACAAAAAAGTTCTATGTCAAACTTCCTGAAGATGCGAAGATCGAAAGCTTAGCGGTATAAGGATAGAAAATGGCAATCAAATCATATAAACCATATACACCTTCAAGAAGGTACATGACAAACCTTGACAGCAGCGATATTACCGCTAAAGCCAGCGTGAGATCACTGCTTGTAAACATTTCAAGAAAAGCTGGTAGAAACAGTAACGGTAGAATTACTTCACGCCACAAAGAAGCGGGTGCAAAGAAACTCTACAGAATCATTGATTTCAAAAGAAATAAGTTTGGCGTAGAAGGTACTGTAGCAACTGTTGAGTACGATCCATACAGAAACTGTAGAATTTGTCTGGTCAAATATACAGATGGTGACAGAAGATATATCCTTCAACCAAAAGGGCTTAATGTCGGTGACAAAATTATGGCAGCGGAAGCTGGACTTGACATTAAAACCGGTAACGCAATGAAGCTAAAGAACATCCCTGTGGGTACACTGGTACACAACATTGAGCTCAGCCCGGGACACGGTGGTCAGATCGCACGTTCAGCAGGCGGTTACGCTCAGATCATGGGTAGAGATGGAAAATATGTCTCTCTCAGACTTCCTTCCGGTGAGATGAGATATGTACTTGGTGAGTGTCTTGCAACCATCGGTACCGTAGGTAACGAAGACTTTGCAAACATCGTCATTGGTAAAGCCGGTAGAAGCAGACACCTTGGTATTAGACCTCAGACACGTGGTTCTGCAATGAACCCGATCGATCACCCACACGGTGGTGGTGAAGGTAAGACAAACTCTGGTCGTCACCCGGTATCTCCTTGGGGTATGCCAACCAAAGGGTTTAAGACTCGTAAGAAAAAAGCTAGTGACAAACTCATCATTAGCAAGAGAAAAAAGTAAGGGGCTAAGATATGGCAAGATCGTTAAAAAAAGGTCCATTCATCGATGGTCACCTAATGAAAAAAGTGCTTAAGGCAAAAGAAGAAGGTTCTAACAAACCGATCAAAACATGGTCAAGAAGATCTGTGATCTTCCCTGAATTCATCGGTTTGACAATCAATGTACACAACGGACGCCAGTTCGTTCCTGTGTTTATCACTGAGAACCATGTAGGGTACAAGCTTGGTGAATTTGCACCAACAAGAACATTCAAGGGCCACAAAGGTTCTGTTCAGAAGAAGGTAGGTTAATATGAGTAGAGCACTATTGAAATTCGTAAGAGTATCTCCTACTAAAGCCAGATTGATCGCAAAAGAAGTACAGGGTATGAATGCAGAGCTTGCACTTGCATCGCTTGAGTTCATGCCTAACAAAGCAGCAGGTATCATCTCCAAGGTGATTGCATCAGCTGTAGCTAATGGCGACTATGAACCTGAAGAGGTAGAGATCACTTCTTGTAGAGTGGACAAAGCAGCGGTAATGAAACGATGGAGACCAAGAGCACGAGGTACTGCGTCAAGAATCATTAAACCAACAGCACACATCCTTGTTGAAGTTGGTCCAGCGAAAAAAGACGGAAAGGAAGCGTAAATGGGTCAGAAAGTCAATCCGATAGGTCTTAGACTAGGGATCAACAGAAACTGGGAGTCAAGATGGTTCCCTGCAAAAACAAGAGCAGCTGATTTTCTTGCAGAAGACTACAAAATCAGAAAGTTCCTGAAAAAAGAGCTTTTCTATGCAGGTGTTTCCAACATCATCATTGAAAGAACTGTCAAGAAACTCAGAATCAACATCGTTACTGCACGTCCTGGTATCATCATTGGTAAAAAGGGTGCAGATATCGAAAAACTGAAAGCGACTCTGACCAAAATGCTTGGCAAAGATGTTGCGATCAACATCAAAGAAGAGAAGCGTCCTCAGGCGTCTGCTCAGCTTGCAGCAGAGAACGTTGCAACACAGCTTGAGCGCCGTGTTGCCTTCAGACGTGCAATGAAAAAAGTGATTCAGGGTGCACTCAAGTCTGGTGCAAAAGGGATCAAAATCTCTGTATCAGGAAGACTTGGCGGTGCTGAAATGGCAAGAACCGAGTGGTATCTTGAAGGTCGTGTGCCACTGCATACTCTTAGAGCGAAAATCGATTACGGTTTTGCTGAAGCGCACACCACATACGGAATCATCGGTATCAAGGTCTGGATCTTCAAAGGTGAAGTACTTGCAAAAGGGATTCAGGCAGAGCCGAAAGAAGAGAAAAAGGGTGGTCGTAGACCTTCCAGAAAGAGAGGTGAATAACCATGTTGATGCCTAAAAGAACCAAATGGAGAAAGCAGCAAAAAGGCCGTAACCGCGGTAAGTCTTTCAGAGGTAACAAAATCGAGTTCGGCGATATTGCGATCAAAGCGGTAGAGGCTGGACGTATTGATTCACGCCAGATCGAAGCGGCGCGTATTACCATGACAAGAAAGATCAGCAGAACCGGTAAGACATGGATCCGTGTATTCCCGGACAAGCCTCTTACTGCCAAACCACTTGAAACAAGAATGGGTAAAGGTAAAGGTGCTGTGGACAGATGGGTGATGAATATCAAACCCGGACGTATCATCTTTGAAATGGCAGGTGTTGAAGAGTCTCTTGCACGTGAGGCATTGACACTGGCGATCCATAAACTGCCATTCAAGTGTAAAATCATCACTTCAAAGGACAGTAATGAAATATATTGATTTGAAAGAGAAGAGCGAAGCAGAACTGCTTGAGATGCTCAAAGAGAAGAAGCTTGAACTGTTTACACTGAATGCAAAGTTGAAAACAATGCAGCTTACAAACACTTCTGAGTTGAGAACAGCGAAAAAAGATATCGCTAGAATCCAGACAGCACTCACTGCTGTAAGATCGAAGTAAGGGGTCACCTATGCCAAAAAGACAAATACAAGGAACAGTGATCAAAAAGGCTGGAGACAAGACCGCAACCGTACTGGTTGAGCGTCGTGTACTTCACCCAAGATATCACAAGACAGTAAAAAGATTTAAAAAATATCTTGTTCATGATGAGAAGAATGCAGTGAATGTTGGAGATACGATCACAGCGATCGAGTGCAGACCACTCTCCAAGAACAAAAGCTTCAGACTTCTTGAAATCGTGAAGAGAGGAGAAGTGTAATGATCCAGGGATTTACTAGACTGAATGTAGCGGACAACTCCGGTGCAAAAGAGATTATGTGTATCAAAGTTCTTGGCGGATCCAAAAGAAGATACGCATCTGTGGGTGATGTGATCGTTGCTTCTGTAAAGAAGGCACTTCCAACAGGTAAAGTAAAAAAAGGTAAGGTTGTCAAAGCGGTAGTTGTAAGAACGAAAAAAGAGATCCAGAGAGAGAATGGTTCCCTTATTAGATTCGACGACAACGCAGCGGTAATCATCGATGACAAAAAGGAGCCGATCGGTACACGTATCTTCGGTCCTGTCAGTCGTGAAACAAGATATGCAGGGTTCATGAAAATCGTATCCCTCGCACCGGAGGTATGGTAATGGCGAAGAAATTCAAAATCAAAAAGGGTGATCAAGTACAGATCATCGCTGGTGATGACAAAGGAAAGACCGGAGAAGTTCTTCAGGTACTTCCAAAAAAAGATGCTGTGATCGTTGCGGGATGTAAACTGGCCAAAAAAGCGGTTAAACCGAGCGAACAGAATAAAGAGGGTGGATTTGTCAACAAAGAGATGCCTATCCACATCTCCAATGTAAAAAAAGTAGAGGGTTAATCCTATGAGCAGAATGAAGCAAAAGTACAATGACATCGTGCCTGCACTGAGAGAAGAGTGCGGGGTAAAAAATCCGATGCAGACACCGAAGCTTGAAAAGATCGTTATCTCTGTCGGTGCCGGTGAGGAAGGAAGAGACTCCAAACTCATCGCAAACATGGCAGATACGATTTCTCTTATTGCCGGACAGAAAGCAGTGATCGTTAACGCCAAAAAATCCGTTGCAGGATTTAAAGCAAGAGAAGGGGCACCGTCAGGAATCCGAGTAACGCTCAGAGGAGAGAATATGTATAACTTCTTTGACAAACTCGTTTCAATCGCACTGCCAAGAGTGAAAGACTTCAGAGGTGTGCCGAGAAAGGGCTTTGATGGTCGTGGAAACTATAACTTTGGTCTTCAAGAACAGTTGATGTTCCCGGAAGTTGAATTTGACAACATTATCAAAACACACGGTATGAACATTACGATCGTCACAAGCACAGAAGATGACAAAGAAGCATTCACGCTTTTAGAGAAGCTTGGTATGCCTTTCGCTAAAGGGAGAAACTAATGGCTAAGAAATCTATGATCGCAAAGCAGAAAAGAAAACCAAAGTTCGCTGTTCAAGCGTACACAAGATGTAACATCTGCGGTAGACCACACTCTGTATACAGAGATTTTGGTCTGTGCCGTGTATGTTTGAGAAAAATGGCCAATGAAGGTCTTATTCCTGGTATGCGTAAAGCAAGCTGGTAAGGAGAAGTAAAAGATGATGACAGATATTATTGCAGACTCACTGACTCGTATCAGAAACGCTGCGCAGAGAAGACTGGACACAACAACACTCCTTCACTCCAACATGATCGAAGCGATCGTTGCGATTTTTGTAGACAAAGGATACCTTGAGAGCTACAAAGTGAAGGAAGACGGAAACAAGAAGACCATTAAAGTGGTACTGAAGTATGATGACAACGAAAAAAGTGTCATTAATGAGATCAAGAAGATTTCCAAGCCCGGAAGACGTGTTCACCAGGGTAAAGATGAAATCAGAACATTCAAGAACGGTTACGGTACACTGGTTGTTTCGACAAGCCAAGGCGTACTTGCCAACGACGAAGCGTACAAGCGCGGTATCGGTGGCGAAGTAATCTGTAGTATTTGGTAAGGAGACAAGATGTCAAGAATAGGAAAAAGACCAGTAACTGTCGCTAGCGGTATCGAAGTATCCCTCGACGGTACGACTCTCGTGGCTAAAAAAGGCAATCTTGAAAAGAGACTTGAAACACACGGACGTGTCGATGTGAACATTGACGGGAATGAAGTGGTTTTTACCAGAAAAGGTGATGACAAGCAGTCTGCTGCCTACTGGGGAACATACAGAGCCCTTTTCAACAATATCATCGTAGGACTCGACAAAGGATTCCAGAAATCTCTCGAGATCAACGGTGTCGGTTACAGAGCGGCAGTTCAAGGAAAAGTACTGAACCTGCAGCTTGGATTCTCTCACGATATCAACTTTGATATCCCTGAAGGACTTGAGATCTCTGTAGACAAAAACATCATTACCATCAAGGGTACTGACAAGCAGGCAGTCGGTCAGGCAGCAGCTGAGATCAGAGCGTTCAGACCACCTGAGCCTTATAAAGGAAAAGGTGTGAAGTATACCGATGAAGTGATCATCAGAAAAGCCGGTAAAGCGGCAGGTAAGTAAGGGGCGATAGATGTTAAAAAGTATTCAAAAAAGAAAAAATAAACTTCGCGCTCAAAGAAAAGCGAGAGTGAGAGGTAAGATTTTTGGTACGGCTGAATTGCCAAGACTCTCCATCTATAAGTCAAACAAGTATGTCTATGCACAAGCGATTGATGACAATGCCGGTATGACACTTGCAGCAGTAGACGGTAGAAAGCTTGGACTTAAAGCAAATAGAGAAGATGCGAAGAAAGTGGCAGCCGAAATGGCAAAAGCACTTGCTTCTAAAAACATTGAGACAATTGTGTTTGACAGAAACGGTTACCTGTACCATGGTGTTGTTGCTGCATTTGCAGATGGTCTTAGAGAAGCCGGAATTAAGTTTTAAGGAAGCATGATGGAAAATCAAGAAATCGAAAATGAATTCGAAGAAGTGATCGTAAATATCGGTCGTGTTACCAAAGTTGTCAAGGGTGGTAGACGATTCAGATTTACTGCACTTGTTGTAATTGGCGACAAGAAAGGTACAGTCGGATACGGATTTGGGAAAGCCAAAGAGGTTCCAGATGCGATCAAAAAAGCGGTCGATGATGCACACAAGAACCTTGTGAAAGTCAACATCAAAGGAACAACTATTGCTCACGACATTGAGCACAAGTTCAACGCAAGTAGAATTGTGCTTAGACCAGCGAGTGAAGGTACAGGGGTTATTGCCGGTGGTGCCGCTCGTCCGGTACTTGAACTTGCAGGGGTACAGGATGTACTGTGCAAGTCTATTGGTTCAAACAACCCAAATAACCTGGTAAGATGTGCAATTCAGGCACTTACCAGAATCAAAGCATAAGGGGTAAAGTATGGGTCTACATAATTTACAGCCTGCTCCGGGATCGACTCGCAATAGAAAAAGAGTCGGACGCGGACAGGGGTCAGGCACAGGTAAAACAGCAGGACGCGGTAACAAAGGTCAGAAAGCAAGATCAGGTTACAGCAAAAAAAGAGGTTTTGAAGGTGGACAAATGCCACTTCAGAAGAGATTGCCAAAAGTTGGATTCACTTCTAAAATAGAAAAACCGTATGTGATCAATGTTGAGAAGATCAAAGCAGTGGCAGAATTGGATGAGATCACGCTTGAGAGTATCAGATCTGTTCACAAATTGCAAAAAACAGTTAAAAGAGTGAAACTCATCGGTGCATCTGCCAAAGATCTTGCAGACAAGATCAAAGATGACGCTGTAACCACAAGCGGAAAATAATCATGGGTAACGCTTTAACTCAAAAAATCCTGATCACATTGGGATTTCTTTTTGCGTACAGAGTTTTAGCCTATATTCCTACACCGGGTGTTGATTTGCATGTTATCAAAGAGTTCTTTGATAACAACTCCAACAACGCCCTGGGGATGATGAATATGTTCTCTGGAAACGCGGTTCGACGTCTGAGTATCATCTCCCTTGGTATCATGCCTTACATTACAGCTTCCATCGTTATGGAGCTTCTCGCAGCTACTTTCCCTACACTTGGTCAAATGAAGAAAGAACGTGACGGTATGCAAAAATATATGCAGATCATTCGTTATTTCACTATTTTCATTACAGTTGTTCAGGCAATTGGTGTCTCTATGGGGCTTCAAAGTATGACTGGACGTGCAGGTGAAAGTGCCGTGACAATCGATCCTATGACATTTACTGTGTTGACAACCTTTTCAATGTTGACAGGAACAATGTTGTTGATGTGGATTGGTGAGCAGATTACACAAAAAGGGATAGGAAACGGTATATCACTTATTATCTTTGCGGGTATCGTATCAGGTCTTCCTGCTGCCATCGGCAATACGATACGGGCAGTCAATGCAGGTGAAATGAATTTCTTGGCAGTACTTGGTATTCTTGCAGTGATGCTGATTACAATTTTGGCAATCATCTATGTTGAACTTGGAGAAAGACGTGTACCGATCTCCTATTCACGTAAAACGATCATGCAGAATCAAACCAAACGTGTGATGAACTATATTCCTGTCAAGGTAAACCTTTCAGGAGTCATTCCCCCTATTTTTGCCTCGGCAGTTTTGATGTTCCCTCTGACAATGCTTCAGGCTAGCCACAACAGTATCCTTACAGCAATTGCCGATACACTTTCACCTGGAGGACTTGTTTTTGGTGTAGCGACTTTCTTGCTAATCATCTTCTTTGCATTTTTTTATGCTTCAATCGCATTTAACGCAAAGGATATCGCAGATAACCTAAAGAGACAGGGCGGATTTATCCCTGGAGTAAGACCGGGTGAGCATACCAAAGAGTTCCTAAATGAAGTGGCAAGCCGATTGACCGTATCGGGAGCTGTTTATCTCGGTATTATTGCGACTGTGCCGTTTGCTATTATCTCAGGTATGGGTGCCAGCTTCTATTTTGGTGGCGTTTCGGTATTGATCATTGTACAAGTTGCACTTGATACGATGAGAAAAATCGAAGCACAAAGAACCATGAACCAGTACGATACACTCGGAAATGTAGGTTTGTAATGGCTATAGCAATTCGAAAACCAGACGAGATCACCAAGCTCAAAAGAGCAGGTGAAATTGTCGGGAACACACTCCAATATCTTCAGTCTATTGTCAAACCCGGTATGACGCTCAAAGAGATCGATGCACTTGGTGAAAAGTATATTCGTGAAGCCGGTGCGGAACCTTCATTCAAGGGTTTGTATGGTTTTACCGGTTCTGTCTGTACCTCGCTAAACGAGGTGTGTATTCACGGCGTTCCGGATGATACGGTAGTCAAAGAGGGCGATATTCTCGGACTGGATATTGGGACGAAACTTGACGGATATTATGGTGATGCAGCAATCACAATGGCTATAGGAAATGTATCTGAAGAAGATAAAGCATTGATAGAGTGTTCCAGAGGAGCGCTCTATCATGCCATCGAAGCGATCAAGCCAGGTATGCGATTTAAGGAGCTGACTAAAATCCTTGAAGATTATATCGTCTCGGCAGGCTATGTGCCTTTGCGTGACTATTGCGGACACGGTATTGGAACCAAACCGCATGATGAACCCAATATCCCAAACTATCTTGAAGGCAAACCCAATCAAGGACCAAAGATCAAGAACGGTATGGTTTTCTGTCTTGAGCCAATGGTCTGTCAGAAAAGCGGCACCCCGGTCTTATTGGCGGATGAGTGGTCCGTAGTCAGTGATGACGGACTAAGAACATCACATTATGAACATCAGGTTGCGGTAGTTGACGGGAAAGCCGTTATATTGACCGAAGCAACAGCTTCTCTGTAAACGTTAGAAAGAAGGATAGACGACATGGCAAAAGATGACGTAATCGAAATTGACGGAAAAGTGGTTGAAGCGTTGCCAAACGCAACCTTCAGAGTAGAACTGGATAACGGGCATGTGGTACTTTGTCACATTGCAGGAAAGATGCGAATGCACTACATTAAAATTCTTCCCGGCGATAAAGTAAAAGTAGAATTGACTCCATACAGCCTGGACAAAGGGCGTATCACCTTCAGATACAAATAAAATCACACAGGGTGCGTTATGTATAGCGCACCTTATTCACATGAAAATGCTACAATCATTGTGCAGAACGAAGCACGCTACACGAAATTTCACAATATAAGAAAACATTAAAAATATTTTCGGTATAATCCCTGTCCCTATTACTGTAGGTAGTGGGAAACTGCGCGAAGAATCTTTGATTGATTCGCACCGATCACTCAAGGGTTGGATGCCCTAAACTCGGTCATCCACGCAACAACAGGGTGCAAAAATTTACAGGAGTCACCATGAAGGTTAGACCATCAGTTAAGAAGATGTGCGATGATTGCAAGATCATTAAGCGCAAAGGTATCGTACGCGTGATTTGTAAAAATCCAAAACATAAACAGAGACAAGGATAAACATGGCACGTATTGCAGGTGTTGATTTACCACAGAAAAAGAGAATGGAGTATGCACTGACATACATCTATGGTATCGGTTTGACAACGTCAAGAAAAATTCTTGACAGAACAGGTATCAGCTATGACAAAAGAGTCTTTGAACTGACAGATGCAGAAGCAGCAACGATCCGTAACGATATTCAGGAAAACGTTATGGTAGAAGGAGATCTTCGTAAAAAAGTTGCGATGGATATCAAGGCATTGATGGACCTTGGTAACTATAGAGGACTTAGACACAGAAGAGGACTGCCTGTCCGTGGACAAAAAACAAAGACAAATGCGCGTACCAGAAAAGGGAAGCGTAAAACTGTCGGTGCAGCGTAAGGAGTAGCGAAGTATGGCTAAGAAAAAAGCAAAAAAGAGTATTGCAAAAGGTGTTGTCTACGTAGCGGCGACATTTAACAATACTGTGATTACAGTAACAGACGAGATGGGAAATGTCATCTCATGGAGTTCCGCAGGAGCACTTGGCTTCAAAGGTTCCAAGAAATCAACGCCGTTTGCAGCAACAGAAGCGGTTGCAGATGCAATGGCAAAAGCGAAAGAGAACGGTATCAAAGAGGTTGGGATTAAAGTACAAGGTCCTGGTTCTGGTAGAGATACTGCGGTTAAAGCAATTGGTGCGACAGAAGGTATCCGTGTGACATTCCTCAAGGATATCACTCCGCTACCACACAATGGTTGTAGACCACCTAAGAAGAGAAGGGTATAAGCATGGCAAGATATAGAGGTCCAGTTGAAAAACTAGAAAGAAGACTTGGTGTAGACCTTGGTCTCAAGGGTGAGAGAAGACTTGCCGGTAAATCGGCTTTGGAAAAACGTCCATATGCACCGGGACAGCATGGGCAAAGACGTTCAAAAATCAGCGAATACGGTCTTCAGCTTCAGGAAAAGCAGAAAGCGAAGTTTATGTATGGTGTTTCTGAAAAGCAGTTTAGAACACTCTTTAAAGAAGCAAACAGAAGAGAAGGAAATACCGGTGCGATTTTGATCCAACTGCTTGAACAGCGTCTTGACAATGTTGTTTACAGAATGGGATTTGCCACTACCAGAGCGGCAGCACGCCAATTTGTCAACCATGGACATGTTCTTGTTGACGGAAAGCGTGTTGATATCCCTTCTTACCGTGTAAAAGCGGGACAGAAGATCGAGATAAGAGAGAAGAGCAAGAACAACCCTCAGATCCTCAGAGCACTTGAGCTGACAAACCAGACTGGTATGGTTGAGTGGGTTGATGTTGACAAAGAGAAACTTTTCGGAATCTTTACCAGAGTGCCGGAAAGAGATGAGATTTCAATTCCTGTGGAAGAGCGTCTAATCGTTGAGCTGTACTCTAAATAATCGTAGTTAAGTAAAGGCTAGTGAATGAGAAAAATTAAAGTTGCACCGTTTATGCCGACAGAAGTGGAAGTAAACGAGATCAGTGCCAACCGTGCTGAAATCGTTGCTTACCCTTTTGAAAGCGGTTATGCTGTTACGCTTGCGCATCCGCTTAGACGACTGATCCTTGGTTCGTCTATCGGGTATGCACCTATCTCTGTAAAGATTGAAGGCGCTGCGCACGAGTTTGACACCATTAGGGGTATGCACGAAGATGTGGCTGTATTTATTATCAACCTGAAAAACATCCGTTTCAAAATCAAAGACGGAAGTGACAGGGTTGAATTGAAGTACAGTTTTACGGGGCACAAAGAAGTCACGGCTCAGGATCTCAACAATGACCAGATCGAAGTGGTAAATGGCGATCTTCCTCTTGCAACACTCAATGAAGATGCCGAGCTGAACTTCACTGTTGTGATTGCCAAGGGTATTGGATATGTGCCAAGTGAAGATCTTAGGGATGATGTTGCATCAGATGCAATCGCACTTGATGCATTCTTTACCCCTGTAAGAAAAGCAAACTACAAGATTGATCCTGTGCTGGTAGAAGACAATCCTAATTTCGAAAAGATCACATTTGATATCGAAACGGATGCACAGATCGGTCCTGTTGAGGCGTTTACCAATGCACTGGAAGTGATGAATAAACAGCTTTCAGTTTTCAATGGCGTACTGGATGTGGATATCAGTGCTCCTTCTCCCAAAAAGAGCGGTGATGAAAGTGCACTGAAACCTTTCCTGCAAACCGTTGACTCACTTGGATTGAGCGCACGTTCATTCAACTCGCTGGATAGAGCCGGCATCAAATATCTTGGTGAACTGGTGTTGATGAGTGAGAATGAGATTAAAAATATTAAAAATCTTGGGAAAAAATCTCTCGATGAGATCAATGAATGTCTTGTCGAACATGGATTTGGACCAGAGTTTGAATTGGCGGACAGCACAAGAACAGCACTTGTGAAAAAAATCGAGCAGCTTAAAGTATAGGCTGTTGTAGTATAAAAGGAAAGAGATGAGACATAAACACGGATATCGTAAACTGAACAGAACGTCTTCTCATAGAGCAGCGCTGCTCAAGAATCTCGCTATTGCATTGACAAAAGAGGGAAGAATTGAGACAACACTGCCTAAAGCAAAAGAGTTGAGAAGCTACTATGAAAAACTGATCACCAAAGCATCAGCCGGAGATTCAAATGCACACAGAGCAGTTTTTGCACTGCTTCAAGACAAAGCATGTACAAATAAGATCGTAAACGAAATTGCACCGAATTACGCTGAACGTAACGGTGGTTATACACGTATTATTAAAACACGTACAAGACGAGGTGACGCGGCACCTATGGCAATTATCGAACTGGTATAATTGTTCATCTTCCTATCACAAGGCTCTGTCTTGTGATACAATCTACAAATTTATTTTAAAACCCCATTGACAAAATACGACATTTAGTGTATAAACACGAATAAAGAGTAAGTTCGCTCTGATTAAGATATAATATTACTATAACTATATGAAGGAGAAACATTGATCCCGTTTACAGATGAAGAATTATTGCCCCCGGTACAGGATGTCATTGAAAAAGTACGCCCCTCAATCAAGCTCGATGGAGGTGATATCCATCTAGTCGGTATTAAAGACGGCGTAGTGTATGTGCAGCTTCAAGGGGCTTGTGTTGGCTGCGGCAGCAGTGGTACAACCTTGAAGTTTGGTGTAGAGCGTCAACTGAAAACGCTCATTCACCCTGAATTGACAGTAGTGAATGTGCCGCAAGGGTTTGAAGATAAACTGGATCAATTAGGATAATATGAGTAAAGTCAGTCCAAACAGATTGTTAAAACGTGCAGAAGAAGAGTTTATGCAAGGTGATTTCCGTATGGCGCTGCAGACATACGGATTGGTATTGAAAGACTATCCTGGATTGGATGAGGCAAAGGTCGGCGTCTATTTAAGTGATCTTGGAATAGAGAGCGCAGAAGAAGCACAGGCGTTATTTGACTACTATCAGGTGATCAAACAAGAGAAGGAGAATGCTGCAGATATTATTGACAATCTGATCGAAACGCTTTCTACCACAAAACAGCAGTTGAATGAACTGCTTATTGAACCTGTGGAAGAACAGGTTGAATACAGCGATGGTATTCGATACAGTGATTTTGTCGAACTTGTCGGAAGCAGAGGGAGTTTCAGGAAAGCGTTTGAAGATATTATGTTTTCAACCAAGGTTGTCATTACCGACAAGACTGAGTTTGTTGATTTTGTCACACGTCTTGCAGAGGAAGGATTTTACGATATGGCATTGAACTATCTTGATTCCACAGCCGGACTTTTTGGCAATGATCAGGATGTCTTGAGCCTCTATTATGTTGTAGAGAAGGCGAAATCGTGAAAGTGCCCTTGAATGTAAAAGGGTATGCCTTTATTACGGATGATACAACAGCAATTGCGCATGATACGCTGTTTTTGAAAACAGTACAGAACAGCTCCTATTTCGATGCTCTCACAGAAAAGCCTGATACGATCACACCTCAAGAACTTATAGAGATATGGGGATTGTCCGACATGCGTGTTGTCGGTGTGACTGGGACAAACGGTAAAACGACCGTTACAGCTGCTATTTATTCCTTTTTGCTTGATCTTGGTGAAAAACCGGCACTTCAGGGGACGCGCGGGCTGTTTGCCCATGAAGAGCGTATAGAAGAAAAAAGTATGACCACGCCTTCCATCCTTGAAACATTGCATAATATGAAGCAGACAGCGGATATGGGGTGTAACTATTTCATTATGGAAGTAAGCTCCCATGCCATACATCAGCAGCGCATCGAGGGGATCACGTTCGCATTGAAGGTACATACCAATGTGACCCGTGATCATTTGGATTATCATGGTACGATCGAGGAGTATAGACGTGTCAAAAGCCTCTTTTTTGCCGATAATACGATGAAGTTGCTGAATAAAGACGATATAAAACATATCGCCTATAATCCTAAAAATGCCTACAGTTACGGGGTAGATGAACCGGCAACCTACAAAGTGCAGGCATTCTCACTGTTGCATGGGATTACGGCAGGTATCAAACACCTGAGGGAAGAAGCGACCTTTCACTCACCGATGGTAGGCCTTTTTAATCTGTTTAACCTGATGGCAGCAGTGGGCTCTGTGCACCTACTTACCAAGCGACCGCTTCAGGAAGTGTGTGATGTTGTAGAGAACTTCGCAGGTGTATCCGGACGCATGGAAGTAGTCAGCCGTGATCCACTGGTGATTGTTGATTTTGCCCATACTGATGATGGAATGTATGCTGTGCTTGAGTCAATGAAAGACAGGGATATCTCTGTTGTATTCGGTGCCGGAGGAAACCGCGATAAGGGGAAGCGACCGCGTATGGGTGCCGTTGCCGGACGCTATGCCAACAAGATCTACGTGACCTCCGACAATCCTCGGGATGAAGTACCCGAGATGATCCTTGAAGATATCCTCAAGGGGCTTGTAGGCAAGGAGAATGTTACTGCCTGTCCGGACAGACGATTGGCGATTAAAATGGCACTTGATGCGCTTGAACCCAATGAAGTACTGCTGATCCTTGGAAAAGGCGATGAGGACTACCAAGAGGTCAAGGGGGTGAAGTATCCGTTTGATGATCGCGAAGTGGTACGGGAGCTTTTGGCAGAAAAAGAGGCGTAGCCGTTATCGAGTCAATTAACATTAGGGCGAGGCTAAAGCACTCGGTTCCGAAAGGTAGTTAAGATTTGCTTCAGTCCAACCTTGAAAATTAGCCCTTAGCCCTCTACCTCTGGCATCGTCATTTCAAACTTCTCTCCCGTTTTCTGCGTATGTATGTAGAGCTTCCACGCATGGACGATCTGCCATAGCATCCAGCCAAAAGAGAGTATCAGCAGGGAGCCGGCAAGGTAGATGACCGGTGCGTAATAGACTGATACCAGAAATGCCGTAAGGGTAGCAAGGTGAATGTAGAGGTGTTTCATTGCCGTTTTGGGGTGGATGACCTCATGCATCATGGGGGCGGTGAAATAGCCTTGTGCGTTAAGGTGAAACCATGTCAGAAAAGGTACGATCTTGTAGAACATGGCAAAAACGATACTCAGTGCAAAGCCCGCGAAAAAGATGTAGTTAAGTGAATTAAGAGGGGGTAGTGTATAAAAACGGGTGGTCAGCATGGCAGCCATACTCAGCACCAGAAGCACCATGCCAAGGCGCCAGAGCCAAACTGTAGCGTCAGCAATAGGGCGTTTACGCTGAGAGAGACGGCGGAGGGTCATCAGCGCATAACAGAGCATAAACACGATGATGAACAGATCGACGATCCTCCATATGTTTGCAAAGAAAAATCCAAATACCAGCCCAATCAAGAGCAGTCCAAAGAGGCGCATTGGCAGTGATTTGCCTATGAAGTCCGGATAGGGGGGTGTTACATAGAACATCTCAATCACCTGAAAGGAGATAGAGATGATCAAGAGGGCAATCCAGCCAAAGAGCCCAAAAGAGTAGTGCGCTGTTTTAATCTGACCGTAAAAAGTGCCTTCAAAAAAACCAGAGAGCGTACCGGTAAGGTAAAGCGCAAATAGGGTCAGCAGTATGAGCGATCCAAGTGCAATCGTCATACCTTTCGAGGAGTTGCTGTGG
The DNA here is from genome assembly GCA_027082955.1 of Sulfurovum sp. Taxonomy (GTDB): domain Bacteria; phylum Campylobacterota; class Campylobacteria; order Campylobacterales; family Sulfurovaceae; genus Sulfurovum. The sequence continues at coordinate 20,587 of JALWTA010000041.1, read as the reverse complement.
TTTGGCAGGGCAAGCAGATTTTTCAGCATGATGGATGCAATGCCGAGTATGGTGACACCAAGCAGCAGAGAAGCACTTATGAAAAGTGCCGGTTCCCCGCTATAGAAGGCACTTAGCAAAGAGAGTATGCCAAGTACCAATGGGTACTGAACGAGGTTTGCTTTTTTGACCGGTGAGGTGAGTTTGATCCCGGCAATGACAGGCAGCATCTGAAAAAGTGCACCAAGCATAAATGAAAGCATGACCCCAAGTGTCAACGTGTGGGTAACTATTAATGCTTTTGTGCTGTCAGCGTTGAAAATATCACTGCCAAAGTAGAGTACGAATGCTCCTGTAAGTACGCCAAAGAGACTCCCTGAGAGAAAGAATCGGAAAACGACAGAAATGGGCGGTGCCTGATCGAGTGAAAGACCGTTTTGGCTAAACATTACACAGTGCCTCAAGTGTCAATGATTTGTCACGTGTGATCAGAACGTGCCAGATGCCATCGCTGTCTTCTTTGCTAAAGACTGTAAATCCCTGTTCTTTTGCCAGTTCAATAAGGGGAATAGGATTTTTACGATGGATCATATAGAAGTAATTCCCATTTCCTAGTTCACGTATGGCAGCAATGGCACGTTCGAGTGGAGCAGGATGTTCCAGCTCTCGTGCATCCAAAAAGATCTTTGTCGGCTCTGGCATGTATTAAAGTACCACCTGTTTCATTTTGTCCAGTGTCGCCTCTTTTAGATCAGGCGGAAGCAGTCTTTCGCACATAGCATAGAGCATCTGTTCCTCTTTCATGTTGTGCTGCTGCAATAAAATCATCATTGATTCGCACAGGGAGAGGTAGGCATCTTTATCCTGTGCTTCCAGTGCTTCAGCCATTTTCCTGATCAGCCCTTTTACCTGCTCATGTTCATAGCGCATGACCTGAGTAGGTCCCTGAGTATTGCCTGTCTGGGTTTCAAAGGCGGGGAAAAGTTCATCCTCTTCTCGCTTAAAGTGGGTGAGGGTTTCGTTTGAAAATGTCAAAAACGCTTTTTCGGCTTCTTCCCAGTTACCGTTGGCAGCAGCCTGCTCTGCTGCGGCAAAGTGGGTATCACACTCTCTGTGTTCGTTTGTCATAAATTGTGAAATGCTCATTGTATCTCCTCTTCTTTTTAATGGATGGTGATCATCTGATCCCACAGTGTTTCTGAAAGTAAAATCTTCTCTACACGTGCCTGCCAGAGTTCTCCGAACTTCTCTTTCTCTTCGTTTGTTGCAATGCCTTGAAGGGCTTTCCCCATTAAGGGTTTCATCGCCGGATCGGACGGAACAATGGAAGGATCGTAGCTGAGGGAGACATGCTCTTGGGTATCGAGTCTTGTCAGCGTTACCTCTCCCTCCATGGGCACATTGTAGCTGACTAGGTTGTCTCTGGAAAAGTTCCCCTGTATGCCTTTAAAACCACCAACCCCGCCGGCACCGGCAATAAAGGAGATGACATTGCAGATCACACCGGTAACACCTTCTCTTTCGCCCTCTCGCATTGAGACATGAACCATTCCTCTTTGCGGCAGTGTATCGGTGTAGAGATATTGAAGCCCTTTGTGTGCCATCAGGTATGCCCCCGCAACTGTCGGGCAGGAGTGCCCTGCAAGCTTGACACACTCAAGATAGCTGATCTCCATCTCTCCATTTGTAAATGCTCCGAGAAAATCACTGAGCGGGTCGTAGAGTCTGATGGAGGGTACCTTGTCAAAAAAATAAGGATAATTCATTGTATGATTCTCCTTGGTTATACTGATGGGATTATAAACAAAAAGATGTAATAAAGCGTTGACCTGCGTCAATCATTGGTTAAAGATGATTTAAGTAATTAAGAGTAAAATACTCTTAATTAAATTCACTATAAAAGGATTTCCTATGATGCAAGGTGTACCACAACCGGCCTTCTATATTTTCAAATGTCAGCAGTCGGCACCTCCGGGCATGCCAAAACCAAGCTGTGTCAGCCAGAATGATCCGGAGTCTCAACAGCTTTTCCAGCATTTGGCACAGCAGCTGATGATGAAGGGAATTATCGGCACGGTTCAGCCGATTCAGACAGGATGTCTCAACCGATGCCAACTAGGACCGGTGATGCTTGTTGAGCCGGGGCATACCATGTATGTCGGTTTGACCAAAGAGAAGATTGACCGTATTATTGATGAGCATATTATCGGCGGCAAGGTTGTCGAAGAGTATGTGATCCCTGACGAGATGTGGGGCGAACCCGTTCCTCCTTCACAAATGGCACGCTAAGGGTGTCTGTGAAGCAGTGTATGGATACACTGCTTTGCCCCATTACAATTTCTTCACAATTACTGTATAATATAGATAGAATTTCGGTATAATTCCGTCAATTTTTACCAAGCAGGCAGGATGATATGAACATTACCATGCTTTATTCCAAGTTACACAGAGCGACCGTAACCGATGCGAACCTTAACTATGTGGGGTCCATTACGATCGATCAGGATCTTCTCGATGCGGCAGCGATGCGTGTCGGACAGAAGATCGATATTGTCAATATCAATAACGGGGAACGTTTTTCTACCTATATTATTTCCGGAGAGCGGGGCAAAGGTGATATTTGTCTCAACGGTGCAGCTGCGCGAAAAGTGCACAAAGGTGACAAGATCATCATCATCGCCTACGCAACGATGAGTGAAGAAGAAGCGGACAGCTACAAGCCCAAAATCGTCATTTTGAATGATGACAACACCATTGCTCAGGCATTTGAAGGATTGGAATAATGTTTGGCAACGGCTTTGATATGGGTAAGATGACTGAGATGATGTCTCAGATGCAGGAGAAAGCCAAAGCGCTGCAGGAACAGGCGAAAAATGTTGAGTTGACGGCCAAAGCAGGCGGCGGTATGGTTGAAGTGCGTGCCAATGGCGCGGGGGAGATCATTGATATCAATATTGATGATTCGCTGCTTGAGGACAAAGAGTCTCTGCAGATACTGTTGATTTCAGCAATGAATGATGTCAATAAGATGGTCGAGGACAATAAAAAGTCTCAGGCAATGGGAATGCTTGGCGGCATGAACCCGTTTGGGTCGTAAGTTAACGTTTGATATCGACGAGATAGCCAAATTCTTTGGAACACTTCAGTTTCAAGATGACTTTGGTGCTCATGGCATGTCTGCCTTCCTGCTTTGTCACTCTTCTGATTGTGCTGCTGAGTTTCATGCTTTCTCCTTTCACTATTGAAATTGATTGATGTCCTATAGGACACGCCATACTAACAAGGATTGGCAACATAACGGTAACACGCAAAGGAGTGAGCATGAACAAGGTAACAGAAGCAATAGAACATGACTCCATTGCCGCATTAAAGGCATTGGTGAAAGAGGGGATCGATCTAAATAAACCTATATTAATAGGGGAAGAGTATGATCTTGAAGAGTATGATGAAATCTCTCCTCTTTTTTATGCCATACGTAAATATGCCTCTTTGGAGTTGATATCTTTTATGCTTGAGAATGGTGTTGACCTCTTTGCAACAGACAGTGACGGTATCTCCGCACTCGATATGGCGATCAAGTTCAAACGCAAAGATGTGATACAGTTGTGTCTAGATGCCGGATTTGATCTAAACAACACAAAACGCAAAAGCGGTATTACGCCTGTAATGCTTGCTGCCTGTTTTTCCGATATAGATATGATGCAGATGCTGCTGGATGCAGGCGGTGACATTAACGCTACTGACAGTGCAGGCATGAGCCCGCTTGACTATGCCCGAAAACTTGGACAGAAACAGATGAAAGCCTATCTTGAAGAGCGCGGTGCCAAACATGCTGCCTATCGGGATTAAGGGTGTTATTGGTAACTGGCGTATTGGTGATTTGCTTTTTTCTATTTGAACCGGAGATATGTTTGGAATCGGAGGCTTTAGCCCCGCAAAAATGCAACTCTCCTTTCAGTCAACCCATGTAAAATTCACTACCCACTACCCACTACCCACTACCCACTACCCACCCTGTAATCTTTCTGTAATCCTTTTGTAACATTTCTGTAACCCTTTTTTTTTATACTTCCGGCATCCAAATCAAACAAGGAAGGATACGACATGAAAAAAATCGCATTATCTATGGCAGCAGTGGCTGCAGTAGCAGTAGCAGGCGGAGATATTGCTCCGGTAGCACCAACACATACAGAGGCACCGGCAGGTGTAACGGTAAAATCCGGTGCAGCAGTACTTAAATTTTCAGGGCAGCACTATCTTCACTATCAGAACCGAGATGTTGATGGTAATGTAACAAACAAATTTGGGCTTAGCAGGAACTATGTTCAAGTAAAAGCCTATTTTGCAGATGAGCCAAAAAGTTACATGAGAGTTACACTTGATGCAAAGCAAAACAGTAATTTTGATGGTGGTTCATTGGATGTACGGGTAAAATATGCATTCCTCTATCTTGATAATATCCTTCCTTCAACAGGTGTAGAAATCGGTCTGGCACACACACCTTGGCTTGACTATGAAGAGCACCACGGATGGTACTACAGATCTATCAGCGAAACGTTCAGTGAACAGCACAATGGCGGTCATTTGCAAAATTCTTCTGATTATGGGATCAACTTTAAGACAAAAACAGACTATTTCTCCTCTGAAATCGGTGTGTTTAATGGTGCAGGATATCATGGGGTAGAAGATGGTAAAGGACTAAGAGGTGAGTGGAGACTTACAGGACACCTTCTTGGTACAGGTAAAAAACACGTACATAAGTCCGATACTTATGCAGACGTATCTTTCTTTGGTAGCTATGGTAAAAATGACACAGGTTTTGGCAATGTAGATGGTGACTATGTATGGTATGGTCTGCATGCTGTCTATAATCAGCCTGAATTTTTGCTTGCAGGTATGTATCTTAAAGCCGATAAAGCAGGCGCAAGCAGACAAGGTGACGGATGGTCAGTCAATGGTGAATTCAGACTTGGTACACTCTCTGAGAGTTTGAACAAGTGGAATGTGCTTGGACGTTATGATGACTATACCCTCGATAGCGGTACTGAGAAGAAAACAACCTTTGCAGGTATTGCATATCAGTACAATAAATATGTTGAGTTTGTAGCAAACTACCAAAAAGATGAAAAAGATAACAATAACGATAAAAAATATCTTCTAACTGCTGAAATCAACTGGTAGTTGTTGCAGCAAAAAGCACTCTTTTCATTTTACAATGTGCAGACGTATGTCTGCGCATGATCTCTCCTCTTTTTTTAATCTGTTTTTAGCAACTGACCAATAACTATAAGATGCTTTTCCCTATACTTTTGTAATAGTATCATGCAGAAGGGCAGTTAGTATGAATCAAATATTCAAAATAATAGTGGGAGCACTTTTCGCAACGGCAATAGGTTTTTATGCCAGTCGTATTATGGGAGATAGCACCCACGCAGGTTTTTTGGTACTTGCAGCACTTTTTGGTGCCTATATGGCGATGAACATCGGTGCAAATGATGTTGCCAACAATGTCGGACCCGCCTATGGTTCCGGTGCGATCTCCATGACGGGTGTAATTATTATCGCAGCGATCTTTGAAGCGATGGGAGCGCTGGTAGCCGGTGCAGATGTGGTCGGTACCATCAAAAAAGGCATTATTGACCCCGCTGCCTTTGGCGGTGACCCGATGCTCTTTGTCTATGCAATGTCTGCTGCACTGCTTGCAGCAGCACTCTGGCTTAACCTCGCAACATGGCTTAAAGCACCTGTCTCTACGACACACTCTATCGTCGGTGGCGTACTGGGCGGTGGGATTGCAGCAGGCGGATTTGCGATCGTCTCATGGGGTACGATGGGCAAGATCGTAGCTTCATGGATCATCTCTCCGATACTGGGGGGACTTATCGCTGCGGTATTCTTGTATATCATCAAATCCCAGATCCTCTACAAAGAGGACAAATTGACAGCAGCCAAAAAGGTAGTGCCGGTACTGGTTGCAATCATGACAGCAGCCTTTTTGACCTACCTGACACTCAAAGGGCTTAAGCATGTATGGAAAGATCTGACTGCTGTGCTTGGTTTTCTGCCACAAACCAAAAAGCCGACCTTTGGTGCAGCACTCACTATAGGTGTCATTGGCGGTATCGTCAGCTTTTTGTGGCTTAAACCCCGTATTGCCAAAAAGGTTGTAGCGATGGATAACAGCCGTGATGCGCTCAATCTGCTCTTTACCGTTCCTTTGGTATTTGCTGCAGCATTGCTTAGTTTCGCACATGGTGCAAATGATGTTGCCAATGCAGTAGGACCTCTTGCGGCTGTCAATGACGCACTGATGCATATGAGTATCTCGCACAAAGCAGCCATTCCTTTATGGGTCATGGTCACAGGTGGTATCGGTATCTCTGTGGGGTTGGCACTCTTTGGTCCAAGACTGATCAAAACAGTGGGTTCCGAGATCACTGAGCTTGATCAGATGAGAGCATTTTCGATCATGATGGCAGCAGCGATTACTGTGGTCATCGCTTCTCAGCTTGGATTGCCGGTCTCTTCAACACACATTGCCGTGGGCGCTGTCTTTGGTGTAGGATTCCTGCGTGAGTGGCTTGACAGCAAAAAGATGGATGAGAAACAGCGTGAACTTCAAGAAGAGAGCCAAAAGCTTGAGGCGCTCAAAGAGGCGATGAATGATCCTGCATTGACCGATCCAGCCAAAAAGCTTGCAGCGATCGAAGCGCACAAAGCGCAGAAAAAGAAGGTTAAACGTATCAAAAAAGCACTCAGAGAGAACTATGTCAAGCGTGGCATGGTCAAAAAGATCATCGCAGCATGGGTCATTACCGTACCTGCAGCAGCAGTACTCTCTGCAATCATCTTTTATGTCATCAAGGGTATAGGAGGCTGATGCAACGTGTGGGTATGTATCCAAAATGTTACCGTAAAATCGTAGGATAGCATATGCAAAACCAAGATATTGAAATTGTCGTCATTGAAGATGAAGAGGATATCCTCGAATTGCTGGAATACCACCTTTCAAAAACGGGCTACAGTGTTACCGGATTTCTCTCCACAGAGCATGTAGAACGCTTTTTGGAGGAAGAAAATCCGGCGTTGATGGTTGTAGACAGGAACCTCCCCGGTGTAGAGGGGAGTGAGTTTGTTGCTTACCTTCGAGACGAGGGGTATGACATTCCTGTTATCTTCCTTACCGCGATGGATCAGGAAAAAGACCTTGAAGAGGGCTTTACCTCCGGAGGGGACGACTATATGACCAAACCCTTCAAACCCAAAGAGCTGCTGCTGCGTATTGAAGCGCTTTTGAGACGTTCTGGTGTGCGAAAGAGCGACAGGGTCAAGTACCGCGATATGGTGCTCGATACAAAACAGCATCTTTTGACAATAGAGGGAAACCCTGTCGAGCTGACCAATCTGGAGTTCAGACTGCTCTATACATTTGTAAAAAATCCGCATCAGCCCTTAGACCGTGATTTCCTGCGTGATGAGGTGTGGGGAGATGACAGTGCCAGTTTCCATGACAAAACCATCAATGTGGCAATGAACCGCCTGAAGAAGAAGATCGACCCCAGCGGCGAAAAAGAGTATATTGTCCCGGTGTGGGGCGTGGGGTACAAACTGGTATAGTCTGTAACCGAATTGTTTCCAAGTTATTCTATACTTTCATCAGCCCAAGTAAGGGACACATCATTTTGAAGGAAAACATATGACATTCAAAAAAATCGTAACTGCTGCGGTAGCGGCATCGGTAGCGTTGATAGCAGCCAATGCAAGTGATATCAAAGGTAGAGGTGCTTCATTCCCTGGACCGGTATACAAAGCATGGACAGCAGGATATTTTGATGCAACAGGCAAAAAAGTAAACTATACACCGACAGGTTCCGGTGACGGGATCAAGTCTATCTCCAAGCGTATGGTTGACTTTGGCGGTTCTGACAAACCTCTGAAAGCCAAAAAACTGGCAAAAGAGAAGCTCTATATGTTCCCTTCAGTGGTAGGGTCCATTGTCCTTGCCTACAACATCGACGGTGTCAAAGACGGTGAACTGAAACTCTCACGTGCAGCGATCGATGCGATCTTTAGCGGAAAAGCGAAGTTTTGGGATGATGCAGCCATTGCCAAAGACAATGCAGGGCTTAAACTGCCACACGCACCTATCACCACCTGTGTTAGAGCGGACAAATCCGGTACGACATTCAACTTTACATACTTCTTGAACAAGATTGACCCGGCATTCAAAGTGAGCAAAAAGCCAAAATGGAAAGCGGCAAAAGTGGTTGCAGGTAAATCAAACTCCGGTGTCTCTGCGAACATTCAGCAGATCAAAAACTCCATCGGATACATTGAGTACTCTTACAAAATCAAGCTTGGTTTGCCTGCTGCACAGGTACAAAACAAAGAGGGCAACTTCATCAAACCGACAGTCAAATCTTTCCAGGATGCTGCAAAATATGCAACATGGACACCTGAAAATGATTTCTATGCCGTCATTGGTGACCCTGCAGGTGCAACCTCTTATCCTATCGTAGCGGCGACATTCATCTTGCTGCCAAAAGAGAAAACAGAAACAAACAAAGAGGTAACAGCATTCTTTGACTGGGCATACAAAAACGGAGACAAAGCGGCTGCTGACCTTGGGTATGTACCGCTTCCTGCTTCTACAAAAGATGAGATCAGAAAATACTGGGAGAGCAAAGGGATCAAGTAATCCCTCCCCCCCTTTTTTATTAACCTCTTTCCTTCCGCACACGCTTCGCGGAAGGAGGTTTTTGTAACCACTGTATCATGTTTTTTCCTTTGTATTGTTATCTTGTTGCATATACAGTGGTTACCAAAATCTCTCGATAGAAAACAGCATTCGATACCACTATTGTGTGCATGAACTTCGTATAAAATCATCGCTGAACCTACAGGTGCGACTCAAATTTCATACAAACCCCATACACACGAGCGTTGCACCGACTGCAAGTTTTCTATTTCGAGATTTGGGTTACCAAAATGTAACCACTTTATGGTAAAATCCCTCAAGCATTTTATTTTCAAAAAAGGCACGGTATGGGCGGAAAACTCTTTCGTAACTTCTCTTTCTTCTCTGCAACACTTTCATTTTTTCTACTGGCTGGGATTTTTGCGGTACTGTTTCACTACGCTCAGGATGCCATGCATACCTTTGGCATAGACTTCCTTTGGACAGATCAGTGGGAAGTGGGTGAAGATGACGAAGGCGGTGTGTTTGGCGGGTTTATCCCTATTATGGGAACACTGCTGAGTACGTTGATTGCCATGCTGATCGCAACACCACTTGCAATGGGGATCGCCATTTTCCTCACAGAGATCGCTTCTGAGAAGGTCTCCAAGCCGGTCTCCATAGCCATTGAGCTGCTTGCCGCTATTCCGAGTATTATCTACGGGATGTGGGGGCTTTTCTACTTTGCGCCGATTGTTCAGAAGGTCTTTGGCGGCAACGGTGTGGGGCTGCTCACCGCTGGTATCGTACTGGCGATCATGATCATTCCGTTTATGGCAGCCATTACCCGTGACTCCATGAACACCACTCCGGCGGTGCTCAAAGAGTCTGCCTATGCCATGGGGGCGACCAAGTTTGAGGTGATCAAAGATGTCATTATGCCTTATGCCAAAGGGGGGATCATCGGTTCTATCATCCTTGCGCTGGGAAGGGCGCTGGGTGAGACAATGGCAGTTGCCTTCCTCATAGGCTCAGTCATGAGTACGGTACACAAAGTGACCGACCCGACCACCTCCATACCGGTGCTGCTGGCAAACAACTTTGCCGAAGCAGAAGATCTGGAGCTAAGCAGTATGTATTATCTGGCATTGATCTTGTTTGTGGTAAGTTTTGTGATTATTTCACTGGCAAAGTTCTACTTCTTGGGTAGAAAAAGCAGATAGGAGAGGATGATGAACAGACTGATTTTAAATAAAGTGATCTTGATACTCTCCACCCTTTCTGCAATGATCGGGATCGGATTTTTGTTTTGGATTCTGGCGACACTCAGTTACAAAGGCATCACAAGTATTCACTGGACGACCTTTACCAAAGATCTTGTCGAAGGCGGTATTAGAAACCTGCTGGTAGGACAGTTTACCATGGCGCTGCTTGCGACGCTCATTGCTGTACCGGTGGGTATGATGGCGGGTATCTATCTGCGTGAGTATGGGTACGGCAGCAAACTTTCAATGGTCATTCGCAATCTCAGTGATGTGATGATGTCTGCCCCCTCCATCGTCATCGGTGTTTTTGTCTATGCCATTATGGTCGATCCGGTCGGGAGTTACAACGGCTGGGCAGGGGCTGTAGCATTGGCGATCATGATGGTGCCTATCATCATCTCGACAACAGACAATATGCTGGCATTGGTACCCCAAGAGCTGCGTGAAGCGGGTATCGCCCTTGGCGGCAGCAAGCATAAGATCATCTTGCAGGTGGTGATCCGTGCGGCAAAAGTAGGGATCATGACAGGCGTACTGCTCTCGTTTGCTCGTATCATCGGTGAAACAGCACCGCTGCTCTTTACTTCGGCAAACAACCAGTTCTTTACTATGAATATGAATGAACAGTTCCCGTCATTGACGGTCAGTATCTATAATCTGGCGACCTATCCCGATGCACCAAGCAGGGAGCTGGCATGGGCAGCATCGTTCATTTTGACGATGATCGTGTTGTGTATCAACCTCTTTGGTCGTTTTGTCGTAAGAAAGAAAAAATAAATTATTGTGTAAGGAAGTATGATGTCAGACAGCAATGTAGTGATGGAGGTCAAGAAGTTCTCTTTTACCTATCCGGGTGCACCCAAGCCCTCTTTGAAGAAGATCAATCTACCGGTAAGAAAGAACAAAATTACTGCCATGATCGGTCCGAGCGGATGTGGAAAATCGACACTGCTACGTTCAATGAACCGTATTCATGATCTCTACCCGGGAAACAAATATGAAGGGGAGATCATTCTGCACCACAAAGGCGGAAAGCAGGAGAATATCCTCGAGCTTAAAAAAGAGAATGACTTTATCAGACTGCGTCAGGAAGTGGGGATGATCTTCCAAAAGCCCACCCCGTTTCCTATGAGCATATTTGACAATGTTGCATACGGGTTGAGACTCTCTGGCATTAAAAACAAAACAGAGCTTCAGGACAGAGTGGAGGCAGCGCTTAAGGGTGCTGCGATATGGGAAGAGACCAAAGACCGTCTCAACGAAAACGCACTGGGTATGTCCGGAGGACAGCAGCAGCGTTTGTGTATTGCCAGAGCGGTCGCACTCAAACCGCGTGTACTGCTTTTTGATGAGCCTACCTCCGCGCTTGACCCTATCTCAACCGGGGCGATCGAAGAGCTTATTGCTGAGCTGAAAGAGGAGGTCTCCGTGGTGATTGTGACCCATAACATGCAGCAGGCAAGCCGTTTGAGCGATTATACGGCATTTATGTATCTTGGAGAGCTGATCGAGTATGACAAAACAGAAAAGATCTTCCTCAGCCCATCCGAGAAACTGACAGAAGACTATATTACAGGGAGATTTGGATAATGTTGACACAATACCAGGAAGCTAGACATGACGTAAGGGCACAGGTTGTCGAAACCGTCGAGATTTTGGCAAATGCCAATAAAGAGGGACTCAAAGCGCTTGAGTCGGGAAACAGCAATGCACTTGAGAAGATCAGAAAAACGGTAAAGTGTGTCTCAGATTGTACTGAGAAGATCGACAATGATATTGTGCTTATCTTCGCACGCTATACCCCTGAAGCGAAAGATCTTCGGGAAATGGTCTCTTATCTCAAGATCACTTCCGCACTCAACCGTATCAAGACCAATATCAACAACTATCTCAAAAATATGCAGAGCATGCTAGCTGAAGAGGATGAGAATATCGCCCAATTCATCAAAGAGTCACTCAGTATTAACCGCTGTACGATCAATGCTTTTGACAAGACGCTTGAGATGTTCCAGACCTTTGATGACAATGATCTTATCAAGCAGCTTGCCATTGAGATCGATGTGGAGTATGCCAAAACAGACGATATCTATGCGGTGCTTGAAAAGAGCGTACTGCAGAAGATGAATGAGTCTGACGGTCATGCCGAAGAGTACTTCAACCTGCTCAAATATATCCGTAAAAACCTCAAGATCATCGACCGTCTTGACAGTGTCTCCCAGCGTATAATCTTCGCCCGTATGGGTGGCAAACTCTAATCTTATTACATAGGTAAAATATGTCAATCTGACATATTTTACCCCTCTCTTCCCCAAAATCCGCTACACTGCGTTTATGAAGAAACATGAAGCGTTAAAACACTATTTCGGACACAGTGCATTCCGCCCGCTGCAAGAAGAGGTGATCGATGCCATTCTCGCCAAAGAGGATGTACTGATGATCCTGCCGACAGGCGGCGGAAAATCGCTCTGTTACCAGCTGCCAACCCTGCTCATGGAAGGCGTAACGGTGGTGGTTTCGCCGCTGCTGGCACTCATGCACGATCAGGTTACTGCACTCAAAGCAGGCGGCATCTCGGCAGCCATGCTCTCTTCGATGCAGGATATGGAGCAGACACGGCAGATAGAGCAGGCGTTGCATGATGGCAGCATAAAGCTGCTCTATGTCGCGCCTGAACGCTTGACCAATCCCTACTTTATCAATCTGCTGCATCGTCTTACGATCAATTTTTTTGTTATTGACGAAGCGCACTGCGTGAGTGAGTGGGGGCATGAGTTTCGGGAAAACTACCGCCGGCTTTCACTGCTTAAAGCTGAGTTTCCGCAGGTGCCTGTAGCAGCCTTTACCGCTACGGCAACCAAGGCGGTCGAGGCGGATATTGTCGCCAACCTTGGACTGCGAAACCCAAAACGGGTACGAGGGGCACTCTTTCGTGAAAATCTGACCATCCATGCAAAGCACCGCATCAAAGATGGCAGAGAACAGCTGCTGGCGTTTTTGCAGCAGCATGAGGGGGAGTCTGGCATCATCTACACCCTTTCGCGCAAATCAACTGAGGCGGTGGCACACTTTTTGCAGACGAAAGGGATTGAAGCGCGTGCCTACCATGCCGGGCTGAGTATCGAGGAGAAAAACGGCACCTTCCGTGATTTTGTCGCAGACAAAGTGCAAGTGGTGGTAGCTACCATCGCGTTTGGGATGGGCATAGACAAGAGCAACATCCGGTTTGTGGTGCACATGACGATGCCCAAAACACTGGAGAACTACTATCAGGAGATTGGCCGTGCCGGACGGGACGGGCTGGAGTCGGAGACTCTACTGCTCTTTTCGGCTGCGGATATCGTACAGCAAAAAGCATTCATTGAAGATCTTCCCGATACGCCCTACCGTGAACACGCCGTTGGAAAGCTTGAGAGCATGGTGCGGTTTGCTAACTCGGAGGGGTGTCGCCACCAGAGCATCGCTGCTTACTTTGACGACCGCATCGAAGCATGCGGTGACAAATGTGACAACTGCATCATGCCCGATCAGGAGAGGGTTGACATCACACAGGCTGCACGCATGATGCTCTCGGCAGTGGTGCGTACCGGACAGAAGTTTGGCATCCATTACATTGTTGACATTTTACGCGGAAGCAAAGAACAGCGCATTTTGCAAAACGGGCATGACGGGCTAAGTGTGTATGGCATTGGCACGGACTACAGCAAGGCACAGTGGCTCAGCATTGCCGACAAGCTGCTGGAGCTTGGAGCAGTGCAGATAGGAGAGTTCAAAGTGTACGCCTTGACACCCTTTGGGGTAGAGGTGCTCAAGGGGGCACATACCATAACCATGAAAAAAGAGCGTCTTGAGGTGCGCAAAAGTGTACCAAAACGCAAAGTAACTTACTTTGATGACTATGATGTAGAGATGTACGACAAGCTCAAAGCCCTGCGTACAGAGATTGCCTCGGAAAATAGCATCCCCCCTTACATCGTATTTTCCGACAAAACCCTCAAAGACCTCAGTGCCAAAAAACCATCTACAAAAGATGAGATGCTGGAAGTACATGGCATTGGTGAAGTCAAATATGATCGGTACGGAGAGGCGTTTTTGGAAGTGTTGACAGGAACATGACTTGACAATTCATATAATTAACAATATAATTAACAATATAAAGGAGTCAAGCTATGTACAAAACAGTCAAACCAACTACCTTTACATTGCCATTGCCGCTACTGGATGAGTTGGATCATTTAGCAAAAAGTTTAGGTAAAAAGAAAACAGCCATTGTCACAGAAGCTTTGGAAATGTATATGGATATGAATGATTTAAAACAGGCAGAAGCAAGGCTGGAAGAGCCGACAATTGAAGCAGATACATTTTTTGAAGAGTTAGGTGTATAAACGTTGTATACATTGGCATTTAAAGCAAGTGTTAAAAAGGACTTTAAACATATTTCAAAAGCGGATATTGCTTTTATCAAAGAATCGCTCTATACCTTTGCAGAACACTTTTGTGCTTCGTATGAACAGGAGTTGATGCGTACCGGAAAGATTAAAAAACTGCAAGGGGAATCAACGATACTTTACCGATTAAAGCTTCGCCGATACAGAGTGATTTACAAAAAAGAGAATGATATACTGGTGATATTGGTGCTCTCTGTGAAATCACGGGAAGGTGCTTACAGAAAATGAAACAACAAAACAAACCCCTCTGCGGTATTGACGAGGCGGGTAGAGGCTGCATTGCCGGTTCGCTGGTGATGGCGGGAGTAGTGTTGACAGGAGAGGTTGACGGGTTGACAGACTCGAAAAAGTTGACGGAGAAGCGGAGGGAAACGCTTTATGAGGTGATTGTGGGCAATGCGCTGTATCACATTGTCTCTTTTTCGGCACAGGATGTTGATGAGCTTGGTATTTCTGAGTGTCTTCGGCGCGGGTTACAGTCTATACAGAAGCATATACCGGATGTGGACTATCTTTTTGACGGCAACAGTACTTTTGGGGTTGACAACATTACAACCATGGTCAAGGCTGATGCAAAGATTGTGGAGGTCTCAGCGGCGAGCATCTTGGCAAAGGTGACGCGTGACAGAGAGATCATCGCTTTGGCTAAAACCTATCCTGAGTATGGGTTTGAGAAGCATAAGGGGTATGGTACCAAAGCGCATATTGAAGCGTTGCAGGTGTACGGAAGATGTCCGGTGCATCGAAAGAGTTTCCGGGTAAAAGGGGTGGATGAACCGACACTGTTTTAAAAAGGTGTATGGGATGACTGTAGGGTGCGATGTTTCGCACCTTTGAAGTGTATGTCGATAGTCACGGTTCTTTTCGATAAACGGTTTGAAGGTGCGTGAGTACGCACCCTACGTGTGTCTGCATCAATAGTACATGTAGGTAATATTTACCCGTAAATTTTGGAAAGATGCTCCATCTTTCTGCCCATATTGAGCAGTGCCATATCGGCAAGTACCAGTGCCATCATCGCCTCAGTGACAACAGCACCGCGGATGGCGACACAGGGGTCGTGTCTGCCTTTGAGGTTGCATTTGACAGGTTCATTGTCAACTGTAACTGTGTCTTGCTCCTGAAAGATGGACGGGGTTGGTTTGAAGTGGGTCTTGACGATGATGGTGTCACCGTTGCTGATACCGCCGAGGATGCCTCCGGCATGGTTGCTGGCAAAGCCTTCAGAGGTGATGGGGTCGTTGTTTTGGCTGCCTTTGAGGTGGGTGCTGGCGATCCCGTCACCGATCTCGACCGCTTTGGCGGCGTTGATGCCCATCATGGCATCGGCAAGCAGGGCATCAAGCTTGTAGTAGAGCGGTTCACCAAATCCTGCGGGTACACCGGTGGCGGTGGTGAGCACCACGCCGCCGACAGAGTCGTGTGCCTCTTTTGCGTTGAGTATCGCTTTCTCTTGTTCTATCTCTTTGTTGGGGTCAAGTGCACAGAGTTTGGAGGTTTTGGCATGGTCAAAATCAATAGTCTCTGCTTTGATGCCATCGACTTCACACAGACCGCTTTGAATGGCAATGCCCATCTCTTTGAGCATCAGTTTGGCAATGGCACCACCGGCAACCCGTGCAGCGGTCTCTCTGGCAGAACTTCGCCCGCCGCCGCGGTAGTCGCGCAGTCCGTACTTGTGAAAGTAGGTAAAGTCCGCATGACCGGGACGGAAGAGGTTTTTGACATTTTCGTAGTCTTTGCTCTTTTGGTTGGTGTTGAAGATCACCATGGCAATGGGAGTACCGGTACTCACCCCTTCAAAGACACCTGAGAGTATCTCGACTCTGTCGGGCTCTTTGCGTCCGGTCTCCAGTTTGCTTTTACCGGGTTTTCGGCGGTCAAGTTCGGACTGGATGAAATCTTCATCTATCTTCAATCCGGCAGGTATACCGTCAAGGATGCAGCCGATCGCTTTGCCGTGCGATTCGCCAAAGGTGGTCAGGGTGAGTCGTTTGCCGAAAGTATTCATTATGACACCCTCAGTTTTTTTAACGCGATCTCTGCAGCTTTCTGCTGCGCCTCTTTTTTGCTTTTGCCTTTGGCTGAGGCAATGGTCTCACCGTTGAGTTTGACAGCGATCTCAAACTCTTTTTTGTGATCAGGGCCGGAACTTCCCAGAAGTTCATACTGTGGAGTGACACCGTGTGATGCCTGAGTGAGCTCCTGCAAAGCGGTTTTATAGTCTTTTGAGAGGGTATCGAGATCGATTTTCGGGTGGGCTTTTTCCAAAAGTGCAATAGCAATCTCTTTGGATTTTTCCAAGCCAGCCTCCAAATAGATAGCACCAATGACCGCTTCAAAGGCATTCGAGAGAAGAGAAGGCTTGTTTCTGCCGTTATTGTTCTCTTCAGCAGGGGAAAGATAAATATAGTTTCCTAAAGAGAGGGATTTTGCAAGAAGGGTAAACCCACTTTCATTGACCAGTGATGCTCTTATTTTGGAAAGTACACCTTCATTGGAAGAGGGAAATTTTTTATAGAGATATTCCCCAACAATCAGATCGAGTACGGCATCTCCAAGAAATTCGAGCCGCTCATTATTGTAAGGCTTTTTGTAGCTTTTGTGGGTTAAAGCCTCAATAATCAACTGCTTATCTTTAAAAACATAGTTCAGACGTTTTTCAAGACCGGTATAGTCTGTCATAATTACTCCTGATGTAAACTTTTTTGTATGCGTTCAGCCTCTTGTCTGGCAAGTTCATCACACCGCTCGTTTTGAGGATGTCCATTGTGACCGCGTACCCATGTCCCGTGGATAATGTGGGGGGTTGCGACCTCAAGGTAGGTTTTCCAAAGATCCGGGTTCTTGACCTTCTTGAAGCCTTTTTTGACCCATCCGTCAAGCCATTCGTTTATGGCTTTGATGACATAGGAGCTGTCAGAGACGATCTCAACCTCACAGGGTTCTTTGAGAAGTTTGAGCCCTTCAATGACCCCGCGCAGTTCCATACGGTTGTTTGTCGTATGCGCTTCGCCTCCAGAGTATTCCTTTGTATGACCATTGTACTCCAGAATGCCGCCATAACCGCCTGGACCGGGGTTGCCAAGGCTCGATCCGTCAGAGTAAAGAGTGATCTGTTTGCGTACTTGCTTTTGCAATCTGTTCCTCGACTTCCACAGAGTTTATCGCCATACAGCCAGGACACCGCTTAAACGAAACGGGAAAGCTTCGTTTACACTTTTTGCAGAGGTAGGAAAACTGCAGATCCGTATTGGTAAAACCGTTTTCACGTGCCT
The DNA here is from genome assembly GCA_027082955.1 of Sulfurovum sp. GTDB lineage: Bacteria > Campylobacterota > Campylobacteria > Campylobacterales > Sulfurovaceae > Sulfurovum. Next base: position 2,943 of record JALWTA010000041.1, on the reverse strand, counting down.
TTGCGATCAGATCCAGTGAAAAGATGCCGCTTTGAGACATAGGCTTTTGCAGGTAACCTTTCGCATAATAGAGGGTGCTTAGCTGCATATTGTTCGAGATTATATCCAAATCGAGTTGTGAATTGGGTAAGAACCAGAGGATGTCTAGAATCTCTTTAATACGCTTAGGATCAATGTGCTCCCATGCGATCCGTGTATCCAGTTGCAGCATTTCAGAGATGATCTGCCGATAGAGTCCCGGCTCTTCTTCGAGCAGTTTTTGCAGTTTTTGCAGTTTTTCGTCTACGGGCATATTTCTATTGGAGGAGAGTTGGGAAAATGCCAAAAACTGCTGTAACTGCCGAGTATCCTCATTTAACAGTTCCAGAGGTTCGATAATCTCTTTTGCTTTGTCATATTCTTGCATCACTTCGTAAACTACACCAAGCTCATACAAAACTTTTTTACTGCGCGGTTTTTTGCGAAGAATTTCTACATAGATGCTTCTGGCACGTTCAAGAAAACCGGCATGCAGATAGGTTGTTCCAAGCCGTTCCATCAGTTCTGTTTTCGCTGCCTCATTACGTGCATTTTTGATAAGATAGAGATAGATGTTGATGGCTTTGTGGTATTCTCCGGAGTTTTCAAAGGCTTTTGCAAGCAGTGAAAGTGGTTTGAACATATGTGGTTCAAAAGGCATCTCTTCGGTATCAAGTGTACATTCTGCACTTTCAAATTTGTCGAGGAACTTCAAAAGATTACCTGCCTCTTTTTGCTGTTTGTAGAGACCCCACCCGTAGGTTGCCAGTGCAATGATCAGCCCGATGGTGATGATCAGCAAAATACTGAAAAGAGGATCGTTGTATGCGGGGAGAATGTGTTCCATTATGTATGCCTTTGGCACAGAGAAGAGTGAGGAGCTAGTTTAAGTAGGAGGTAGGAAGTAGGAGGTAGGAGTGTTGGTATGCATTGCTTTGCAATGTTTTTGTTGTGAGATGTAGTATGTTTAAAATGGGTTGACATAAACTTTACTCTTGTTATCATTTCTACCTTCTACCTTCTACCTTCTACCTTCTACCTTCTACCTTCTACCTTCTACCTACTACCTACTACCTACTACCTACTACCTACCGCAGATTATACCAAATTGGATATAATGCGGTCATGATAGACAATGCCTCTATAGAATCACTGAAAAACAGTATCGATATCGTGGATGTGGTCGGCAACTATGTCGAGCTTAAAAAAGCAGGTGCCAACTACAAAGCCAACTGCCCTTTCCACGGAGAGAAGACCCCCTCTTTTGTGGTGAGCCCCTCCAAGCAGATATACCACTGTTTTGGGTGTGGTGTGGGAGGGGATGCCATCAAGTTCGTGATGGAGCTTGAAAAGCTTAGCTATCCCGAAGCGATCGAGAAGCTGGCATCGATGTTCAACTTTTCGCTCAACTATACCAAAGGCAGTTCGGACTACTCCGATGCCAAGCGGGTGCTTGAGGCAATTCAGCGTTGGTATGTGAAAAATCTTGAACAGCACGAAACGGCAAAAAACTATCTGCGTCAGCGGGGTATTTCACAAAACTCTATCGAGCGTTTTGGCATAGGGTATGTGCCGGATGGACGTTCGGTGATGCGGTTTCTCGACAGTACCTCTCTGCCAAGACCGCAGGCGGTCGAAGCGGGTATTTTGGCACAGGGAGAAGATGGCGGCTACTATGCCCGTCTTGTCGAGCGTATCACCTTTCCCATCTATTCTCCAAACGGTGCGGCAGTCGGTTTTGGGGGACGTACCATTACCAACCATCCGGCAAAATATATCAACTCTCCACAAACCAAGCTTTTTAACAAGTCGCGGCTGCTCTATGGCTACCATCTTGCCAAAGAGAGTATCTACAAGCACAAAAAGCTCATTGTCTGTGAAGGATATCTGGATGTGGTGATGTTTCATCAGGCAGGCTTTACAGAGGCGGTGGCGACTCTTGGAACAGCACTGACAACGGAGCATTTGCCACTGTTGCGAAAGGGAGAGCCTAAGATCATTTTGGCGTATGATGGAGACAAAGCCGGAGTAGCTGCAGCGCTTAAAGCGGCACAGATGCTTGCCCATGCCAACTTTGACGGTGGCGTAGTGCTTTTCCCTGACGGGCAGGACCCTGCTGACCTGATCGCAAAAGGGGAGAGTGAGAAGGTCGCTGCTTTGCTGCGGGATGCCAAACCGCTCATTCCGTTTGTGCTGGAGAAGATCGTCGAAGGGTACGATCTGCATGATCCCCGTGCCAAAGAGGCAGCATTCGGTACGCTCAAACAGTTTCTTACAGGGCTTAGCCAGATCATCAAAGATGCCTACATTCCTATGGCAGCAACCCTGTTGGGGGTTTCGCCTGTGATGTTTGGAAGCCAGAGCAGACCGGAACGTGCTAGAGAGAACTTCTCTCAGCCAAAAGATGATGTGGCACAACTGAGCATCCTTAAAACCTTGTTGGAGAGACCGGAGCTGATCGATTCGGTACTGGATGTGGTCGATGCGAAAATGTTTGGCGGCTATGCATCTTTGTTTACTGCCTTGATCAATGACGAGAAGGAGCATCCGCATCTGATGGGTATTGCGCTCGATGAGAGCCTGAAAGTGATGAATGAAAAAGAGCTTCAAGAGGTATTGCGGAACTTCCTGATAAAGCACTATGATACACGCCTGAGGCAGATTGTTGCGGACAGCAGTATGCCCTTCAGCCAAAAAAGTTTTCTGATTCGCAAGATCAAAACCGATATTATCCCACGCCTTAAACGCGGGGAGTTGGTCTCTTTTAACCTGTGATACTGAGGGATTTGGCAGATAAGGATCTCAACTTTCGCACATAAATTCTAAAGGAAAATCCATCTACGAAAGCCCATAAACAGGCAGATTTACGTACAATTTGTTACCACACACATTGTATAAAGGAGCCTGTTTTATGGAACTTGACAA
>JALWTA010000040.1 GCA_027082955.1 Sulfurovum sp. | reverse complement strand
GAAATACTCACAAACATCGCTCAGATTGAAAATATTGTCAAGGAGAATAAAGATATACTTCAAATTATCGCGCTACTCAGAGCCTACACGCAAAAAGAGCTTGGGTTTATGTGCGAAAGTTGAGTAAATGATATTGAAAAAAAGATGGATCAAAGAGATGGCTATTTTAAAAATAAATTTAATGAGTTGGGGTTAAAACTAAAAACAAAAAGCTCTAATTTGGATCACAAATGAGTACGTGTAAATGCAAACATCCTCAATGTCAATATGAAACGTTTTTAAATAAACAGATAGATAATAAAGACTACTTTTCTGACAAAGAGCACAGGTGTATTTTTCATAGTGAAACATTACAAAAAGAAAAAAAGAAAAAATTTTTAGAGATACTTCAATGTTATATAGATGCTCAATATGAAAAATCTAAAAAAGTAGTATTGAAAGATACTGTTTTTTATGTATTTAAAATAGACGTAGCAAAGAGGTATAACGAAGTTATATTGAAAGATGTGGTATTTGAGTGTTATCCAAATTTTGATTCGATGCAGTGCTTTTCATTAGTACTTAAAGAGTGTAGTTTTCATGAGGGTGGACGTTTTAAGCGTGTCGAAATAGACAATTTGGAAGTGAGATTAAAAAAAGTTGAAAACGCACTGGTTTTTGAAGTTGGAGGGTATGCAAAGAATGGTTTGATTGAAGCATCAGAAGGATATATAAAAAAGGTTACGAAATATACTAATCATGTATCAGGAAGTGGGAAAGTTTTTTTTGTTGGAGCCAAATTTGAAAACGAAGCAAACTTTACCAATGCGATGCTAGATGATGTTGTTTTTCAAAATTGTGATTTACATAAAGTATTTTTTTTAAATTCGAAAGTAGATAAAACAGAATTTAGAAACTGTATTTTTCCAAAAAACAAGATTAGAAAATCATTTAATGAATTAGATAATTCAAGCCTCGAAAGGCATGGTTACTTAATATTGTTTTTAGTTGAAATTATAAGTATTATTATTGTTTTAATTTTACAATTCGCTTTATTTTATACAATTCCACTATTAGTTTTAACATTTTTCACTTTTGTTGTTGTAATAAGTGAGTATTTTTTTAAAAAAATCTATTTTCGTTTTTCAGATAAAGATCATATATGTACATATGATGAGATTATTCTTTATAAAAAAATAGATGAAAATATACAAAGGTCTAAAAAAGCATTCAAAAATACTTTTGTATCATTGTCTGAATTATATAAAAATTTACAAATTAATTTTGAATCACGAGGTGACTTTCAAAAGGGGGGAGATTTTTTTTATAGCAGAAGGTATGCAGAACTTATATCTTTACAAAATAAAAATAAAATGTTAGAACGATCTGTTTTGATTTTTCATTTTACTGTGAATGGTTTTGGTGAAAAATTTGCAAGGCCATTGTTTAGTTTAGTGATTTTACTTGTAATCAGTACTTTTATTGTAAAACCTACTGATGATGAGTATATAAAACAAAATTTTGAGGCAACACCCGCAACACCACTTTTTTTATTAGATGACTTTAATTCTTCTAAACCACTTATCATTAAAAATGTAAATACAAAATATAGTGTTGAGTTAGATAACGGAAAAAGGCTATTCGGACAACGCCAAAATGCAAAATATAGTTTAGTGATACCTAAATTGAAAGACAGTTATGAAAATCAAATTATATATATTTTATCCCGTATCACAAGTATTATTACACCTGCAAATAAAAATTGGTATAAACCACATGGTGAATTTGGTTATTTTATTAGTTCATTTCTCAATATTGTTAGTTGGTTTTTTATAGGTGCATTTCTACTAGCAATTAGAAATAGAATACGTAGAAAATAGCAGGTCTTGTTTATTGAGTGAAAAAGTAAGAATAAAGTAGTTTGATATTCCTTTCAGCACATTACGCTAAAATCGCATCAATATTTTATTTTGAAGGATAAAGAGTGCTTAGTACAGTCAACCTTACACAACGCTACGGAAAGCGTGTGCTTTTCGACAAGATCAACCTCACACTCGATGTGGGCAAACGCTACGGGCTTATAGGAGCCAACGGGGCAGGGAAATCAACCTTTATGAAGATTCTCGCCGGAGAGATAGAGCCAAGCGAAGGCGAAGTGCAGCTTCAGCCGGGGCTCAAACTTGGGATGCTCAGCCAGAACCAGTACGCCTTTGAAGACTTTACCCTTAAAGATGCCGTACTTTACGGTAACAAAAAGCTCTACGATGCCCAAAAAGAGAAAGAGAAGCTCTATATGGAAGGGGACTTTGAGAGCGATGAGGTAAACAACCGTCTTGCCGAGTTGGAGATGATCTGCGCAGATGAAGACCCGACCTATGAGAGTGATGTCAAGATCGAAAAACTCTTGACGACACTGGGCTTTCCTATAGAACAACATGATGATCTGATGAGTTCACTCACCGGTGGTGACAAGTTCAAGATTTTGCTGGCACAGGTGCTTTTCCTTAAGCCCGATGTACTGCTGCTGGACGAACCTACCAACAACCTTGACATGGAGACCATCGCATGGCTTGAAGAGGAGCTGAAACGTCATGAAGGAACGCTACTGGTCATTTCGCACGACAGACACTTCCTCAATGGCGTGGTAACCCACATTCTCGATCTGGATTTTCAAACCATTCGTGAGTTTACCGGTAACTACGATGAGTGGTATATTGCGGCTAACCTGATGGCAAAACAGGCAGAAGCAGACAGAAACAAAGCGCTCAAAGAGAAAGAGGAGCTTGAGAAGTTCATCGCACGTTTCTCCGCCAATGCCTCCAAAGCCAAGCAGGCAACTTCCCGCCAAAAGCAGCTTGACAAGCTCAATATCGAGGAGATCAAGCTCTCAAGCAGACGTGATCCCTCCATCATGTTCCGTCCGCACCGTGACATTGGTAATGAGGTACTTGAGGTCAAAGATATCTCCAAAAGCTATGGGGATGAGAAGGTACTTGAGAACATTACCTTCAAGGTCAACAAAGGTGACAAGATTGCCCTCATCGGTGCCAACGGGGTAGGGAAGACCACCCTGCTTGAGATTCTCATGGGCAATCTGGAACCTGACAGCGGCAGCTATAAATGGGGACAGACCATCACCACAAGCTACTTCCCGCAAAACACGACTGACATCGTTAACGGTGATGTGGAACTGCCGCAGTGGATACAGGGCTTTGATGCCAAGTGGCATATTGATGACATAAGAAAGACACTGGGGCGTATGCTCTTTAGCGGTGAGGAGCAAAAGAAGAAGGTCGATGCCTGCTCTGGAGGTGAAAAACACCGCATTATGATGAGTAAGATGATGATGGATAGTGCCAACTTCCTTGTGATGGATGAGCCAAACAACCACCTCGACCTCGAAGCGATCGTCGCACTGGGTGAAGCGCTGCACCGCTATGAGGGTGGTGCCATTGTCGTCTCACATGACCGTGAGCTCATCGATGCTTTCGCCAACCGTATCATCAAACTCAATGAAGACGGCAGCATGATCGATTTTGAAGGAAATTATGAGGACTTTGTAGAGCAGCACGAAAAGTAGCCGTTCTACACTGATTGCACACTCTAAGCCTATAGTATCCTATACTATCCTGCAAAGGAGCGGTGATGGATAAAGAGGCTTACCTTTCAAGCTTGCGTATCGATACGCAGGAGTACCACTACTATGACCTGAAGCACTTTGCATCAGATTACGATATAGAGCTTAGCACATTGCCTTACAGCCTTCGCATACTGCTTGAGAATCTTCTCTCCTCCTATGATGACGATATTGTTACATTCGATGATCTGATGCAGCTTGGCAGGTGGGAGCCTGATCAAAGCAAGACCCGACAGATCGCATTTTACCCCTCCCGTGTTGTGATGCAGGACTTTACCGGTGTACCGTGTCTGGTCGATCTTGCTGCCCTGCGTGATGCAATGGCAGCACACGGTGCCAAGCCTTCAGCAATCAATCCTGTTGTACCCATCGATCTGATCGTAGATCACTCGGTGCAGGTAGATCACTATGCCTCCAAAGATGCGCTTGGGTTCAACCTTGATATGGAGTACAAGCGAAACAAAGAGCGATACGCCTTTCTCAAATGGGCTCAGCATGCCTTTGAAAATCTGCGTGTCTTTCCTCCCGGTGCAGGTATCGTCCATCAGGTCAATCTGGAGCATATCGCTACGGTAGTCGGTATTAAAGAGCAAGAAGAAAAGCAGTACCTCCATCCCGATACCCTTATCGGTACCGATTCACACACGACGATGATCAATGGTCTGGGTGTGCTTGGCTGGGGTGTCGGGGGGATCGAAGCTGAAGCGGTAGCGCTTGGTGAGCCCTATAGCATGAAAGTCCCCAAAGTAATCGGTGTGAGGCTCACAGGCAGCCTGCCAAGTGCCGTTACCGCGACCGATCTGGTTTTGCGTGTGACGGAGATGCTGCGCCAAGAAGATACGGTCGATGCCTTTGTGGAGTTTTTCGGTGAGGGAATGGGGCAGCTTTCCCTGGCAGACAGAGCGACGATTGCCAACATGGCACCGGAGTATGGTGCGACGATGGGGTTTTTCCCCGTCGATGAGGAGACACTGCGTTATCTTAGCGGTACAGGACGCAGCGAAGAAGCCAAAAGGGCAGAAGCATATCTGCATGCCCAGCAACTCTTCTACGATCCCAAAAAAGAAGCAACCTACAGTCGGATCGTAACACTTGATCTTGGCAGCATAGAAGCCTCGGTTGCCGGTCCTTCACGACCGCAGGATCGTATGGCGCTGCGTGAAGTGCCCAAGCGTTTTTCCGATATACTCGGCTGTGACTACGGACGCGAGATTGACGAAAAGAGCCTTGCGACACTGGAAGATGAGACAGCAACACAGGCAGACACCTCTGTATCTGAAATGTGCCGTATGGGTGTTGCGAAAAAGTGTGCACCTGTGGAGATAAAGGGTGACTCCTATATGCTTTGTGACGGTTCGGTCGTGATCGCTGCGATCACCTCCTGTACCAATACTTCAAACCCCTCTGTGATGCTTGCTGCCGGTTTGTTGGCACGCAACGCACACCAAAAAGGGCTGCATGTGCCTGCCTATGTCAAAACCTCTCTTGCCCCGGGATCGAAAGTGGTTGAGGCGTACCTCAGAGAGGCTGGGCTGCTTAAATCACTCGAAGCACTGGGCTTTGGGATCGTTGGCTACGGCTGTACTACCTGTATAGGCAACAGCGGTCCGCTGGATAGAGAGATAGAAGCTGCTATTGAGAAGGAGGGGCTTATCGTCTCTGCTGTGCTTTCGGGTAACCGCAATTTTGAAGCGCGTATCCACCCCAAGGTCAAGAGCAACTTCCTTGCCTCGCCGCCGCTGGTGCTTGCCTATGCGCTTGCAGGCAGGATATGGATCGATTTTGAAAGAGAAGCGCTTGGTGAGGACAGGGAGGGCAATCCGGTCTATCTGCGCGATATCTGGCCCAAAAAGGAGGAGATAGATGCACTGATTGCCTCTTTGCTCACTCCTGCACTGTTTAAGCGAAAGTATGCCGATATACTTGAAGGCGAGAAGCGCTGGAGAGAGCTTGCATGCCCCGAGGGTGAACGTTTTGCCTGGGATGCCGACTCAACCTACCTGCGAAAGCCTCCCTATTTTGACCATTTCAAAAGAGAATATGCAGGTGTGTCCGATATTGTCGATGCACGGACTCTGCTGCTTTTGGGCGATTCAGTCACGACCGATCATATCTCTCCGGCAGGCAGAATTCCTGCTGCCTATCCTGCGGGAAAATACCTGCTTGCACACGGTGTGCCTGAAGCATCTTTTAACTCTTATGGCTCAAGACGTGGAAACCATGAAGTGATGATACGTGGTACCTTTGCCAATGAGCGTATCAAAAATGTTCTTGTCGCGCCCAAAGAGGGAGGCTATACACGCCATTTTCCGGAAGGCAGGGAAATGTTTGTCTATGATGCAGCAATGGCGTATGCCAAAGAGGGCGTAGCGCTTATTGTGCTGGCGGGTGATGACTACGGTATGGGCTCTTCGCGTGACTGGGCTGCCAAAGGTACACAACTGCTTGGCATCAAAGCAGTGATCGCACACTCCTATGAACGCATCCACAGAAACAACCTTGTGGGCATGGGCGTACTGCCTCTGGCATTCCGTCCGGAAGAGTCGTGGCAGAGTCTGGGGCTTGATGGCACAGAGCGTTTTACGATATACGGCATTGAGCAGATTCAAGCAGGGGGCAGTGTCACAGTCGAGGCAGTGAATGACAAGGGAGAGAGCCGTAGTTTTGAAGCGGTGGTACGTCTCGATACGGCAGTGGATCTGAGGTATTTTCGTAACGGAGGGATACTCCCCTACGTGTTACGGCAAAAACTTAGTTGATGTTGGTATAGACAGTCTGTACGTCGTCATCCTCTTCGAGTTTTTCAATCAGCTCTTCTATCTCTTCAAGCTTCTCTTCATCCAGTTCGATCGGTGTATTGGCGATGTACTCAAGTGTCGATTTCTTTGGCTCAATGCCACGCTCTTCAAAGGCTTTGCTCAGTTCACCAAAAGAGGTAAACTCACCGTAGATTCTCAAGATTGGCTTGTCTTCACTGTTCTCTTGTGGTTCAACATCCTCTTCGATCTCTTCAAGTCCGTAGTCGATCAGTTCCAGCTCAAGCTCTTCGACATCCATATCCTCCGTTTTATCGATGATAAAGACCGCTTTGCGGGTAAACATATAGTTGAGTGAGCCTGAGGTGAGCATCTCGGCATTGTTCTTGCGCAGGATCGCTTTTACATTGGCAACGGTTCGCGTACCGTTGTCTGTCGCACACTCGACGATCATCTGCACACCGTAGGGTGCTTTGACATCATAGGTGATCTCTTTGATATCAGCTGCATCTTTGTTGAAGGCACGCTTGATCGCTGCTTCGATGTTGTCTTTTGGCATATTCTGCGCTTTTGCATTAAGGATCGCTGTACGCAGTTTGGCATTCATGTCAGGATCGGGAGATCCTCCCTCTTTGGCTGCCATGGTAATGACCTTTCCTAGTTTTGGGAAGAGTCTGGACATGGTGCCCCAACGCTTCATTTTTGCTGCTTTACGGTATTCGAACGCTCTACCCATCGGTTGTATCCTTTTGTCAATTTTGCACGTATTATACTCCTAAATAGTTTAATGCGTTACTATATTTGGCTTTGTGTTATAATAGCTTAAAGCCGATTTCTCTCAAAAGGAGTTGCTATGTACTATCTTACATCGATTGACTGCTGTACGACCAAAGAGCTTGAAAGCGAGCTTCGCTCCTTTTTTGGCCGTTTGCACCATCTCAAGCGCAGACTCAACACAGAAGCAGCCTCACTTCGCCTCAATCGCATGCAGCGCAGTCGCTGCCGACAGAACATCCTCGACCTTGAAGTACTTGAGAGGGACTTCTATGCGCTCTCTTATCAAGAGGACATCAAACACCTCTACCGCAAAGTCCACCGCTATGTCAAACTCGATCAAGAGAGGTTGATGGATACCTTCGGGCGGGAGAGACTTAGCCGGTGTTCTATGTTTGTTGCACTATAAATTTTGTGTAATATCCCACAAGATGCCCCACATGTTCCCCTCAAGATTGGAGAGGTGATTTTATTGACATACATCTAAAAGTATGATATTATGTATGACAATATATCATACAAAGGATCTGCCATGCTTAGAAAAACCGTTTCCATTGATGAAGAACTTTTTTTGGCATTGAAAAAAGAGGGGATACTGGAACACTTTAAAAACTTCTCAGAGCTGGTATCAAGCTCTTTGCAAAATACACTTGAGACGATGAAAAGAGAGAATTACAGACAGCAGATTGCACAAATGGCACAAGACCCGATGGTAATGAAAGAGATAGAACAGATAGAGGAAGATTTCAAATATGCGGACAGGGAAGTAGATGCAGTTTGAGATATACTGGGCAAATCTCAATCCGACAGTAGGAAGGGAACAGGCAGGGCACAGACCTGTGCTTGTGGTTTCAAACGATATTGAAAACCAGATGGATATTGTGACCGTTATTCCCGTTACTTCCCGTAAAAAAGGCAGAAGGGTCTACCCAAATGAGGTACTCATCTCTTTGGAGAACAAAGAGGCGATACTGCTTTGCCATCAGATACGTACTCTCTCGAAACAAAGGCTTGAGAAGAAGATGGCAGTGCTGGATGAAACGTTGAAATCCAAAGTGATTGATGTACTGTGTATGCGGTTTCAATAAGAAGATATATTTAAAAAAGGAATAAATAATATGACATTAGAACAACTACAACAAACCATCCAAGAGGAGATAGGGGTACTTCTCTATTTCTCAGGGGAGAACTGCAATGTCTGCCATGCGCTCAGACCGAAATTCAAAGAACTCTTTGACAAGGAATTTCCAAAAATAAAGCAGATTTATCTCGATGCACATGAAAACCCTAAAATTTCGGCACATTTTCAAGTCTTCTCTGTTCCAACGATGATCGTTTTCCTTGACGGGCGGGAGTTTGTACGGGAAGGCAGGGCAGTGAGTCTGCATAAAATGACTGAGCAGCTAAAACGTCCCTATGAGATGTTGACAGGATTATAGATGAAGCTCTCCTACTACCTTGACCGTATCAGCAAATATGCGGGGCTGCTTGCAGCTGTGCTGGTGACACTTTTGGCGCTGCTTGTGGCGTATGATGCGATGATGCGTTATCTCTTCAGTGCCGGTTCTATTGCCCTTCAGGAGGTGGAGTGGCATCTGTATGATGCCGTCTTTTTGTTGGGGCTGAGTTATGCGCTTAAGCATGGCAAGCATGTGCGGGTGGATATCTTTTTTGACCGTTACGGGCATGATGCAAAGCATATCATTCAGATCCTCTCCATGTTGCTGCTGCTTTTGCCGTTTGCAGCACTTTTTACCTTCGATGCATACGATATGGCACTGCAAAGCTACCTGCAGCATGAGGTATCACCCGATCCGGGCGGGCTTGGTGCAAGGTGGGTCATCAAGTCGGTGCTGGTGCTCTCGTTTGTGCTGCTGATGGTACAGGCACTCAGTGAAGTGCTCAAAGCCTACCATCAGCTTGAGCACAAAAAGATGCTGTGGCGCATACTTGGCATCGTGGTGTTGCTTGGTATTTTGGTCTACATGGCATGGTACAACCGCATGGCATTCTGGGTCGATCCGGTCTTTTTGATGTTTGCAATGGCACTCGTGCTGCTGCTTGCAGGCTTTCAGGTGGCGTTTGTCTTTGGCGGGACGGCGCTCTTTTTTGCACTGATCTCTGACGAGGTGGGGCTGCATGTACTGGAGATGCTGCCATACCGTACCTACGGCATCATGGGCAATATTACGCTTATGGCGGTACCGCTTTTTATCTTCATGGGCTTGATCTTGGAGAAGTCGAAGATGGCAGAGGAGTTGCTGCACTCCATGGGGCAGCTCTTTGGTTCGGTGCGTGGCGGCTTGGCAGTCTCGGTGGTGCTTGTAGGCGCGATACTGGCAGCAAGTACGGGTATTGTCGGTGCATCGGTGGTGATGATGAGCCTCATTGCACTGCCACTCATGCTCAAGCAGGGCTATGCACCTACGCTTGCCAGCGGCTCCATCGCGGCCAGCGGCACGCTTGGACAGCTCATACCGCCCTCTATCGTGCTTATCGTACTGGGTGACCAGATGCACCTGAGTGTGGGTGATCTCTTTAAGGCGGCAGTGGTACCGGGAGTGCTGTTGATCGTGCTCTACATCCTCTACATTCTGCTCTTTGCATGGCTCAGACCAAATGCTGCCCCTGCCATTGTCTCAGACAAACCCTATAGCGTGGTGCTGAGGAGTGCGCTCAAAGCCATCATCCCGCCGCTGCTGCTCATCGGCGCGGTGCTGGGGAGTATCTTTGCCGGTATCGCCTCCCCGACCGAGTCGGCAGCAGTTGGGGTAGTCGGTGCGATGGCATTGGCAGCCTATAACCGTGTCTTTTCATTTTCACTGCTACGCTATGCGGCAGTTGAGACGGTGAAGCTTACTGCGATGATCTTTATGATCCTCATTGGCGCTACGGCATTTTCGCTGGTCTTCAACGAACTTGGCGGCGGCGATATGGCGCTGCAGTTCTTTACGGGTGATGTGGGCAGCAAATGGGCGTTTATCTTTATTGCGATGGCGGTCATCTTTGCGCTTGGATTTTTTATCGACTTCATTGAGATTGCTTTTGTGGTCGTGCCTATCTTGGTGCCCATCGTTGCCAGTTTCGGTATCGACCCTGTTTGGTTTGCCATACTCATTGCCATGAACCTGCAGGCAAGTTTCCTCACACCGCCGTTTGGTTTCGCACTCTTTTACCTCAAAGGGGCAGCAGGTGACAGAGTAAGTACGGCAGATATCTACAAAGGGGTGGTGCCCTTTATCGGGCTGCAGGTGTTGGCGCTCTTGATCATTGTGCTCTTTCCCGATCTGATCCATCTGTTTGGGAGGTAGCGCTGAGCGTTGAAATGATGGCTTTAGCCTCGCCATGTTCGGGACTAAAGTTTCCGATTCCAAGACACTTTTGAATAGGGTTTTGAGAGGAACCGATGGCTTTAGCCTCGCCATGTTCGGGACTAAAGTCTCCGATTCCAAGACACTTTTGAATAGGGTTTTGAGAGGAACCGATGGCTTTAGCCTCGCCATGTTCGGGACTAAAGTTTCCGATTCCAAGACACTTTTGAATAGGGTTTTGAGAGGAAACGATGGCTTTAGCCTCGCTATGTTCAGGACTAAAGTCTCTGATTCCGGATTATTTTTAAAAGTCACTCCAATGTATGCTATAATACTATCAAAAGTAAGTATAAAGGTATAGTATGAAGACCATAGGCATCAAAGATTTGCAAGTCAATCCCGCCATATTGACCCGTTCACTTGAGGCAGATGAGTACACCATGATCACCAAACGCTCCAAGCCCATAGGCTTGGCACTTTCGTTTCATGACAGTATCATCACCGAAGGGCTGAAGACCTCTTTGATGATAGATGCATACCAAAAGGGGCTATTGAGCCTTGGTCAGGTGGCACAGGCACTGGAGATACCCAAAAAGAAAGTGATGAAACTGCTCTCAGCCATGGGTATAGATGTTGTATCGTACGATTTTGAAGATGATATGAAAGCGATGGAAAAATTTCTATGATCATCAGTGACAGTACGACACTGATTATTCTTTTTGATCTGCAGCGTTTGGAACTGCTTTCAAACCTTTTTGAAAAAGTCTACATTCCAAAAGCAGTCTATGATGAGATCTCTGCAAAAAAAGAGATCACGTTGCCTGCATTTATGGAAGTAAAAGCAGTACACCCCTGTGATAAACTCGACACACTCACGATGCTGCTTGATGCCGGAGAGAGTGAAGCGATCGCTTTGGCACTTGAGTTAAAGATGCCGCCTATCATCGATGAGAAAAAAGGACGTAAGATAGCCTTGCAGGAGGGTATTAGCATCATAGGATTGTTGGGTGTGATCTATCTGAATATCAAAAAATCCTATCTTACTGCAGAAGAGGCAAAACAGTTTTTGGAGGATGCAAGGGCTCATGGCTATAGAATTTCACAACATTTAGTTGAGGAGATGTTTCAACGTTTATAGCAAGTATGTGACTTATGTTTTCAAAACACTACCGCAATATCTTCCCATAATGCTTCTTATACGCCTTTTTCAGCCGCTGTGCCAGTTGGTGTACTGCCATGGCGTAGTAGGCGCTGTGGTTGTAGCGGGTGATGACATAGAAGTTTTTTGTACCGTACCAGAGTTCGTCGTAGTTTGCTCTGGAGAGTTTGATGAGGTGTACTTTGCCTTTGTAAGGAAAGTATGACGTTGGGGCGATCCCTTTGAGGGATACTCTTCGGTAGGCGTGGGTGTAGCCTGTTCTGTGTCCTCTGTAACGGTTGCCGGAGTAGTGTACTCTTGTGGCAACCGGCATCCCTTTTTTCCATCCATGCCGTTTGAAGTAGTGGGCAATACTGCCGATAGCATCGGCGTAGTTGTTCATCTGGTGGAAGCCGTCACCGTTGAAGTCCACCACATAGTGCAGGTAGTTGCTTGGCATGAACTGTCCAAGTCCTATCGCCCCTGCGTAAGAGCCTCTGACATTCTTGGGGTTGACCTTTTCGCGTCGTGTCATCAGCAAAAAGGCTTCAAGCTCTTTGCGGTAGAAACGCTGCCGTCTGTTCTTCTCGAATGCCAGTGTGGTCAGGGTATCAAAAACGGGGAATTTCCCGCGGTTGACCCCATAGTGGCTCTCTATGCCGATGATGGCGGCAATGTACTCAGGCTCGACCCCGTAGCGCCGGTAGGCCTTTTGCAGCCAGTGGCGCTGTTGGTGCATGAAGGCTACCCCTTTTTTGACTTTCGATTCTTTGAGAAAGACATGCTCATATCTGTCCCATGAACCCTGTTTTTTTCTCGGCTTTGTGTAGGTTTTTCTGATCTTGGGGCGAAGCGAAGGTACGTAAACAGCCAGTGCCTTTTTCTGGTAGCGCACATGGGAGAAGAGCCGGGTCAGCTCTTTTTTGCTGAAATGGTGTGTTTTTGCCATGTGGCGGATGAATTTTTGAACATCTCTTTTTTTGGTGTAGTCTTTTGCGGAGAGTGTCTGTGTGAGTAGTAAAAGAGCGAAACAAAAGTAGATAAACAGTTTTCTCATACGACTCTCCATAAGTTCCGTATGAATATGCTACAATATTTTAACCCATATGTTTACACGATGCAGTCGCAATTGGCACGGATCGATGCATAGTGGGGGCTTATGAAACAGAAGGAGCGTGTATGACAGCACAAGAGGGGATAGCGCTGCTGCAAAAGCACATGAATGAATCGGTCATCGGACAGGAGCATATTGTCGAGCGGATGGTCATGGGACTGCTTGCAAACGGGCATCTGCTGGTCGAGGGGCTTCCGGGGCTTGCCAAGACCCGCGCGGTACGGTCGATGGCGGAACATATTGAAGCACACTTCACACGCATTCAGTTCACCCCTGACCTTGCACCTTCGGATGTGATTGGCGAAGAGCGTCTGTATGAGGAGAATGGGAAGCGGGCATTTCGTCTGCATAAAGGTCCCATATTTGGAAATATTATATTGGCTGACGAGATCAACCGGGCTCCGGCAAAGGTACAGTCTGCCATGCTTGAGGCGATGGAGGAGCGACAGGTGAGTGTTGCGGGGCAGACCATTGCACTGCCAAAGCTTTTCATTGTCATGGCAACACAAAACCCCATTGAACAACAGGGAACCTTCCCGCTTTCAGAAGCGCAGAAAGACCGTTTTCTCATGCATGTCAAGATAGACTATGTGAAGATGGAGTCAGAGTTTCAGATGCTCAAACTGCTGCAGGATGAGACGTTTCATCCTAAAACGGTTCACGAAAAACTCTCACAGGAGATCATCTTTGCAGCACAAAAAGAGGTAGCCTCCGTTGAAGTAGATGATGATATGGGACACTATATTGTCGAACTGGTCTATGCTACCCGTTATCCGCTGCGTTACAGCAAGCAGCTCGATATTATGATTGATGTGGGTATCAGTCCAAGAGGGACAATAGCCCTGCAAAGGTGTGCGCAGGCAAGGGCATGGCTTAAAGGCAGAAACAAGGTCTTGGTAGAAGATATTCACGATGTAATACATGATATTTTCAGACATAGGCTCGTTCCCAGCCAGCACACCACACTCAACGGTACGACGGTAGATCAGATCATCGATATTATACTCGAACAGGTGCCGCTGCCTAAAGAGAACGGCCCAACCGAAAGAGAGAAAATACTGAACAGGATGCATGCAGGATGAACGATTTTACCATTACACTCAAACCCGACACGGTTGAAAATCTACAAGCTTTTTCAGAGCTCTTGGACAAAGACATCAACACCATGCTTGAAGAGGCACTCCAGCGCTATTTTGAAGAGGAACAGCAGAAGCTCATCGAGAAAGGTATAGAGGAGGATGCCTCCATGACCAATCTTGACTATGATGAGTTCTGGGATGGGCTGGATATTGGGTAAGTATTGCGTCTGATAGATTACCCCTCTATCACATGTACTCCGCTGCCGTCTTCTTTTGGTCTGAGCGTGAGGATGCGTGTGGCGATAGCCTGTGCCTCTTCGTTATTGTGGGTGACATAGAGCAGGGTAAAGCCAAACGTTTCTTGCAATCGGACAATCTCCTCCCGAAGCTGGCGGTTGCGTTGGCTGTCGAGACTGGAGAGGGGTTCATCCATGAGCAAAATATTGGGCTTGGTGATGAGTGCGCGTGCGAGTGCTACGCGTTGCTGCTGTCCGCCTGAGAGGGTGTCTATGGTACGGGAAGCGTAGCCTGTAAGTCCGATCGTATTGAGCATTTCATCAAGAAGTGTGTCACGTTGGGTTTTGGGGATTCCCTGCATTTTGAGACCGAAGGTGATGTTCTCTGCCACATCCATGTGCGGCCAGAGCGCCAAGTCTTGAAAGACCATCCCCACGCCGCGTCGGTAGGGCGGTACCACAATGCTGCCAGCTTTGCTCACACACGTCCCCTGCAGCAAGATAGACCCTTCAAGCGGTGCTTCAAATCCCGCTACAGCACGCAGCAGGGTACTTTTGCCGCTGCCTGAGCTGCCTACGATGACCACCCGCTCTTTTGATGTGATGTGCAGATGGGAAATCTCAAGTACAGGATGTGTATCGTAGCCCAGTACTACCTTCTCGAATGCTATCACAGGCTTCTCCTTGATAGTTTTGTACCAACATAGAGCAGCAGTGCCAAAAGTGCCGAGATTGCCAATAGCATCCAAAATGCCATCGCAGCGATGAGACCGGCATCGCCGTTTGCAGAGCGTGTGGCAAGATAGAGCGGCAGTGTGGCATCCCCCGGTGGCAGGAGCAGCATGGCAAAAGTGCTTTCCCTCAGGCAAAAAAGTGCACCAACAAGCAGTGCGGCGATCAGTATGCTTCGCAGCAGCGGCAGCAGGATGTAACGCAGGGTCTGCAAGGGAGTGGCACCGTGTACCAGTGCCGCTTCACTCAGGCTCTTTGGCAACTGCTGCAAGCGGATATGGATGAGCTTCTCAGAAAGGATGAGATACTTTGCCGTGTAGGCAAACAGGATGAGCAGCACAGAAGCGTAGATCCACTCAGTAGCGGATCTGTTATAAAAACCGATCAATGCTACGGCGATAATGATAGAGGGCAATATAAAAAGAAAGAGACCAATGTGTTCAAGTAGACCGGTGTATCGTGCTTTGTTCAGATAGAGCGCCAGTGCGACAATGAGTCCTGCAAAGGTCACTGCCGCACCGCCTGCAAGGGCATAGAACAAAGAGCGCAGCAGCGGGTGTTGTACCTCTATCAAGGCTCTATACAGCTGCGAAATTGTGTCGATCGTACCGAGGATCCCCCAAAGCGGCAACAGTGTTACCAGTGTCACAGCAGCCGCAAGCAGCAGGATGCAAAGCCTTTTGGATAAAGGAGAAAGTACAATATGGCAGCGATGCGTTTCCTGATGCATCTGCCCAAAGTGTGTATGCTGTATGGCTATACGCTCAAGCATGATCACCCCAAAGGCGACAAGCAGTAGCGGCAGGCTCATCACCAGTGTCCCCTCAAAGTCATAAAAGGCACTGAAACGGGTAAAAAGTACAACAGAAAAGAGCCGTATATGCAGTGCATTGGCGACACTGTACTCTCCGAGTACCAAAATAAAGATGAGCAGAAAAGAGAGTATCAGTACCGGTTTAAGGAGTGTTAGATCGATATGGCGAAGCATTCCTTTTTCATCGGTGTAGAGGAGGGCAGCAAGCTCAAGTGAAGCAGGGATGCGGCGAAGGAAAAAGAAGCCAAGCAGCATCGCTACAGGCATAAAAATTGTGGTATCTATCCATGCTGCACCTACGGATGTATGCAGCAGCTTGCTCAAAGGAGTGTGTGAAGGGAGCAGATCGATCCATCCGAGTATAACAATCTCGGGTGGCAACAGCAGCGGCAGACTAAAAAGTGTCAGCCAAAGCGGTGCGAAAGGGAGGGTGGTTTTGGCAAGCAGCAAGGCAATGAGTGTGCCTGAGATTGTGGCGATTGTTGCAACACCCAGTGCCAAAAGGAGCGAACGAAGCATTGCCTCCAAAGTGCCATCAGGCAGTATAGCCGTTCCCCCTAAAAGAGATGCAAGGGCAAGGTAGAGCATCTTGAGCAGCGGAAAAACACCCATAAGAAGCACAATGCCAACAGCCAATCCCAAAAGCAAACGCTGATATGACATCTATTTGCTGCCCCATGCACTTAGCAGTGGCGTGATCTTGGTGAGTTCTTTTGCCACTTTGGCATAATCGACCGGCATCACTTTGAGCTGATCGAGCGGCTTGAGTGCAGCAGGTTTGGGTACTCCCGGATGCAGCGGGATCTGTGCACAGTCGGCTTTGGCAAGTGCCGCTTCAACTTTTCGGCTAAGCAGATAGTCGATGAGTTTTTTGGCAGCTTTGGGGTGTGGGGCATGTTTGATAAGCATAACGGTATTGGGGATGACGAGTACGCCCATGCCGTCATCTTGCTGATCGGGGTAGACAATATGTACGGCTGCTCCTGAGCGTATGCGGCTTACGGCATCGTCACTGTCTACAAGCGCAAAATCATCATCTCCCTTGGCAACAAGATCGGCACTCTCACCGTTACTGGTGGAGATGGCAACACGATTTTGCTTGAGACCGTTTAAGAATGTTTTGGCTTTGCTGTTGCCAAGCAGCGTAAAGAGTGCGGCGATGTGCGTAGCGGTGGAGCCAAAGAGCGGATTGGCGATGACCGCTTTGCCTTTGAAGTGTGGATCTATATAGTCATAGAGTCTTTGCGGCTCCCTTGCGATGCCGTTATGTACGATAAAGAGGCGGATACGTGCAGAAAAGCCCGTCCACATACCATCGGGGTCTTTGTATCTTGGATCGATCGTTTTGGCATTGGGGCTGCTGTAGGGTGTGAGGATGCCTTTGGATTTTAGGACTTCGGCACGGATCGGCTCGTTTGCCCAGTAGATATCGGCTTGAGGGTGGGATCGCTCTGCGATGAGGCGGTTCATCACTCCTGTACCCTTGGATTCTTCGGTATCGTAGAGTGCATTGACTTTGATGCCTGTCTCTTTTTCAAAGGCTTTGAGTATCGGCTCGGAGAAGACCTGATCTTCGGAGACATAGATGGTAACACTCTGTGTCTCTTTTTTGCTGCATCCTGCAAGCATTAGGAGTATAAGAAGTGCTGTAAAGTATCGTTTCACGGTCTTCCTTTGAGCACAAAGTCATCAAATGAAGTTGCTGCGTCTGCTTTGGTCCAGACACCGGCAGCACCGATTTTGTCAATCTGCTTATCTTCGCAGGTGAGCATCTGTCTGCCGTCTATAAAGCCTTTAAAACGCTTACCCTCCTGTTCGATCGTCATGCGATGCCATCCTTTGGATAGATGCACATTGTCATTGGTGCAGATGAGATGACGCTGTGCCTGTATGACGGAGTAGAAACGGAAGTTATCCTCCAGTGGATTAAAACGTGCGACATAGTAGTTGTTACCATCCTGTACACGCCACATGATCCCACCACCCTGGTCTATGCGTCCACGGTTGGCATGAAACAGTACGCTGATACGACCATCTTTCATACGAATGTCAGGATCGTAGCAGAGGTTGAACATACTGTTACCGGACTCTGTGAGTGTTAGCACGTGCTGTTGGGACTTTGGACGTGTCGCATCAAGGGTAACGTGCCACTGTGCTGTGCGGCTTCCTGCATGGGTAGCTTCGACTATCCAGCCTTTGGGCAGTTTGCCAGGAGCGGTATTTTCAAAATCTCTTCGGTATTCTGCGGCGTTAAGCAGAGAGAGAAAGAGGAGAACAGTTGTCAATGTACGTAAGATCATCGCAAACTCCTGAATTTGGAAGATGGATAATTATAACAAAAAAAGCTCTATATGGTACACTATGAGAAAATAAGATGGAGGTAGGCAGTGTCTTTGGATATAGAGGCGTTGTCCGAAGTGCTGGATGAAGAGATCATCGAGAGCAGCTATCTGACACGGGGGCAGATCGGGGATATCTATACACTTACAACACCTACGCGTAGATGTGTTGTAAAAACCTCAGACCCTTCACCCAAACTTCAAACAGAAGCCGATATGTTAAGAGATATTCAACAATATGGCATAGCGGTACCCCAAGTCATTGATGTCTCTCCAAGCCATCTTCTCATGACATATATCAAAGAGGAGAGGCTGGGCGTACAGAGGAAAGAAGAGATGGCAGCCAAAACGCTTGCAGCACTGCACAGTATTACCAACGATGCCCGTATGTACGGCTACTGGTACGATACAACCATAGGACCATTCGAGCAGAAGAATGAGCAGACACAATACCACTGGGCACTCTTTTATGCCCAGATGCGGGTGATGCCTATGGCAAAGATATGTTACGACAAAGGGGTGCTTTCCAAAGCACTGCTTGTGCGGCTTGAGACGCTCTGCAGCAAGCTATATACCCGCATAAATATGTCGAAGATTACCCCGTCACTGATTCATGGAGACCTGTGGAGCGGTAATGTTTTGTTTACCAAAAACGGTGCAGTCTTGATCGATCCTGCGATCTATTTTGGTGATAAAGAGGTGGATTTGGCATTTATCCGGATGTTCAATACCTTTGGTGAAACATTCTTTAGTTGCTATAAACAGATCCATCCGTTCAGTGATGATTTTGAGAGTGTTAAAGTACCGCTCTATCAGATCTACTATTATCTTGTACATATAGCACTCTATGGCGAGGCATACAGCGGCGGGCTGAGAGGGTGTCTTGAGAAACTTAAAGCGTAGGAGAGAGCATGAGAGAACAAAAACAGAATAGATGGAAACATTATCTCAAGGAAATCGTGCTTGGATTGGTGATCGTTTTTGTCGCCTCAAATATCATCAACTATCTGCGTGCCCCAAAACTAGAGAGTGAGCATCTTTATCTACCGTCTGTTACATTGCTGGATGGCACACCGTACCATGTGCCCAAAGGCAGACCGGTGATACTGCATTTTTGGGGTACATGGTGCCCTGTATGTCGGGCAGAAGCATCCAATATCGACACACTTGCCAAATCGTATGAAGTAATCACCGTAGCGGTCAATTCCGGAAGCAGCAAAGCGGTACAAAAGTATATGCGCGAACACAAATTGAGTTACCGTGTTATCAACGATCCGGAAGGCAGCTTGGCAGCACGTTATCATGTGAGTGTATTTCCTACCAGTTTTATCTTTGACAGTGATGGCAAACTGCGTTTTACAGAGACGGGTTATACAACCACTGCTGGATTTATGGCACGTATGAAAATACTGCAGTAATCTTTGTTTTCCTCTACAAATCCCTTTTTATGGTGTGAAATTATATATTTTACAGATAATACTGCGTTAGAGTATAAAAAGTCATCACTTTAACTCTTAAATGTGTAGGTATGTGCCATGAACGCTCTTCTGAAATATCAGCTTTATAATGTTGGTTTCAAAGGTTCTATGGATGAACTTCAAGCGGCTGCTTTTCTTGATGCAGTCAACAAAACGTATGAAAAGGCGGAGCAAGACAGGATAGAGTGTGAAAAGATGCTTGCGCTTTCTGCCAGAGGTTCAAAACGCCTGTATCAGTCTTTTTTAAATCGTTCAAATAAGAAGTTGAGTACAACGGAAGAGAAATATAAAAAACTTCTCTTAAATCTACAGCCTTATTATTTCTTCTATACCAAAAACAGAGATGGGCAGTTTATTTCTGTGAGTGAATCTGTAGAAGATATGCTTGGATTTAGCAATCAGGAATTTATAGAGAAATACAGTACATATTTTATGTACGGTCTGCGTTGTGACCTTGAAAGCAGACTGCTGACGACCGAGTATGGATACAACATACCCTATGAGATTAGTCTCAAAGACGAAAAAGGTAGAGAAAGGTATTTGGAGATTACGGAATTTCCGGTTTTTGGTGAGTTTGATGAACTGATGGAAATAGAAGGAATTGTACGGGATGTGACAGAATATTACAAAACAAAACACAAAATCTCCAATATGCTTTACTATGATGCGCTGACAGGTATTTCCAATCGACTGCATCTCGAAGTACAGATGGAAAAACTCTTGCTTGAAAACTACCGTAAAGGGGAAAAGTTTGCTGTGGTATTCATTGATTTGGATTACTTCAAGCATATCAATGATACGTTGGGACATGATGTGGGAGATGAACTGCTTCAAAAAGTGGCAAACGGTATTCGGGAGATATTAAATCCGTATGATATTTTTGCACGTATCGGAGGAGATGAATTTGTTATTATCCACAAACATATCGAGAGTGATGATATTGCAGTGAAGATTCATGAAGTCATGGAGGTGATATCTACCCCATGGGATATCAAAGGTTATGAACTCAAGATATCTGCGAGCATCGGTGTGGCTCTCTATCCTGATGACGGTAAAAGTATGATTGACCTGATGAAAAATGCCGATATCGCAATGTACAAATCAAAAAGCAGCGGACGCAACAACTTCACCTTTTTTCAGAAAGACTTCAACCGCTATGTCCATACCGAAATGAATCTGATTCAGGATATGGCAGAAGGGCTTGAAAAAGGAGAGTTTCTCTTTCACTATCAGCCCAAGGTGCTGCTTTCAAACAATGAAGTAATTGCTGCAGAAGCATTGGTACGGTGGCAGCATCCGGAGATGGGACTGATCTATCCAGACAAATTTATTGATCTTGCGGAAAATACCGGTCTTATCTTGAAACTTGGACGATGGGTGATCGATGAAGCATGCCGATCGATTGCATGGTTCAACCGGCTCAATCCGGACAAAAGACTGAAACTCTCTATCAATATCTCCATCCGCCAGTTTCAGCATGAAGACATGTATGGTGTGATCAAAGAAGCACTGCAAAAACATGGTGTAGACGGAAGTCAGCTCTCTATTGAACTTACCGAAAGCATTATGATGGAGAACAAAAACGAGATGGCAAAGAAGCTCAACGATATCAAGTCACTCAATGTCGGTATCTCGCTGGATGATTTTGGTACAGGTTATTCAACGCTCTCCTATCTTGACAAACTCTCTATTGATGAACTTAAAATCGATAAAGCCTTTGTTGATGCGATCCCGGAAAACGGTGATCGAAATATCCTGCTCGATACGATCATTGCTATGGGGAAAACACTGAATATGAAAGTGGTTGCCGAAGGGGTTGAGCATGAGTATCAGCGAAAGTATCTTGCAGACAAATCATGTGATATCTATCAGGGATATCTTTTCTCAAAGCCTGTAAATAAAGATGCTTATGCTGCCTATGTAGTGTAACGATATCTATTGCAAGCATTTTATGAAAGATCGTTCTGCCGTACTCATCTTTTGCAATGTTATGCATGTCTGGGGTTATTAGAAGTGCCCTTTAAACATAGAAGAGTAAAATACGCCTACAACTTTTAGAAAGGAAACAGTCATGGAAAATATCCCAAATTGTCCAAAATGCGGCAGCGAGTATACTTATGAGGACGGCGATCTCTATATCTGTCCGGAGTGTGCATACGAATGGAGTAAAAATGAAGCCGAGGAGGCAGAAGAAGGGTTGGTGGTCAAAGACGCCAATGGCAATATCCTCCAAGATGGTGATACGGTAACAGTCATCAAAGATCTCAAGGTCAAAGGCAGCAGCGGCGGTATCAAAGTAGGTACGAAGATTAAAGGTATCCGTTTGGTTGAAGGCAATGATGGTCACAATATCGACTGTAAAGTCCCCGGAGTCGGAGCGATCAAGCTTAAGCAGGAATTTGTGAAAAAAGCGTAAACACTTTACGCTTTATGTATTGATAAAAGTCAGTAACGATAATTATCGATAGCAGCTTGTTGCTGGTCTTTCAGTGCCTGCTGCTGATTGTAAATGATTTTGTCATGTTCTGTCTTTGGTGCAGTATCTCCAGATTGGAATGTCAAATTTGTACATCCGGTGAAGAGGATAGAAGCTGTGATGAGGTAAAAAAAGCTTTTCATTGTCATTATTTCCTTTAAATTTATCAAGAAAGCATAACTTAATTTTCCTAAAAACCATCATTAAAATCCTTTCATCACTGTATCAAACACTATTTCTACTTCATGGTCGTCCAAAAAGACTGTTTTTCTGTTTTTGAAAAAATCGAGTATTTTCTTGGTTGGTAGCGATGGTGCATAGATGCATTCAGGATGAGCCGGTTTGAATGCCTGCATCAGGGCAATATCTTCCTCGATGCGCTGTTCACATATATAACACTCTGTATCAGGGTAAAGTCTCCCCTCAAAATGCAGAAGTGCCAGATAGCTTTCACAGACAATACGTTTGGGATTTTGTTTGCCCCATTTTTTTGCAGCATCCAGCAAAAGATCAAAATAGAACGGGTCGATCTCATCAGCATCTTTGAGATGCGGTTCAAACTTCTGGATGAAATTGTGCCAAAGCATCAGACGGTTTCTCTCAAAGAGCCATGGAAATCCAATGTGTGAGAGTGAACGCATACGCGGTAAAAATCGTCCATCTTCTCCCTCCACTTCGAAGTCAACAAGGTTCCCAAGCTGCAAAATAGAGTGCCGTGCTCCGAAAAAACGGTAGTAGGTACGGATATGTTCACGTGTGAGCACTGTTGCAATGGAGTCTTCATTTTTGGCTTTACGAACCTGCAGTATGAACCCTTTGATACAGCATCCTTTTTTGTAAAAATTATATTCTAACTTGGGTTAAACCTGCAACGCTACCTTCCTATGGCAGGGAGCTTAACGTTTTATTAATTTGATTATAACCGACTTTTAAGTATAATCAACCCCATTTTAGACACGTCTGTACGTGCGACATATATACTATTTTAAGGTTGGAAACATGCAAGATCTCTTTACTTCATTTAAAGATAACTGTGGGTTTGGATTGTTATGTTCTATTGACAACAGACCTACACACCAGAATCTCGAAGATGCGGTTACATCTTTGTCCCGTATGATGCACAGAGGGGCGATCGCCGCTGACGGAAAGACAGGTGACGGTTCAGGGTTGTTGCTATCCATACCAAAGAAATTCTTTGCAGAAAAAGCTGCTGAAGCAGGGGTGGAACTGCCGGAACAGTATGGTGTGGCAATGGTCTTCTCCCGCAATGAAGCTGACTTTGATGTCATAGAAAAAATCTGTGCGAACAATGATCTTGATGTGCTTTATATCCGTACTGTACCAGTAAATACCAATGCACTTGGTGAACAGGCCCTGTCAACCCTTCCAACCATCAAACAGGTCTTTGTTGCACCAAAGGGTGTGGTTGCTTCCGAGCGCCTGGATGCGCTGCTGTACCTCTCTCGCAAAGAGATAGAACATGCACTCAAAGATGATGAAGACTTCTACATTCCATCTTTCTCTTCCAAAGTGGTCTCCTACAAAGGGCTGGTCATGCCGACACACATCAAAGAGTTCTATCCGGATCTTGCTGATGAACATTTCGAGATCTCTTTCTGTCTGTTCCACCAGCGCTTTTCTACCAATACGCTGCCAAAATGGC
The DNA here is from genome assembly GCA_027082955.1 of Sulfurovum sp. GTDB lineage: Bacteria > Campylobacterota > Campylobacteria > Campylobacterales > Sulfurovaceae > Sulfurovum. The sequence continues at coordinate 16,293 of JALWTA010000040.1, read as the reverse complement.
GACTGGCACAGCCGTTTAGGATGATTGCCCATAACGGTGAGATCAACTCTGTTACCGCCAACCGCTTTAATGTCAAAGCAAAAATGGCTGCGGTCAAATCAACTGTCTTTACCGACGAAGAGATGGCACGTCTGACCGATGTCATCCAAGACGGCATGAGTGACTCTGCAAGCCTTGACAACTTCATGGAGTTCCTGCGCGTCAACGGTGTGGACTTCTTCAAAGCGGCACGTTCGCTTATCCCTGCACCGTGGCACAACGCGCCACAGATGGACAGTGAACTCAGAGCCTTCTATGAGTATGCAAGTACCTGTTTTGAGCCGTGGGACGGTCCTGCTGCAGTGAGTATGACAGATGGGCGTTACATTGGGTGTGTCCTTGACAGAAACGGTCTGCGTCCTTCCAAATATGTTATTACAACCGACAATCGTCTGCTGATCTCTTCGGAGTATGGTGTACTTCAAATGCCTGAAGAGAAGATCGTAGAGCGCGGTCGTCTGCAGTCTGGAGAGATGATGGGGGTTGATCTCAAGTTTGGCAAAGTGCTTAAATCCAAAGATATCGATGACTATATCATGTCGATGCACCCGTATGACAAGTGGCTGAGCCAGAACATGAGCTACCTGCAGGAGTTCGTGCCTAACACCAAAGTTGATACTGCATCGACTGATCACAAAGAGATGGAAGCAAAACAGCGCTACTTCAACTTTACCCTTGAGGTGATGCGTGAAGTGATCAAGCCGATGGTACTCGAGGGCAAAGAGACCACAGGTGCGATGGGTGATGATACTCCGATCGCTGCCTTCTCTACCCATCAGCGTAACTTTACAGACTTCTTCAAGCAGAAGTTCGCACAGGTAACGAACCCGCCGATAGACCCGATCCGTGAAAAGACTGTTACCAGTCTCAATACGGGGTTTGGGGAAGTGCGTAATGTCCTCTCTGACGATGCAGAACACGCAAAGCGTCTTAAAACCGTACTGCCGGTGATGTCTGCAGAGAAGTTTGCCATCTTGCAGGAGTTTGGTACGGAAGGGAATGAGAAGTATGACCCTGCCTACAAAGTGGCTTCGTATGATACCACCTACACGCATGATCTTAAAAAGAGCCTCGATGCACTTGTAGAGAAGATCGTTGCCGATGTACGTGAGAATGGCATTAGAACCGTTATTCTTGATGACAGAAACCTCTCTGTAGAGACCAAAGTGATACCAATGCTGATGGTCATTGGACGCCTTAGCCAGGTACTGCTTGAAGAGAAACTCAGACATCTTGTAAGCATGGTTGCCGTTACCGGTGAAGTGTTCGACCCACATTCGGCAGCATGTATGATCGGTTACGGGGCGGCAGCTATCTATCCGTATCTGCTCTACTACACAGTCGAGCAGTTGATGAAAGATGAAACGGATGATATGCCGGGTACACTCAGACGCCTTAGACGTGCTATGGGTGCGGGACTGCTCAAGATCATGTCCAAGATGGGTATCTCTACCATCTCATCTTACCGTAACTCCAAGCTCTTTGATGTGATTGGATTGGATGATGAGATTGTCAGTGAATGTTTCGACGGTTCTGTAGGACTGCTTAAAGGGCTTGGGTATGAAGATATCGACCAGCGCCTCAATACCTACCATGACCGTGCCTACACCGATGCCTTTGAAGGGAAGAAGAACGCGCTCTACAAAGGCGGTTTCTACAAGTACAAAAAAGGTGAAGAGTATCACGACTTCTCAAGACCGGTCATTTCTGCTATCCAAAAGGCAGCCCAGACAGGCAGCAAAGAGGACTACAAAGTACTCTCCGATATGATTGACAAGCGTGATAAGAAGTTTATCCGTGACTTCTATGAGCTCAACTCACCAAGAGAGCCTATCAGCATCGATGAGGTCGAGCCGATTGAGGAGATATTTAAACGCTTCTCATCTGCGGCGATGTCTATGGGGTCTATCTCCCAGGAGGCACATGAGGTACTTGCCGAAGCGCTCAACACCCTTGGCGGAAAATCCAACTCCGGTGAGGGTGGGGAAGATCCTGCACGTTACGGCACTATCAAAAACTCCAAGATCAAACAGATCGCATCGGGACGTTTCGGGGTAACTCCGGAGTATCTGCGTTCGGCTGAAGAGATCCAGATCAAAGTAGCACAGGGTGCAAAACCGGGTGAGGGCGGACAGCTTCCGGGAAGTAAAGTATCTCCGCTTATTGCGAAGTTGCGTTATACCAAGCCGGGTGTAACACTTATTTCACCACCGCCACACCATGACATCTACTCCATCGAAGACCTTGCACAGCTCATCTTTGATATGAAACAGGTCAACCCCAATGCCAAAGTAGCGGTCAAGCTGGTTTCCACTGCAGGTGTCGGTACCATTGCGGCAGGTGTAGCCAAAGCCTATGCAGACAAGATCATCATCTCCGGCGGTGACGGCGGTACGGGTGCGGCACCTATTGGCTCCATCCGTTTTGCGGGGAACCCTTGGGAGCTTGGACTGGTAGAGGCACACAACGCACTCAAAGCCAACAACCTGCGCCAGCTTGTTACCGTAGAGACTGACGGTGGTCTCAAAACGGCACTTGATGTGGTCAAAGCGGCGATCTTCGGTGCGGAACAGTACGCATTTGGTACCGGTGCATTGGTGATCGTAGGCTGTATGATGCTGCGTGTATGTCACCTGAATACCTGTGGTGTTGGTGTCGCAACACAAGATCCGCATCTGCGTGCACGCTTTAAAGGGAATGTACAGAAGGTGATCAACTACTTCACACTGCTTGCCGAAGAGGTACGTGAGATCCTCGCACAGCTTGGATACAGAAGCCTTGAGGAGATCGTAGGAAAAACAGAACTTCTCAAAGTGATCGATGATGAGTTTGCCAAGAAGTTCGACTTTGAACAGCTGCTGGAAAAAGTGGATGGCATCGACACCTGTCAGGTACCGTTTAATGAGCCGTATGACAAAAATGAGTATGAAAAAGCGATTGTTGAGGAGCTGATGCCGACCATCGAAGATCCAAGCAAACCGGTTGTGATCGAAAAAGAGATCAGCAACCTGAACAGAAGTTTCGGTACACGCATTTCCGGAGAGATCGCAGCCCGTCATGGTAACAAAGGACTGCCTGAAGATACCATCACTATCAACCTTACAGGGGTGGCAGGACAGTCTCTGGGTGCATTCCTTTCTGAAGGTGTCAGTATCAACCTCTACGGTGCGGGGAACGACTATATCGGTAAAGGGATGAACGGCGGACGCATCGTCATCACCTCAAGCAAGAGCGGTCCTGAGTTTGCACTGGGTGGGAACACCTGTCTGTATGGAGCGACAGGCGGTACACTCTACATCAGCGGACAGGTTGGTGAACGTTTTGCAGTACGTAACTCCGGTGCAACAGCGGTTGTCGAAGGTACGGGAGACCATCCGTGTGAATATATGACCGGCGGTGTTGTTGTCATTCTGGGTAACACCGGTATCAACTTCGGTGCAGGGATGACCGGCGGTAAGGCATTTGTTTATGATGAAGAGGGAACCTTCTACGAAAAACTCAACCCTGAGCTGGTTGAAGCGATCCGCATTGACACAGACGAGTGGGACTTTGAAATGTTCGAACTCAAGCGTCTGCTTAAAGACTATGTTGCCAAAACCGGTAGCAAAAAAGCACAGGAGATCCTTGACAATGCCAGAACAGCAGTACGCAAGTTTTGGATGGTCGTACCACGCGGTGCAAGACCAACCCTCGAGATGAACAAAAAAGGGGAATGATTGTTATCGCTTTGCGATAACAGATAAGAGTGAATAGTTAAGAGTGAATAGTTAAGAGTGAATAGTTTTGGTATGCTTTTCTTTCCAAAAGCTTCTATTTTTGTAGGGTGCGTAGTCACGCACCTTTAGACCGTTTTCAAAAAAGCGTGATTTGTTTCTGAGTGCGCTCTTGTTTAGTGAAGAGTGTGGGTATGCTTTTCTACTGAAAAGCTTTTGTTGAAAGGTGAGTTGTGGATCCGTTTATCGAAGCCTGTATTGATGCCAATGAGGAGATCGCCAGAGCTATAGAGGTAGGTTTTGATGTATCGTGGTATGAAAAGACCGATATTGGTGCGGGTGGTGATGTGAGTTCACGGCTCGATCTTTTTGCCGAAGCTGTTTTTGTCAAACACCTCTCCCCTTTTGGCTTCATCGAGTCTGAAGAGTCGGGGATCATCGGTGAGGGGGATGCCCATATTATCATCGATCCCATCGACGGCTCTGCCAATGCGCTTTCTGCCTTTCCCTACTACGGAACCTCTGTTGCACGGGTCAATGCAGACGGCGTGCTCGATGCGGCAGTGGTGTGTAACCTTGCCAACGGTGACATTTTCCTGAAAACTCCCTCTGAAACGCTGCTTCATGGAAAACTCTTTGCCGATAGCTTCAAACCTGTCTCTCCTGTACCCAATGCCGAAATAGGTCTCTTTGAAAAAGCCTATGCCAACCCGAAAGTGGTTTCTCTGCTTGATGAAGCCGGATTGAAATTTAGATCACCCGGTGCCGTTGCCCTTTCGCTTGCCTATGCGCATAGTGTCAAATATGTACTTTTTACAGGAGTATTTCGCATTTACGATTTTGCTGCCGGTCTTGCACTTTGTGAAGGACTTGAAGTGCTCGCCCAGCAAGATTATGTTATAGTATCGAAAGAAAAAAATGTGGTCGATTTGATCGAGGGTATCATTGTAAAGACTAAAACCATAGAAGAGGAAGCATAAATGGAGTTTAGCAGTATGTTTAGCAACCTGTTTGGAAAAGAGAAGCAAAAAGAAGAGCAGCCGAACCAGTGGATCAAGTGTCCCAAGTGTACATCACTGATGTACTATAAAGAGGTAGAGGCGAAGCAAAACGTCTGTCCAAAGTGTAACCACCATTTCCGTATCAGTGCGGACAAGCGTATCGAATCGATTGTTGATGAGGGGAGCTTTGAAGAGAAGGACGCAACGCTTGCTCCGATAGACCCGTTAAAATTTACAGACAAAAAGTCCTACAAAAAGCGTCTGGAAGAAGCAAAAGCAAAAACAGGCAAAACCTCTTCTGTTGTCAGCGGAAGCTGTACTATCGGTGGTATTCCTGCTGAACTTGTGGTGTTTGACTTTGCCTTTATGGGTGGGAGTCTTGGGTCAGTAGAGGGTGAAAAGATCGTTCGTGCGGTCAACCGTGCCATAGAAAAAGAGTGTGGTGTCATCATCGTCTCTGCTTCCGGCGGTGCGAGAATGCAGGAGAGTACCTACTCACTGCTTCAGATGAGCAAAACCTCTGCGGCTCTCAAACGTCTGAGTGACAAAGGACTTCCATACATCTCTGTACTGACTGACCCGACAATGGGCGGTGTCTCTGCTTCATTTGCGATGCTGGGTGATATCATCATGGCAGAACCGGGTGCGCTCATCGGGTTTGCCGGACAGCGTGTCATTAAGCAGACGGTAGGGGTTGACCTGCCCGAAGGCTTCCAGCGTTCAGAATTCCTGCTAGAGCATGGACTTATCGATATGATCGTCAACAGAGGTGATATGCACCAGACACTTGCAGACCTTCTAAAGCTTTTTAATAAAAAAGCGAGTTAAGTGCCTTAGGTACTTAGTTCTCTCTTCTGACAATGCATCATAACAGTTTTTTAAGACGCTGGAGCATTTTTATATATGGTATCTTTGCCTATCTATTTGCGTTAGGTATTCAGATATGGTTTATCCTCTATCTCGGCGAATGGGAATTTATGCCCAGTACAATTTATTCGCCTCAAAATCTTCCAACATGGCAAGCGTTGACAGTTGACATTATCCTGGTGGTGCTTTTTGGACTTCAGCATACTGGTATGGCGCGCGCATGGTTTAAACGGCGATTGCTTCGCTTTATTCCTGCCTCGGCAGAGAGAAGTACTTATGTGCTCTTTTCTGGGTTTGTGATGTTTCTAGTCGTTTACTTTTGGCAACCTATTGACGGGATGTTGTGGCATGTATCAGATGAGCCATGGCATTCACTGCTGACGGCAGGTTACCTCTTTGGATGGTTTTTCTCAGTAGTAGCAAGTTTCGTGATTAACCATTTTGAACTTTTTGGATTACAGCAGGTGTGGTTGCAGTTGAAAAACAGACCGGAACCTGATGATAGGTTTCAGGAAAAACTTTTCTATCGGTTTATCCGCCATTCTATACAACATGGTGTACTAATCGGCATATGGCTGACCCCTGCCATGAGTTATGGACACCTCATTTTTACATTGTTGTTCACCGTTTACATCTTTGTGGGGCTCTATTATGAGGAGCGAGATATGCAGATCCATTTTGGAGATATGTATCGTAGCTACCAACAAAGGGTGGGCATGCTCTTCCCCCGACGAAAAGAAAAAAACAGTTAACCTTTCTTATGTAGACTTCTGCAAAACAGATTGAAGGATTGAATATGAAAAAAATATGGTTGATGACAGCACTTCTGAGTGTATCACTCTTTGCAGAGTTTAAAACGGTTGATGCCGATACCTTTGCCAAGCTTCAGGCAAAAGGGTATCCTGTCATTGATATTCGTACCCCGATGGAGTGGAAACAGACCGGTATCATCAAAGGGGCGCACAAGATGATGTTCTTCGCACCCAACGGGCAGCCTGACATTGCAAACTGGTTCTTTGAACTCGGGCACCTTGTCAAGAGTAGAAAAGACCCCATACTCATCTACTGTGCCCATGCCAACCGCTCCAATGCACTTGGGAAAGGGCTCGATCAGATGGGGTTTGAGCATGTCTATGAGCTCAAAGGCGGCATAGAAAACGGTTGGATCAAAGCGGGCAAAAAGACGGTCAAAGAGTGAGTGCCTGATCACACCAGCGGGATGGACCATTTTCTGTAGTAGGCGACAATACGCAGAATGACACCCAAAAAGAAAACGGCACTGAGGGTGTAGAAATTCATCCATCCCTGCATATGCAGCAGATAGACACACAAGGCAACAAGCAGTGCCACGGTTCCGTAAAAACCGGTTTTGAATACAAACGGTACTTCATTGATGATGACATCTCTTGTGATCCCTCCGCCTACGGCAGTGATGAATGCCAGTGCCAGTACTCCAGTCAGATTGAGATGGCTCTCTATGGCAATCAGCGCACCGGTGATGCTGAATGAGATCAGCCCCACCGAATCACTTGCAATAAAAAATGACCGATTCTCGATACTCTCTTTTTTGTGAAACTTCAATACAATCAATGTAACCATGACCGACAGGACAATGAGTGTAGGTGTGTTTTGTGTAAAGGTGTAAGGGGTTCTTCCTACGATCACATCACGGATGATCCCTCCGCCAAGTGCCGTCAGGAAGACAGAGATCAGTACACCAAGGAAGTCAAGGCGGCTTCTGACCGCTACAAAGAAACCGGAAATGGCAAATGCAATGATACCGATGTACTCTGCTGCTTCAAACATGGATAGTGCTGCCCTATACTGATTTGGAGAGATTATACCGTAATATGATATAAATCGGATCTCCAGATCAGTCGATGAACGCTACCACCTCTTCAAACGGCAGCCGTAACTGCTCGCTTTGCGGGTTGACACGGTAGCCAAATGCGGTGATGACCGCTACCTGGTACTGATTGGTGTCGATCTCAAGCAGTGCTTCTACCTTCTCCTTTTCAAACCCTTCGATGGGGCATGAGTCTATCTTCTCATACGCAGCAGCCGTCATCATGTTTGCCAGTGCGATGTAGGTCTGTCTTGCGGTCCAGCAGTAGGTCTTCTCGTCAGTTGAGAGCGTGTCGGCAAGAAAGTTGCCGTAGAGGTCGATGTAGGCATCTATCTTTTCAGGCGGCAGCGGGCGTCTGGCAAACCGTTTTTGGGGAATGCCGCTTTGGGGTCTGACACTCTCAATGGCTGCCAATATGATAACCAGATGCGAACAGGTGGTAATCTGCGGCTGATTCCAGCACAGCGGTCTGAGTTTTTCTTTGAGCGCATTGCTGCTTACCACCAGAAACTTCCATGGCTCCATCCCAAATGAAGAGGGTGAAGTGCGTCCCGCTTCGAGGATGTAGTGCATGGTCTCATCAGGTATGGTTTTGGTATCATCAAACAGTTTGCAGGCGTGTCGAAACTGCATCGCTTCGGTAAAATGGTTTTGTAGCATGGGGACTCCTTTGTATATGCATCTACGATAGGATATAATAAAAACGATAAATATTCAGGGTTATAAGGACAACCATGTATCTACCCTCAATCCTTCTGAAAATCTCCTATGCCTTGCAGGTAAAAGGTGCCAGTGCCGTAGTTGTTGGGGGTGCGGTGCGGGATATGCTGCTTGGACTTCCGGTCAAAGACTATGACATTGAAGTGTATGGACTGCACAAGGTAGAGGAGCTTGAGGTAATACTTGGTGCATTTGGCAGTGTCAACAGTGTAGGGAAGAGCTTTGGGGTGGTCAAGCTCAAAAGCGGTAGATGGGAGTTTGACTTTTCGTTTCCAAGAACCGAACGTAAGACAGGCAAAGGGCATCAGGGGTTTGATGTCTCAGTTGACGGTGGACTTGATTTTAAAACAGCGGCAAGACGCAGAGATTTTACCATCAATGCCATAGGCTATGAGATGCAAAAGTGTTCTCTGCTAGACCCGTACGGCGGTGTAGAGGACATTAAGCAGGGTATTTTACGTCATATCGATGCCCGTACCTTTGTGGAAGATCCGTTGCGGGTCTACCGTGCCGTACAGTTTGCCGCACGTTTTGAATTTGCTGTAGCCGAAGAGACAGCGGTACTTTGCAAAAAGATGGTTGCCCAAGGGATGCTTGACGAGCTTCCCAAAGAACGTGTCTATGAGGAATGGAAGAAGCTTCTGCTCAAAGCAGACAAACCCTCGATAGGACTGGAGCTGATGCGTGAGTGGGGGATTACAGAGCGCTATTTCCCAGAGTTGCATGCGCTCATTGGTGTACCACAGGATGTGAAATGGCACCCCGAAGGTGATGTTTGGGTGCATACGATGATGGTCGTTGATGAAATGGCAAGAGAGTTAAAAATGAAAAGGGAAAAGAGAAAAGGGGAGGAGAAGGAGAGATTGAAGCTGCTGTTTGCGGCACTATGTCATGACTTTGGCAAACCCCTTACTACCACTATTGAATACGAAGATGGCAGAGTTGAAAAGTGGCAAGAACTTAATAAAAGTGTTTTGCAAGAAACACATACCAAAACTCTTCACTCTTTACCCCAAGGGCACTTGTCACTTCGTTCGGGCGCACTCTTCACTCTTCACTCGAATGCGCGCATTCGCGCACTTCGCCACGAAACAGCTGGGCTTGAACCTACTCGAAACTTTTTATACCGCCTTACCAACGAACATGATTTCATTGATAGCATTCTGCCATTGGTAGAACATCATCTAAAGCCCTCGCAGTTTTATGCGCAGGGGGCAAAAGATGGAGCCATCAGGCGGCTGGCGACCAAGGTTAACATCGAAGAGCTGGTACTAGTGGCAAAGGCGGACTTTTTGGGGCGTACGACACCTGAAGCAAAGAGGGGGGAGTACCCTGCCGGAGAGTGGCTGCTTGAGAAAGCACAGAAGCTCTCTGTACGTACAGAGCCGCTTAAGCCGCTGGTACAGGGACGAGACCTGATTGCACTGGATTTGCAGCCCTCACCAAAGTTTAAAACGATGCTTGATGATCTGTACGCTATGCAGCTTGATGGCAAAATCGAAACAAAAGAAGAGGCAATTGACTATATTGTCTCCAAATACATCAAAAACAAAGAAGATGGTGTATAATCCGGAATCGGTCAAATCTTAAAACAGTGAGGTGAAGTATGCAGGAGATCATTGCACATGTTGAACAGTGTGTACGCAGTACCGTACCGTTTGACAAAGAGGCGTTCTTAACGACGCTCGATGTCGATTCGCATCTGCATTGGAAGGTGCATTTTCCTGTTGCAGTGGTACACCATAAAAGCAGGATGGATGCAGCGGCTGTTACACGCTTCGAAGATGAACATCTATTGAATGATGATGGTTTTACAGAGAAAACATACGATAAACAAGTGCTCAAAACACTCTGTAAAGAGGTGCCCAAAGCCTTTAAACAGGTAGATGCGCTCTGTATGTCCAAAGCGCATGACAGCTATCGTTATGAGCCGAAGCGTCCGGGTGACAAGTGGAAAAAACTTGTTGATGACGACAGTTTCAAGGCGGTTGTGGAGGTGTCTGTCTATCATGAGAGTGCAGATATCTGCCAGATTGAAACGGATCTTCGCGACCTCATGCGCAGCAGCAAAGAGGTGCCGTCACTCAAGCCGATAGGGTTCGTTTGGGTGGCATCACTGCCTGCATCACAGAACATTGCCACACTGCTGTCACACTATTTTGGCGACTGCTTTCTTGAGGTGGAACATGAAAAGACCCATACCTATATAGGCTGGAGCGAAACACTGGGCGGTGTGGATATGCGGCATTTTGTCTGTCCGCCGGCAAAGGAGCAAAAATGAATGGAACAAAAGCCAAAAATGTACTTGGTGAACCGCTTGAGCCGTGCAGTCTCAAACCCTTGACTGGATTTTATCGTGACGGTACATGCTATTCAGGCGCGAACAATCCGGGAGTGCATGCTGTCTGCATCTATGCAACAAAAGCGTTTCTGGAATACTCCAAACGGGTAGGCAATGATCTCTCCACACCACGTCCGGAGTTCAATTTTGCCGGTGTGAAGCCGGGACAGAGCTGGTGTCTGAGCGGTCCGCGTTTTGTACAGGCACATAAAGACGGTATGGCACCCCATATTTTTATCCATGCAACGCATGAACGCATGCTGGAACTGATTGATCTGGAAACTCTCAAATCCTACGCTATCGACCTTTAGTGGCCGATACGGCATCCTCTTCTATAAATGCTATTGACTCTTGTATGACCTCCTGATCATCGAGTATTTTTCGATGTCCCAGTCCTTTGGTGATAATCAGTTTCGCCCATGGCCACCTTTGGCACAGTCTGTGGCTGTGGGCAATGGGTACAAAACTGTCGTCCTGATCGTGAAAGACAAGTGTGGGAAGATGGCATGAGGAGTTGAAGAGATCTTCCCAGTCTTGCCCATACACTTCAAAGTTCTTCCTGTTTTGCATCCATGTATACGCCTGCATCGCTTTGACGATCTTGTCGGGGATACAGAGCTTTTGTGCAAAACGCTCAGCGATGGAGATGACGTCCTGTATGGGTGCAAAGAAGAGCAGTTTGTCGCTATTTAGTCCCCGTTTGGAAGCGACAGTTACTGCCGCAGCACCAAAAGAGTGTGCAGCGATGCACCTGACATGCCCAATGTGTGCAAGCACAGCACACACACTGTTTGCCCAGTCAGCAAGGTCTGCACGTTTTGCTTTGCTCTTGCCGTGTCTTGGCGCATCATAGCTGACGACACGGTAGCCTCTTTGAAGCAGCGCATCGATAAGGTGGCTCATACTTCTGGCGTTGGTCGACCACCCATGTACCAGCAGCACTGCAGGTGCATGCTCATCACCCCATGCATAGCACTGCAAAACATTTCCGTTATCAAGTGATACCGTAAAGTCTTTGGGGGTTGGCAGTGGTTTTTCATGCCAGTGCTTCCGTCTGGTATCTACCGGATAGTGAAAGAGTCTATAGGCACAGCGTGCAGCAAAATCGGGTGCAATAGGGCTGATGAGTTTGAAGTAGATACAGATGAGTCTCTGTTGCCATTTGCTGTGCATGCGGTGCTCCTTCTTTCCTTCTTATAGTATAGCAGAAATGGTATACTGCACACAGTTACACAAGATGTATGCTATACTTTTTGCATGTCTTTTTTTCATAGTATTCAAAAGTTGCGTGCACACCATGTCCGAAGTTCTCCGCCAAGTTTGGCACATACCAGAGAGAATGTGCTTTTTGGTATTATCCTGATTTCTGCTGCGGTAGGTTTTATTGCCTATATACCCAGTTTTATCGGGGCAATCAGTATAGGATATTATGATACCGCTCTGATAGATACAGTGTTTTATATATGGATTCTGCTACTTCTTTTCAACCCAAAACTGAGTTATACCCAACGTGTCATTGGTTTTGTTGCACCCATATGGCTGCTTTCGGTCTATTTGATTTTACGTTTTGGTATTGAAGGGGCAGGGTTTTTATGGTTGCTTGTCGCACCCGTGATGGCATGTATTTTACTGGGACTGAAAGAGGGGTTGGTGACGCTCTTGTTGACAGTTGCAATGCTTTTTGGCATTGGGGTTGCAATGAGCGCATTAGATCTCATACCCAACCTGTTTGGCGGGCATCCAATACTTTTCTGGTCTGTAATGTCAGGGAATACGATTGTATTGACCATACTGCTGATGGTATCTGCATCGATCATGATCGATTCCTTGAGTCGTACCATCGAAAGACTCAACCATAACATCAAAGAACTTGCCGATACGAAGGATGCGACAATCGAGACAGTTGCTAATCTTGCAGAGTGTAAAGATACAGAAACAGGGCACCATATTGAACGCACCAGGGAGTATGTGCGTATCATCGCCCAGACGCTAAAGAACCATGGCAAATATGCAGAGGTGCTCACAGAGGAGTATATTACGCTGCTTTATAAGTCTGCACCGTTGCATGATATTGGCAAGATCGGCATCCCTGACAGCATATTGCTAAAAGAAGGGCCGCTCACTTTTGAAGAGATGGAGATCATGAAAACCCACACGACCATCGGCAGGGATGCACTGCTGCGTTCGGAACACAAACTGGGCTCAAACACCTTCCTTCGCCTTGCTGCGGAGATTGCTTACAGTCATCAGGAGCGTTGGAACGGCTCCGGGTATCCGCTTGGGTTGAAAGGAGAGGAGATACCCCTTTCTGGGCGTATCATGGCAGTGGCGGATGTCTATGATGCACTTAGAAGTCCAAGACCCTACAAACCGCCGTTAAGTCATGAAAAAGCAGTGAGTTATCTCAAAAAACAAAGCGGTATTTTGTTTGATCCGAAAATTATAGCGTTGCTGCCGGAGTTCGAGAAGAGGTTCGAAGCTGTTTATGAAACGATGCACTCTGCAAAACGGTGCAGTATTGAGTTTATAGAGACCATGGAAGCAGAAGAAGGAAATCAATGATGAAAAAGTTATGTATAGGATTGTGTACAACAGTGTTGCTTTATGCCCAAAGCTTCTATGTGCTCACCGGCGTTGACAGCTATGACCCGATCGTGGCAAATATGTCTGCAAAGACGGAAAAATACAGCAGTGACATTAAAAACCTGATGGTCGAAACCTCAAAAGAACTCGGTATTGATATTTCCGGACACCCCTCCCGTGTGCTTGCTTTTGTGATCAAAGATGTATCGTTGGGAAATACTGTTGGTCTCAAAGTTGATTTGGCAGTTGGAGAGTATGTGCGAAGAGAGGGCTCAGCCCAGCCTGTTTTTGGAGAGACCTATATGCAGAGCCGTCTTATTGCTCCGGATTTCAAGGATGAGGACGATGTGGAAGATCAGCTTGCCGATACCGTAGAGGAGATGCTCGACAGCTTTAAGCGTCAGTGGATTGCTGACAACAAACGGCTCTCCAAAAAGAAGCGTACGGTTACCCATGAGACCTTTGCTAAAGTGATGGGGTATGAGACCGACTATGCCAAAGCAAAAAAGAAGGCACTGCAAGCGGGCAAGCCTCTGATGGTCTTCATGACAACAAGCTACTGCCCATGGTGCCGCAAACTCGAAAACCGCATCCTCTCTCAGCTTGATATCGATGAGAAGATTAAGCAGCACTATGTGCCTGTGATGCTCAACCTTGACAAAGACCGCTACCCTTCACAGCTTGGCAAGACACGGTTTACGCCGATCATTTACATCGTAGAACCGGGCACAGACAAGGTACTGCATCAGTTTACCGGATACAGCAGCAGGGGAGATTTTTTGCATCTGTTAAAGCGTTAGCCTTTGAGGGTCAGCACCGCTTCAAAATGATTCTCTTTTGGCTTCCATGAACACCTGTATCCTCTATAGGCTGCGATCTTTTCAAGGTTGCGAACTTCCTGTTCTCGTTCGACAATGACCGTGAGCGTTTCGCCTTTGTAGCCGTTAAGCACCGCTTTGACCTGATGCATCATGTCAGGTACCGGAAGCCCGCGGCGAGGATCGAGCGGCATGCCGCGGGTGTCGAGTACGCCGTTTTTGAGGTTTTTGGGGACTTGATACTCCTCCATGAGGCGTTTGGATGAGGCTTTCCACTGCGCTTTGCTCAGATCGGCAGGACCAAAGAGTGCACAGTGGCAGGTACCGTACTCTGCGATCTCATCTTCGACGTACTCACACGGACACATCATCTTTTTATCCAGCGCTTTGTCGCCTGAAGGCTCAAAGCAGGGGCAGTAGCGTTTGCCAAATGTCGCTTCCATCTCACAGAGGTTGCTCTTGAGATTGGTTGCCATCATCCAGCTTGGGTTGATGGCATACCCGTTTTGCTCACAATATTTCTCCATCCAGCGCTGCTGCTTTTTGGCGGCATCTTTGTATTTGAAGTAGTCTTTGAAAAATCCGATCATCATATTTAGCATGGTTAGAAGCTCTCCTGTTGTATTTATGGCGTATTGTATCTAAAGGAGGATGAGAAGTAGAAAAGTATCATTGCGATAAAGAGGGCAATAGAGGCGATGATCATAAAAAGCCCCTGTATACCGTAGCAACTTACGATAGGCTCAAAAAGCAGGGGTGAGGAGAACTGCCCGAGAAAGAGGCTAGAAGTCAGGATACCCGAAGCTTTGCCGCGTTTGTGAGGCGGGACTTTAGAAAGAAACCATGCATTGGTATTGACCAGCAGCAGCCCAAATGCCATACCCATGGGTACCGTAGCGAAGAAAAGTGTGGCAATGGAGTCTGCTCTGGCAATCAAAAAGAGCCCTATGCTAAACAGTAAAAAGGTAAAGGCGTAGATATGCAGGTAGTCAAAGCGTTTTTTCAAGCGTGCATACTGCATGGAGGTGAGTGCATTGAAGATCATCGCTGTAGCGATAACAAAGCCTATACTGCGTGGTTTCCCGCCGAGGGTATCGACGATGAGGTAGGGCAGCTGGGTTGGCAGCATATAAAAAAGCACCATCACAAAAAATGCGGTGATATAGACCGGCAGCAGAGTGCTTTCAAGCTTGGCATCTGCGATATGAGCATGTTTTTGGGGCTCATAGAGTGCTTTGAGCAAGAAGGGTACATAGAGCAGTGGAAGCAGATAGATCGCAAATGGGTAGGACCAGTGCATCTGGGCAAGCACGCCGCCAGTGGTGATAAAGAGGATGCCGCCTAGCGCCACCGCCATTCCCTGCCTTGACATAAATGTGTGACGTGTCTGCTCATCAAAATAGTCTCCAATAAGCGCAGTAGAGCTCGTCATGATAAGCGCCACACCCACCCCAAGCACCGCACGCCCGGCAAGGATGATGTAAAAATCATGCAGATAAAACCCGGAACTACCGCCAAGCACAAAGAGGGCGATGCCTGCATAAAGTGGCTTTAGACGTCCCCACCGATCGACAATATGCCCCGCAAACGGTGAAAAGAGCGCGATCACGACAGAGGGGATGGTGAGCATCATTTTGGAGAGAAAAGCGATATGGGGGATGTCTGCAAAGGTATGAGAGATCAATGGCAGGGAGGAGACTACTGTGATACCGGACATAACACCGAGTGTCGCAACCAGCAAAAGCGCGATCTGAATAAAGCGGGGGTTCTGTTTTGTCATGAGCTTTTTTTGCCTGTATGATAGCATGTTTGGGATAGCGTCAAAAATTTTCTGTAAATTCTTCCTCAGCCTCCTCAGATTGTACCAAATTATCCCAAGAAACATACTTTCGATCCAGCCATTTGGCATTGGTGTCCACTGCCAGCGGCACTAACAAGCGCAACACAGAGTTGTCCCCAGGGAAAGCACCGACCACTTTCGTTCTTCTCTTAACCTCCTTGTTGAATCGTTCCAGCACATTGGTAGAATGAATTTTCCTGTGATGGGGTTTGGGGAATGACAGGAAGGTCAGTACATCCATTAGATTGTCTGAAAGAAATTTAATGAGCTTAGGATGAGAGACTTCATACACTCCTGCCATACCATTGGCATAATTGATGGCATCCTCCAATGTTTTGGAATGCAATATCGCATTGATATCTTCAAGGATAGATTTGCTATCCTTTTGAGGTACAACCTTCAAGAGATTTCTCTTAAAGTGTACCGTGCAGAGCTGCCAGCTTGAGCCTACGAAACTATGGGCTGCAGCTCTTTTTATGCCTTTGTGCCCATCTGAGATGATGAGATCGACTTTTTCAACTCCCC
>JALWTA010000039.1 GCA_027082955.1 Sulfurovum sp. | reverse complement strand
TGTGATTCTTGTTAGAAAAAATTTAAATCCAACACATTTTCCTTGTTGTTTCGAGGATTTTTTGTGTCAAGTGACGGGTTTCTCCTGAAAATGTGTCGGTTGGAAATCTCTATTTCGAGATTTGGGTCTACCTGCAATAACCCCACTTATGCTAAAATAACGCTACTTTACCCAAGGAGCTTCCATGTCAAACAAAACCCTCATTATCGGTGCCGGCGGTGTCGGGAATGTTGTTGCGTTCAAATGTGCGATGAATGCTGATATATTCGGAGTGATCACGCTTGCGAGCCGTACCAAAAGCAAATGCGATGCCATCGCCGAAAATGTTAAAGCCAAAACCGGTGTTGCCATCAATACAGCACAAGTTGATGCGGACAGTGTAGAAGAGCTCGTCGCACTCATCAAAGAGACCCACGCGGATATCCTCATCAATGTGGCACTGCCTTATCAGGACTTGACCATCATGGATGCCTGTGCGGCATGTCAGGTAGACTACCTCGATACTGCCAACTACGAACACCCTGATGAGGCGAAGTTCGAGTACAAAGAGCAGTGGGAAAGAGACCAGCTCTTTAGAGAACAGCACATTACGGGACTGCTTGGCAGCGGGTTTGACCCGGGCGTAACCAATGTCTTTGTCGCCTATGCGCAAAAGCACTACTTTGACGAGATCCATACCATCGACATCCTCGACTGTAATGCAGGCGATCACGGCTACCCCTTTGCGACCAACTTCAACCCAGAGATCAACCTGCGTGAAGTGAGTGCCAAGGGGCGTTACTGGGAAAACGGTGAGTGGATAGAGACCGAACCCATGGCAATCAAACAGGTGTGGGACTACCCCGAAGTGGGTCCTAAGGATAGCTATCTGCTCTATCACGAAGAGATGGAGTCCTTGGTCAAAAACATCCCGCATCTCAAGCGTATCCGCTTCTTTATGACCTTTGGCGAGAGCTACTTGACGCACATGAGAGTACTGGAGAATGTCGGGATGCTCGGCATCGAACCGGTAGAACATCAAGGACAAAAGATCATTCCCATCGAGTTTCTCAAAACCCTTCTGCCTGACCCTGCCAGCCTTGGCCCACGCACCAAAGGCAAGACCAACATCGGTGTCTTTGTCAAAGGTATCAAAAACGGTGAGCCCAAAACCGTCTACATCTACCAGGTCAGCGACCATGAGAAGTGCTACGAAGAGGTCATGAGCCAAGCGGTCAGCTACACCACAGGCGTACCAGCGATGATCGGTGCCAAACTGATGCTGGAGAAAAAGTGGCACCAAGAGGGTGTGCACAATATGGAAGAGTTCGACCCCGATCCGTTTATGGAGGAGCTTAACAAACAGGGACTGCCGTGGCAGGTGATGGAACTGGACGTCGATGCTTCACTGGAAGTAAAAGAGGCATAGGGTGACATTTGGACTGCTGCTGAAAAAAACCATCTCTTTCTTTTTGATGCCGCTGCCCTTTGGGATGATACTTCTCCTTCTGGGCGTATGGAAACTCTACCAAAATCGCACCTCAACGGCACGCCATTTGCTGCTTGGTGGTGTTGCATGGCTTTTTCTATTTTCCTATGGACCATTTGCAAACATACTGCTGCATCCACTTGAACATCGCTATAACGCACTGCTTTCCATACCCCAAGATACTGCATATATCTATGTACTCGGACATGCTCACCATACCAATAAGTCACTCTCCATCACTTCACAGGTGGGTAAAGAAGCAGTAGTCAGGCTGGCTGAGGGTATCCGTCTTTATCAGGCTCTTCATGGAAAAGCGAAACTCATCCTTTCGGGCTACACCGGTCTGCATGATCCTACTCCGCATGCCATTATGCAGCAAAAACTTGCTCTTTCTCTTGGAATTCCCAAAGAGGCTATCATTCTCGTACCCAAAGCGACCGATACCGAAGAGGAAGCGAAAGCAGCAAAAAGGATCACCAAACACAAACCTATGATTTTGGTCACTTCTGCCTATCATATGCCAAGAGCGATAAAGTGGTTCATCCACCAGGGACTCCACCCCTACCCTGCACCTACATATCACATCGCTTCATCCATTCATCCCAATTACCTGAAGATATTTTCCACTGATGCCCTCAAAGGCTCTACAATTGCCATGCATGAATACCTTGGCATACTCTGGCAAAAGATCAAAGGAGCATAAATGCAATTCAACGGTTTTCCAAAAGAGGGGCTGCAGTTCCTCTCACAAATCATCACCAACAACTCCAAAGCATGGCTCGATGCACACAAAGAGGAGTATGAACGGTTCATCGTTGCCCCCAACAAAGCCTATGTCGAAGAGATGGGAGAACATCTGCAAATTCTTGTCCCTACCATCCATGCCGAACCCAAGGTCAACCGCTCGCTCTTTCGCATCTACAGGGATGCCCGTTTTCATCTAAACGACCCCATCAAAACCCGCATCGGCATCATCATGTGGCAAGGCAGCGGTCACAGGATGCAAAGCAGCAGCTTTTACATGCACTACGAGCCGCATGAAATCTTTGTCGCCACAGGCATACGCAACTTCAAACCAACACTGCTCAAAGCCTATAGAACGTACATCCAGAATGATGAGCATCGCACAGAACTCCATAGCATTCTTGAAAACCTTAAAGCCAAAGGCTATCAACTCCCCGATCCCAAATACAAAAAGTTCCCGAGAGGGTGTGATGGTGATGACACCCACAGCTATCTCTACAAAATGGGCGCTCTTTACGCCTATACTACATTCCCTCCGGATGACACCTTCCACTCCGAAGCGATCATCGACAAAAATTTCAGGATCTATGAAGATATGTTTGATCTTCAGCAGTGGATCTATGAACTGACCTTGACGTGCGACACTGAAGCAGATCTCTTTAGATAATCCCAAATCTCGAAATAGGATTCTTTGAGTTTGCGTTATGCTCGTATTTACGGGGTTTGCATAAAATTTGAGTCGCACCCGTAGGTTCGACGATGATTTTATGTGAAATCCGTGAATGCGATGATGGCGTAAAATCATGAATTTCTATTTCGGGATTTGGGATAATGTCAATTACACAACATCTACACACATATCTGCTATCATATCACTATAATATCCAAAAAGGCTGTCCATGCATCATGTGGTCATACTTGGCGGTAGCTATGCAGGCATTGCGGCACTCAGAAAACTTCAAAAAGAGAAAACGCTCCGTATTACCCTGATAGACCGCCACCCCTACCATTATCTTCAGACAGAAGGATATGAACTTATCGCAGGAGATACCTATTTTGACAATACGATCGTAAACCTTACCTCCTTGTGTGCCAACTTTCCCAATGTCACCTTCAGACATGCCGTAGTAGAAGAGATTGACAAAGAGGCTCGTACGGTCACATTGAGTGACGGCACAGTAGCGTATGACACACTGATCATTGCACTGGGTGCGGTGACAAAACGGTTTGAGTGTGACACAGAAGTCTACAACTACTCAAGCGGTGCAAAGAGTCTGCGCGGCGCACTGAAACTCAACCGATTTTTTCAGGATGAGCTCTACAAACGGCTCGAGTCTGCCAAACATGCCAAAGAGAATTTCAACATCATCATCGGAGGTGCCGGACTCTCCGGTGTGGAGATTGCTGCGAGTATGCAGCACTTTTTCAACGACTACTACCGCAGTAACACCCTCTCATGTAAAACCCTCAACATTCATCTTATCGCCAGCCGTGAAACGGTACTTCACGGCATGCATCCGCGTGTCATTGCCCTGACGACAAAACGTCTTGAGTCACTGCATGTTGCCATACACACCCAAAGCCGTATCAAAAGTATCGATGCACATGAAGCACTGCTTGAGAGCGGAGAGAAGATCCCTTTTGATTTCATGATCTTTGCAGGAGGGACAACCACTACCCCGGTACTTGAAAGTTTTGATGTTCCCAAAAACAGAAAAGGGCAGATCCTCGTTGACCCCTATCTAAAAGTACCGGACAATGAGCATATCTATGTTGTCGGCGATGCGGCCGCATTGAAAAATGCAGAAGGAAATCCGCTGCCTCCCACCGCTATGACCGCTATCGCAAGCGGCAGAACGGCAGCAGAAAACCTGCTTCGCATCTATCACGGCAAAACACCAAAAGTAGCAAAACTGCGCATTAAAGGCATTGCCATCGCACTTGGCGGGAAATATGCGGTCATCGATATACACATCCTGCGTCTGTCTGGATATCCTGCCTATCTTATGAAAAAGATCATCGAAAAAAGCTACAAATGGCCGCTATGGTATCTTGCCCGGAAAGGATACCGTCAAATAGCGGCATGTGAGATCTAAACAAGACCTATCAGACTCATAAACCTTCCGCTGCATCCCTGCTCTTTTCGGTACGAGAAGTAGCTGTCACTCTCGCAAGCCGTACAGATACCGCTCTGGTCTATCTGCGCTTGGGGTACACCTGCACCCATAAGCTGTAAACGATTCTCCAAAGGCAGGTTGAGCATATATTTACCACCCTCTTTCTCTTCTAAAACATCCGGTCTATCCCTAAAATGCTTAGCAACATCTTCTCCAACTTCATAACAACATGCCCCTATGGCAGGGCCGATGCCCGCAACAATGTCGGATGGATTGCATCCAAACGCCTCTTTCATCTTCCCAACCGTTTTGGCAACGATCTTCGCCTCCGTGCCTCTCCATCCTGCATGCACAGCCGCAACAACCTTTTTTACCGGGTCACACAGCAATATCGGCACACAATCTGCGGTCAAAATACACAGCATCACCCCTTTTTGATCTGTGACCAATGCATCGCAGTCTGCAACAGCATCCTCCATATCTCTCCATCCTCTGCTCTCTTTCTTGGTGACAATATGGACATGATCACTATGCGTTTGAGAAGCGGTCACAAATGCATATTTTCCATTATTTTCCAACATCTCTTGAAGCAGCTTTCGGTTTGCCCTCACAGCACCCTTCTCTTCCCCCGTATGCAGTGCCAGAGAAAACTGACAAGGCAAAGAAAGTACTTTTTGCGTCACAGCATGCATACAGCATGGCAACGCGGACAAAAGGGAAAATCGGTAAAGTGCGGTCATTGTTTTCCTTCTTAATTCTTTACGATATAATATCCAAAATTTATGAAGGAGCAGCAAGTATGGAGGGTTGGTTTGACTTTGACAAACGTATCTTTAAGAACTTCTCCTATCTGTTGATGCTGCAACTTCTGCCTATATTTGCCATCTCTTCTTACCTGATACATGAGATCAACATCAAACTCTTCAACAAGCAGATGGTCTACTACTTTATCGCTTCACTTGCATTTGCCGTTGTTGCATTTATTCCGTGGCGGCGTATCATGTGGTGGTTTGCGCCGTTGTTCTACCTGACAAACCTCGGACTCCTTATTGCTGTTGAGTTTGTTGGTAAAAGCATACTTGGTGCAAAAAGGTGGATAGAACTGCCCGGCATTCATGTCACAATCCAGCCTTCTGAGTTCATCAAGGTCAATGTCATCATGCTGCTTGCCTACCTCATTAGCAAAACACCACCACCTGAACGCGGGTATGGTTTTTTTCAGTTCATCAAACTCTCACTGGTCATTGTGATCCCTTTTTTGATCATAGCAAAAGAACCCGACCTCGGCACTGCGCTGGTATTGCTCATAACAGGCTACGGTATTCTGTTTCTCATAGGGGTGAACTGGAAAATATGGATGGTATTGCTCATTCTTGCCGGCGCAGGTGCTCCGATGCTCTACGAATATGGTCTCAAACCTTATCAGAAGAAACGTATCCACGACATGCTCAACAAACCGAGCTATCAGGTACGTCAGGCACTCATTGCCATCGGAAGCGGAGGTATGGAAGGCAAACCAAAAGAGGATGCCACACAGACCCAGCTCAAGTTCCTGCCTGTTTCATCTACTGACTTCATCTTCGCCTATCTCGGAGAGCGGCTTGGCTTTAAGGGAATGGTCACAGTCATCGGACTTTACATTTTGCTCATTTTCAACCTGCTCTATATTTCATGGAAACACAAAAAAGACTACTATATCAAAACCTTTGCCGGAGGACTTGCTTTTCTTATTTTTGTCTACACAGGGGTGAACATTTTCATGATCATCGGACTGGCACCCGTCGTAGGGCTTCCCCTGCCCATGTTTAGCCACGGTGGCACCTCTTTTATCATCTTTGCGGTGCTCTTTGGAATTTTGCAAAATTTAATTGCTTTTAAAGACTACAGTCGATATACTTCTGACTCGAAAATCGTCATGCAGACCAAAGATTTTCACTGACATTTCTACAACCATTCGGGTCTTTAGCTCAGCTGGTTAGAGCTCCCGGCTCATAACCGGGCGGTCCAGGGTTCGAGTCCCTGAGGACCCACCACCTCTAAACCCCACATATACAGATTGTAGTCCATCATTTGTTTCCTGCTAACGCGACTCATTTTCAAGAAGACTCTTTAATCCTTAACCCTCAATCCTGCTTCCTCACTCTTCCCCACCATCATCACCCCAAACGCCACCACTGTTCCTACAACAATCTGCCATGCAAAGCCGAGCTTGATACCAAGCAGACCTCCCAGCACATAGGGCTGTAGTAGCAACACCGTCACAAAGCCGCCGATGAGTGCCCAGAGTACAGTGCGTGCATTGCCCCGATACGTAAAGATGGCTGCGCCATACACCCCAAGCAGTCCGGTGTAGGCAAATGCCATCACACCAAGGGCGAAGCTTAGCAGCGGCAGATCTGTGGCGTGCTGCCAGTAGTAGCTGAGCATTGCCATGAAGCTAAGTGCAATGGCAAAGAGTATAACGGCAGCACGCCCTGCTTTGATGAAGTGTGCTTCATCGGTGATGCCCTGCTTTTGTCTCCACGGTCGATAGAGGTCTTCCACGGCAACCGATGCCATGGCACCCAGTACCGAGTTGGAGCTGCTCAGTGCCGCTGCTACCGCGCCCACGGTTACAAGCCCGCGCATCCCTTCTGGCATCTGGTGGAGGATGTAGTACATAAACACAGTGATCTTCTCACCGTCAAACTGCTGCACGACACTGCCTTGCACACCGGAAAGTTCGGGGTGTTTGTAAAAAAGGTAGAGCAGCAGCCCGATGCACAAAAAGAGCAGTGCCACAGGAATGGTCATGTAGATACTCATCATCAGTGAACGTTGCGCCTCTTTTGTGTTTTTGCAGGTGAGTGCCCGCTGGGTCATATCCTGATCAAGCCCGTAGGCAGCGATGTTGAGTAGCAGCCATCCGCCAAGCAGTGCCCAGATGCTAAAACCGCCCGTGAGTGAAGTGTCTATAAGCCGCAGTTTACCCTCTGCCTGAAGAGTGCTAACCACCGTGGCAAAATCGGTATTGAGCGAAACATACAGATAGACCAGTACCGCAATACCCGCACCTATGTAAGTGACTGCCTGAATGATGTCGGAAAAGATGATCGACTTCACACCGCCAAAGTAGGCATACATCAACGCACCAAGCATCAGCACTCCAATAGAGAGTGCCACATGAGGGGCGCTGACATCCAAAAACAAGATCATCGAGATCGCCAGTGCACCGATGTAGAGCCTCGCCCCGCTGGCAAAGAGCCGCCCAACAAGGAACATCACCCCCGCCTGCTTCTTAGCGCTGCTTCCATAGCGCTTTTCCAAAAGCTCATAGACTGTCACCGCACCGATGGCGTAAAAACGCGGAATCAGCACACGCGCCACAAACCATACGGCAATAAATGCCGAAGCATAAAAGCCCAAAAAGGTCAGGTCTTTACCGTAGCTGTACTCCGGTCCTCCCAGAAAGGTGGCAGCCGACTGTGAAGTTGCCAGTACGGACATCGCCGCAGCAAATGCCGGAACACTGTTGCCCCCGACGAAGTAGTCCCGCGCATTGCTAACCTTAATGCGTGAAAAGAGCACACCGGTAAGTGCCAACACCAAAAAGTAGCTGCCAAAGACCATCCAGTCAAGTGTGCTGA
Source organism: Sulfurovum sp. (assembly GCA_027082955.1). Classification (GTDB taxonomy): domain Bacteria; phylum Campylobacterota; class Campylobacteria; order Campylobacterales; family Sulfurovaceae; genus Sulfurovum. The sequence continues at coordinate 33,890 of JALWTA010000039.1, read as the reverse complement.
AAGCTGAGTGCATGAAGATTCCTCAAAATTCAAGTTTGTTTAATAATACCCTCTTTTCCTTGTTTTTCGACCCAAAATCACGTTTCAAAACAAAAAAGGTTTGGTACTGTTAGATCAAATCAGAGCAGTTGACAAAAGCCGGCTTGTCAAAAAAATTGGCAGCCTTCCAGAAGAGAAGGCAGTGGAAATTGCAGATACTTTGGTTGAAATGTTTCGTTTGTAACGACTGAGTTAAACGCAGGGTCAAATATTTCTCTCCAATGATTTGTTAACAGTTTCACTGTAAATCATCGAAACTGTACCGTATATTCAAGTATCCACTTTTGATTGAAGAAGGCTTATATTCAATCGTCGCTGAGTCTGAATACCAGTCACCACCCCACTTAAAATCAATATCCCCAGAAAGACTTTCTGTTTTATAAGGTTTTCCACTTAAAATAAGGACTATTTTTGCATTGCCGTCAATGTGCCCCTTCCCAGTAACTGTTATACTGTGGATATTGCCTTGGGAGGGTAACTTCCTCAGCGTAATCGTCGACTGTTTAGTAATGTCAGGAATCATATACACCTGTTTGTCTGTGCCGCATCCAACCAATAGTACCAATGTAATAAAGACAAATGTCTTTCTCATTTTTTCCTTTGATTTGTTAGGAATTACCACCGCTCACTCTCATATTCATTAAACCTAAAACTATTTGCATAACCAAATCCATCGATATCAGGGAATAATGTGAGGTAGCGAATATCAAAAATGCCTGCAAGTTCTTCAAGTGCAAGTTTTTTTAGACTGGGAGAAATACCAATTGCAATGTAGCTTTCTGGACATTCATCAATTGCTAAGCTACCCATTTTATTATCTTTTACTGTGCTATAAAGAAATTGTGCACCTTGTGCTGCAATTCTCTTAGAAACAATCGGTGGTTGCCAAGTTTGAGGGTAATTGAGACCTTCAATCCCATCGAAAATGTCTTTATATTTTCGCATTTCAGGTTTGTTTTCACTACCACCCAAATAATCAGAATGAATACCAAATAGTAAACCGGGTGTGTCTGGTTCAGAAGAACATGCAAACCAGAGAGCAGCCATTATATTTCTTGAACAATCAATGAGCCTTGTTGCTGCACCGTGATGTTGAAGTTTTGCCAATAGTTCAAAATCTGACAACTCTCTACCAGCTTCAAAGCGATATCCTTGATGAGTTGCATGTTTTAATAAATATGCTTCATATCTTTGCATACTTTTTTCTGTAACAGTGTTTTGTGTTCTTTTTAATCTTCTATAGGCAGAACTATGTATTTGCCAGGATATATTACTTTGCCCACGCCATAAATGAACATTTCGTCGTTCACCAGCATGTTCTTTGACTAATACAAGTATCTCTGTTAAAGAAGAGGGCAAAGCTACTCTTCCAAAAAAATCAGTATTAAAATAATCCATACTACTATATATTCCTATTTATTCAAGGAATATTATATGCATATTGCTCTTAAACCCCAATATTAACAGACACTTGAAACATTCCCTTGATTTTTAGAGAAAACAATGTAATAAACAAAGGAAAATTACTCGATATCGTTAGAAAAAAATGTTCCATATCTAAAAAATAGACACACCCGTCTTGGTCGTAAACTTCTCCAGTGCCAGTGTGCCGGCGTGTGAGTTACCGTACTTGTTCAGTGCCGGTGACCAGACGGCGATGGACATCTTCCCCGGTACCACTGCTGCGATGCCGCCGCCCACGCCGCTTTTGGCAGGGAGTCCAACATGAAAGGCGAACTCTCCGCTGGCATCATAGTGTCCGCAGGTGAGCATCACCGCATTGATACGTTTGGCTTTTCTATTTGAGATGAACTCTATGCCGCTGATGGGGTCTTTGCCGCCAAATGCAAGGTAGAGAAAGGCTCGGGAGAGCTCTTCGGTGCTCATGGTGATGGAGCAGTGTTTGAAGTAGGTCATCACTGTCTCGATAACATCGTTTTCAAAGTTTCCAAAACTCTTCATGAGTCTGGCAAGTGCGAGGTTTCTGTCACCGTGTGCCATCTCCGAGTTGGCGACCTCCTGATCGAAAGAGAGTGACGGATTGCCAGAGAGATCACGCACAAAGTTCATGATCACTTCAAGTGTTTTGTACTGGTCTTTATAGTGTGTCACCAGCGCATCGGTAATGGCAATGGCACCGGCGTTGATGAAAGGATTGCGGGGGATACCGTTTTCATACTCCAGCTGTACCAGCGAGTTAAACGGGTTGCCCGATGGCTCCACCCCTACCCTGCGGTAGAGTTCTGTCGAGTAGATCTCAAGTGCAAGAGTAAAGGTAAATACTTTTGAGATGGACTGGATGGAAAAGGGCTTGGTCGCATCTCCCACAGAAAAAACAGAGCCGTCTTCGAGGGTCACTGTCATGGCAAACTGCCCCTTCTTTACCTCTGCGAGTGCGGGGATGTAGTCTGCTACCCTCCCTCGCATCAGTTCGGGCTTCACTTCTTCATATATCTCTTCCAGTATCGCCTGATAATCCATCACTCTCTCCTACAAAATTAAAGCTTTTCGCCAGAAAAGCATACCACAACTATTCACTCTTCGTTCTTCACCCTTCACTGTTTCGGCGGTGCTTTAAGTCCCAGATCTTTGACTGCATCTCTGACTTCACGCATAAACTTTTCTCCGGGATCATGCTTGATCGTACGGTAGCCCTTGTCCTTCTCCAGCCATAGCGGCGTCTTTTCCATACGGCGGTACTCATGGTGACCGATGAGATACTCGATGGTCGGATATTTCTCTTTGAGATAACGTACCAGACGTTTGTTGGCTTCTCTTTGTGCCGGAGTGAGATCATCGATCTTGTTGTCTTTACCGCCGACATTCTCTACACCGATCGCAGAGTAGTTAAGCCCGATGACGTGACGTGCCATCCATGTCTCCGGCATCAGACGGTAGATCGTGCCGTCACGGTCTACCAAAAAGTGTGCCGAGACATTGAGCCGTGAGGCTTTGGCGATGTCTTTACGGTCACTTAGAAGATATTGCGGCTTGAGGCGATTGAACGACTTATCAAAATCCCCCTCAGCCGTCCAGTGCAGTACAATGATCTTTGGCGTGATTGTAATGTCTTTGACCCGTTTGCCGTAATGCTTTGCTATGTAGGCTTTGGTCATCTTTATGCGTGCTTTTCCAAAATCAATGGGCATGTCTATGATCTTGAGTGTGTAGGATGGCGGCGGTACAATTGTTTTACATGCTTTTGGAGGTGTCTGTACCGTACACCCTGCAAACCCGAGAATACCAAATAAAACAAGCAGATATCTCATCATACAAATCCTTTATCAATACAATGGTTTATTGTACCGTATCTTTATATATGGAAGGCTTCTCTGCTTGAATGTATTATTTTTAATCAAAATCATTATTATAAGTACAGGTTTATCAAGAAGCTGTATAAATTTTAAACAATCCAATGATTCCAAACTTGATCACAATCAATTATTTTCCATGATTAAACACATAAAATATCTGCTCACTTCAAAGGAAAACCATTAAGGAGAGACAATGACATTTTCAAACTCACTTGAACTGCTCTCTTTTCACTGGGTCGTCTATACCATCTACGCCTTTATGATCATCTCGATCGTAGCGTGGTTTGGCTACAACCTGGGACGAAAAGAGAAGGTCAAATCGATTGTAAGGATTCCCTTCTACGGATATATGGCATTTTTGGTCATTATGGGGGTAGGACACCATATCTTTACCTACAATGCCATCCCATGGGTATCGCAAGATATTACTCGACATAACACCAAGCCAGATGCTCGTTACAAAATAGAGGTTGGGGATCACAAATGGCGTCTTCCCAAAACGCCTATTATCGTACAGTGTGGACAAACTATCGCTTTCGATGTCAGCAGTGATGACCTGACCTACGGCTTTGGTCTTTTCAGACAGGATGGTACGATGGTACTGCAGATGCAGGTTGACCCCGGACACAATAACGACATCTACTGGACGTTCAATCACAATGGTGATTTTGATTTGACATCAACTGAGTACTCAGGTCCGGCACAATACAATGAAGAGGGAGAAGATCTAATGCTTGTAAAACACTTTATGAAAGTGGTCGGATGCGACAAAGGAGGGAAACAATGAGTTGGAAAGAGAACCTGATTAACGGAACGAACTTCAATCCGGACAGTCTCAATGCACTGCAAAAAGTGACACTTAGAGCTGTTGTAATGGCATTTTTGTTTTATGGACTGGTTGCCATTGAGGGAATGATCATGCGTATGGTTGAAACAGGAAAAGAAGTTGCACCTATTCCGGAGATGTTCTTTCATCCTGAGCACTTCTTTGCAATCATGACTGCACACCCTATCGTCGGTATTTTCGGATCAACCTATCAGCTGGTATTTGGTGCCTTTACTTTTCTGGTGCCGTATTTGACAAAGAAACCGCTCTACAGCATCAAACTTGCCAACTGGACATGGCTTCTTATTACTGTCGGTACGGCGATGGCTTGGTTTGCGGCATTTGCGTGGCACTACGCACCGCTCTATACGCTCTACTGGCCGTTGCCTGTTGATACCAAGCAGTTTAGTGAAGTGGGCGGCATTGTCTTTATCGTCGGTGTGGCACTCATTATGCTTGGAACATTTGGTTTCATCTACAATATCTATGCGACCATTTTTGCAAGAGTTGGCGTGCACAAGGACAAAACGACCAAGGAACTGCTCATCTCCGGTTTTGGTATTGACGGTATGCTCAACCTCTTCAACAAACTTAGAGGCAAACAGCCATACTCCAAAGAACCGGCACTGGCACTGCCTGTTGTCGCCATCTTCCGTGGTACAGTCGATACTTTCCTCGATGCTATCGTCATTCTAGGCGCCGGGGTATTGGTACTTGTCTATCTCATCGCTGACCTTGGCGGCCTGCACTGGGACATGAACGCCATCGATGCGCTGCTCTACAAGAACTGGTTCTGGTGGGGGCTCGACCTCGTTGCTGACGGTCTGGTTCTCATCTATGTAGCTGGCTCGTGGTACCTGCTTGCTACACTCATTACCGGTCAGAAGCTCTTCATGGAAAACGTCGCACGTGCGGCACTGATGCTTGAACTTCTGGTTTCATGGATGGTATGGTCTCACCACCTGCTTTCTGATCAGCCGCAGCCTGAAATGATGAAACTGATCTCCGGTGAGATGGTCACCGCATTCGAACTGCTCACACAGGGACTTGCACTTTTCATTACACTCGTGACACTTTGGAAAGCAAGACCGCTCAAAATGACAATGGAACTCAAATACCTCCTTGGCGGTCTGGTAGGCTTCGGTCTGGCAGTACCCGCAGGGATCATCCAGGCAGACATGGGGCTAAACCGTGTGCTGCACAACACACAGTGGATCATCGGTGCACACGTGCACATCGCAATTATTGTCGGTCTCTACATGACACTCTACTCAGCGGTGTATGTACTCTGGCCTATTGTCACCAACAACACCAAGCTCTATTCGCACAAACTCTCCAACGCCCACTTCTGGCTACACCTCATCGGTGGTATCGGTATGGGTGCCTTCATGGGAATGGCAGGGCTTGACGGAATGCTCAGACGCCACCTCTATGTGCATGGCGAATTCAATCCGCTGATGATTTTCGCAGCTGTCTGTGGTACGATGCTGCTTGCAGCATGGGCGATCTTCCTCTACAACATTGTCATGTCTGTAGGGATCAAAGGACTTGTCGGTATCTTTATGCCGGCAAAGGACCCTACACCTTCTTATGGCATAGACGAAGAGTTGGAGCCGGCAGATGACCCGGCCTTTGCAAAATAGTTTCGATGCGCCTGGGGCTCGCCCCGGTCGTAACAAAGGAGCAACATTGATACACCTTGAGCGTGTCGCACTCGAAATCAAAAATGTCGGTTTGTATGACCTCATTTTACAGGATGTACAGCAGGCAGCAGGCAAAAAAAAGCTCAGCGAAGATGAGATTGTAGAGATCCTCAAGACCCATCCTGAGATTCTCGAAGCTTACAAGCAGCTCAATGTCGAGTACAACATCAGCAATATTCACATACGCGACATCGACACCGATAAGCTTGACGACAGGTGCAAAGAGAATGCAAAGTCGGTCAATGTCAACCTTGCAAGACTGCGTGAGATAGAGAAGTACACGCTCGACTTCGAACAGAGCGCCACACTTGTCATCATCTTCTCTGTAGAGTTCTTTGTACTGTTTTCGGTGCAATACTTCATTGTTCTGCTTGATCTCAAAGCATGGCAGTGGTGGATCTACGGACTATTCGCACTCTCCATCGCTGCAGCCTACTGGTATGCTAAAAAAGAGCAGAAAAAATTTGCGTATTTTAGTGCAGAGTATGAAGCACTTTACGAAAAAACACTAAGGATGATAGAAGAGCTTGAAGAGAATGGCTGTATCAAACGTGCCGATCTTATCATAAAAGAGTGTGAAGAGCATGTCTGATCCCCTACTCTGTTGGGTATCTACACGTTCTTAGAAGAGTCACGCAGCATCATCCATGCTATCAAAAACGGCGGTAACCCAAGAGAGAGAAGATATGGCGGAAGGTGTAACACTCCATGTCTATTGAGGTACATAAACCCAAGGATCAGAAGAATATAGGCACCGATGCGGTAAAGCGAAAGTGCCGCTTTGGTATCTCTAAGCACTTCAAAAAGAGAACGTCGGTTGGCTTTGAGACGTGCTTTTTCTTCTTTGATCGCACTGCGTATATCTTCCACCGGCTCCTCTTTGATCTCTTCAGAATAAAGATCGTGTGGATCTTCGAGTCTGTCAATGACATCTTTGTCTATGTCAGTAGTGATAATCTCATTTTCCACCCTTGCTTCAACCATACGACGGTAGCTCTTCATGGAACCCAGCATCACAAGTGCAGAGGTAAGGAATCCTATTTGCGTATTGAGCAGTACCGTTTCATCAAAGAAGAGTCCTGAAGCGACAAGCAGCATACCGTCTGCAACAAGAAGTGCACTGACGATCTTCCGGTTAGTACCGTTCATCATCATCCTCATCTTCTTCTGCTTTGATCTCTCTGCCCGGTCTGTAACGCGGGTCTTTTGCCAGTTCATCGAGGGATCTTTTCTGCTTTTTGTAAGCGATATAGACATTATTGATCGCAGCACCTACACCGATGAACACCCCTATCCAGAGTGTCCATGTATGCCCTGTAAGCTTTTTCAACCCGATACCGATGGCAACTCCGATGATAATGGCAACGACAATAGAGATGCCAAGACTGAGCCCGTCAGCGGCATCGACTACCTTTTTGAGTTTGGGCTCTTGTTTCATTGTACATGTCTCCTTTTCATAAAGCAAAGCTTCTTAAAAATTCCTCTCACTAAAGCTTCACCTATCGGCTCAGATGACTGCGTCATATCATATCTCCTTTTGGTGCGTGATTACGCACCCTACCTTCTACTTGCTACTTGCTACTTGCTCACTTCCGCCAGTGTTTCGTACGCCGCTTTGATACTCTCTTCTATCATCTCGTCTGTTGTTGCGGTAGAGATGAAGCCTGTCTCAAAGGAGGAGCAGGCAAGGTAGATGCCGCGGTCAAGCATCCCCTTATGGAACTTGGCGAACATCTTCTGGTCGTTTTCCATCGCATCGGCAAAGTTTTTCACCGGCTTGTCGGAGAAGAAGAAACCGAACATACTGCCGCGGACATCGGTCACCATCGGCACACTTGCCGCATCTGCCACTTTTTTGAAGCCCTCCATGAGTCTTTTGGCTTTGTTGCCAAGATCGACATAGACAGAAGGATTGCGCTTGAGTTTGCGCAGACTGGTCAGTCCCGCTGCCATCGCGACAGGGTTTCCGCTAAGCGTTCCTGCCTGATAGACCGGTCCTTCAGGAGAGAGATGCGCCATAATCTCGGCTCTGGCACCAAAAGCACCCACTGGCATCCCCGCACCAATGACTTTGCCAAGGGTCACCATGTCCGGCTTGACCTGAGTGATCCCCTGTGCACCTTTCAAAGAAGCTCTAAAGCCGCTCATCACCTCATCGAAGATCAGCAACGTGCCATTGGCATTACAGAGTTCTCTGAGCTCTTGCAAGAAGCTCTCATCCGCAGGAACAAGCCCCATATTACCCGCGATCGGTTCGATGATCACACACGCGATCCCCTCTTTGGAGTCGGCAAAACACTGCTTGACACTCTCGATGTCATTGTAGGTTGCAAGCAGCGTATGTTTGGTCAGATCTGCCGGAACTCCCGGGCTGCTTGGGTTGCCAAATGTCGCGGCACCGCTTCCTGCCTGTACCAGCAGAGAGTCACTGTGTCCATGATAACATCCTGTAAATTTGACAATATCATCACGTCCTGTAAACCCACGTGCCAGACGGATCGCTGACATCACCGCTTCGGTACCGGAGCTGACGAATCGTACTTTGTCGATACTTTCAAACAGGTCAACAATCTCCTGGGCAAGTTCTGTCTCGACCGTCGTCGGCGCACCAAAACTCAAGCCGCGCTTGACCGCATCGATGACCGCTGCTTCTATGTCGCTGTCACAGTGACCAAAGATCAGCGGTCCCCAGCTCTGCACATAGTCGATGTAACGGTTGCCGTCAATGTCGTACAGATAACCGCCCTTGCCGTGATCGATGAACGGAGGTGTTCCCTCCACACCGCTGAATGCTCTTACCGGAGAGTCTACCCCTCCGGGGATGACTTTGTAAGCCTCTTCAAATGCTGCAATACTTTTATCATATGCCATGTATTAATCCTCATTATGTATAATTGCGCAGATTATACACTACAGGGACTAAAAGGTGAGAGATACACGACGGACGGTAACGGGATTTGTTGTTTCTCTCCTGCTGCACCTGCTCATTTTTCTGCTCTTTTTTCTCTCGTTCGACAAGATGCACCTCATCCCGCCGCCGTCATCCAAAGAACCCAAAAAGATCACACTGAACCTCTCCAAGTTCACCCCGCCAACTCCCAAACCAACACCGGTCAGCAAACCAAAGCCAACCCCCAAACCTCTCCCCAAACCTGTGCCCCAAAAACCAATGCCTCCTCTGCCGGTGCCAAAGCCTGTTGAACCCCCAAAAACACCGGTCAAAACTGCACAGAAGAAACATGTAGAGAAGAAAAAAGGATTTGAGGTAGCCAAAGTCTCCAAAGAGGAGAACAATACGACCAAAATTGCCAAAATAAAAACAAAGGCGAAAAAGAAACAAGAAAAGCCCAAAAAGAAGATCGTAAAAAAACAAAAGAGAAGCACCAAAAAACATGTTGCCATAAAGCAGCCGCTGCCAAAGCATTTCCATCTGCCAAAACGCTCCAAGGACAAACTTGCCAATGCTCTGCTCAATTCGGGCAGAACACTGCATCAGCAGTCTGCAAGACGTGCATCAAGCGGTGCAGACAGGATGATCTCAAGGCTTTACGGAAAAGAGTTCTACTCCTTTACCAAAACGCAGAAAAAGTTCATCCGGAACCATCTTTCAGAGATCTACCGCATCACTCAGAACACCCTCTACATCAACGGCTACCCCGAAGTTGCCATACGTACACACCAGCAAGGGGTCAATGTCGTCTCTTTCTATCTGCACCCAGACGGCAGCATCTCAAACCTCAGGCTCGTCAAACCCATGGGCTATGAGGCGCTCGACAAGAACACCATCGCCGTGATCCAGATCGCCTACAAAGACTATCCGAGACCCAAGACAAAGACGAAGATTGTGTTTTATGTGAATTATCAGCTTTATTGATAATTTTTTAAATATTTATTGTTTTATATAATAGAATATGTTACAATTATTATATTTCAGTGAGGAGGAAAGAAAATATGTTCGATTTTTTTGCATCTAAAAACAAGAAATTGGTCAATAAATGGCATGATGAGCACACAGAGATTGTCGATCTGGCACATAAAGTAATGGCAGAGTATGCCAAAAATAACCATGAGGGTGCCAAAAAGTACCTCAAAAAACTTAATGATCTAACAGTTGACCATGTAATGAATGAAGATATTGAACTTTTTAAGTTGGTACATGATGACAAAGATTTAGACTTCAATACTGAAAGAATGGTCAAGGAGTTTGTGCAAAGCTTCAAAAAAACGAAACTTGCACTAATGGAATTTCTAAGCCATTACTCCAAACCTGAAGTTCCATTAGATGATGCATTTTTTAAACAATTCAATGAAATCGTCGAAGCAGTTGGAGAACGTATTCAATTTGAAGAAAAAAATGTCTATTCCAAACTCAAAGAGAAATAGTTCTCTGCAAGTGCTTTACTAACATCATGGGGCGCTTGCAGCAACAACGGTTGCTTTTTCTCCTCTAGCCACCGGATGATCTCTTTGATCTGCTCCTCCTTCATCACCGTACAGCCCGCAGTGGGGATCTCTTTGATGTGCAAAAAGATACACGAACCTGCTCCCGGCAGGGCACCATCTTCATCGATGTGGTTGTGGTTGACCACGATGCCGTACTTGTAGTAGTTTTTGGGGAACTTCATATGCTCCATGCTGTGATAGTCCGGTGTGATCTTGGTAGAATCGACGATCTTGTTATAGTACTTCGAGTGCACATCATCCACACAGTGGTCGGTCTCTTTGTAAACTTTGTAGGGGTAGTCCACCACAAAAGGCGCATAGCCAAACGCTTGTTTAAGTGCGAAGATACCTGCGGGAGATCTGCCATCACCCTCTTTTTTAATATATTTGGCATCTTTGGGCGTATGGTGCAGCCCTATACCCCACCCCAGTCCGTTGCGTCCAAGCCTTACATCTATGCGTTCTCCTACCTTGTGCCACCCTTTGGCATCCTTCTCATAGCGTTGCAGTGTGCCGCTGTTGTCGTTCCATCCCTTGGTCTGTACGACAATCAGCTGTTTACTCTTAGAGAGCGTATCGGCACAAGCAAGCCCAAACATCAAAAACATCATCGCTAAAACAGTACGCATTGTGTTATAATCCTTACAAATCTTTTTTTGGAGGCTTCATGGAATACGGCATCCTCAGCATCGCCATCCCGATGCTGACAATCATTCTGGCTATTATAACAAAAGATGTCATCGTTTCGCTGCTTGGGGGTATCTTTTTGGGGTTGATGGTACTGCATGGCTACAACCCGCTTGTTGCTTTTACCGAGCTCTTTAACGGCACCATTACACAGTTTTCGCAAAGGTGGATAACCAAAACCATTCTCTTTTCACTCTTTGTCGGTGCGGTCATCAAGCTGCTTGAACGCTCCCATGCAGTAGAGAGTTTTGTCGCTTTTCTTGACAGGTACGCCAAAAAGATCGACTCTCCCATTGGGGCACAGATACTTGCCTACACGATTGGTGTCTTTATTTTTATCGAATCCTCCATCACATCGCTTGTGGCAGGCACTGTCGCCAAACCGTTGTGTGACCGCAACGGTGTCAGCCGTGAAAAGCTTGCTTATATCTGCGACTCCACCTCAGCGCCCATCTGTTCACTTATTCCGCTTAATGCATGGGGTGCGCTGCTGCTTGGGCTCATTGTCTCAGCGATTGACGGCAAAGTGATCAGCGGTGAGGGTGTCGCCCTGCTGATCGCCTCTATTCCCTACAACTTCTATGGGCTCTTTACACTGCTGATCGTGCTGATTGTCATCTATAAAAAGTGGGAGATTGGTCCCATGAAAGAGGCACTGCCCTGCGACTATCATCCAAGCAAGGTCAACAGCCACACCAAACCTGCCCTTATGCCAATGCTTCTTCCCATACTGGTAATGGTGCTTGCCGTACCGGCGGGGCTTTACATCACAGGTAAAGGCGACATCTTCAAAGGCTCTGGCTCAACTTCGGTCTACTACGCCACAATCGTAACCTTGATGGTGATGTATCTTTACTATGTCATCAGCGGCAGGCTCTCCCACCGTGCCTATTTCGACGGGTTTTTTAAGGGAATGGGCGAGATGCTGCCTGTGGCTGCCATCCTCTTCTTTGCCATCTTCATCGGCAAAGTCATCGGCGATCTTGGCACTGCCAAGTACCTTGCACATCTGCTTACAGGCAGCATCTCACCCATACTCATACCGATGCTGATCTTCCTTGTCGCTTCTGCTACGGCATTTTCTACCGGTACAAGCTGGGGTACATTTAGCATTATGATGCCTATTGCACTGGCACTGGCAGCGAGTATGCATCTTGACATCCCGCTGGTCATCGCCGCAGTCATTAGCGGCGGGATATTTGGCGATCACGCTTCACCCATTAGTGACACCACCATCATCTCCTCCATGGCAGCAGGCTGCGACCATGTAGCGCATGTACGTACACAGCTGCCCTATGCACTCCTTGGCGGGGTACTGGCGGCACTGGCATTTTTGGTGACCGGCTATTTGACCATCTAAGCCATTTCCCCAGCATGCTTTAAGAAAATATGCATTATAGTTCACGTTATGAAAAAGCTATTACTATTTGTTATCATTGTTTTTATAGGGATGCAGTTTGTTCCCTATAACGTCCCAGCGGATGTGCCGGACAAAGAGGGTGATGCCCTCCAGGCACCAAAAGAGGTAGAAGCGATACTCAAGCGCTCCTGTTACGACTGTCACTCCAACCACACCAACTTCCCGTGGTACAGTTCTGTAGCGCCGGTATCGTTCTTTACCAAAATGCATGTCAAAGAGGGAAGAGAGCATATGAACTTCTCTACTTGGAACAGCTATAGCGATGAGAAAAAGGCAAAATTCCTTGAAAAGATCCCAAAAGCGATCAAAAGCAAAATGCCGCTTCCAAGCTACCTGCTGATCCACAAAGATGCCAAACTCACCGATGCTGACAAAAAAGCCATCAGTGACTGGGCAAGTGAAGCGGCCTTCGATCTGGAGTAGCGCTTCGTAGTCGGTGTTGTCAGGGGACAACACCCTACAGTAATACTTGGGCAATCTCCTCATCCATCCTCATCCAATTTGTTAACCATCCATAAACCTTCATTTTTTATACTATATTTTTCAATATTTCAAACAAAAGGAGGCAATCATCATGAAAAAGAAAAACAGAGCACTTCATCTTGATATCAGTGCCATCCTTCTGAAGTACGACCCCATGCATGTCGGTACAGTAGCAGAAACCGACGAGTATGATCTCGAAGCAGCGACTATTCTCTCCCGCATCAAAGAGGTACATACCAAAGAGGAGCTTGCCGATATCGTCTACGAAGAGTTTCAGAGCTGGTACGGCAGAGAAGAGGTTGGCGACAAAGCAACCTATGTGCAGATGGCAGATGATATCTGGGAGGTCTGGCACCGCTACAACAACGCATCCCATGCTGCATGAATTATCCGTCATGCTAAATTGATCTCTTAGAGAATGTTATGTGCTTTTAAATATGACACAACACCCCACAATATTTTATAATCGACAGGAAAGCAGATACCATTAAAGGATATCAACACTTTTTCCCTGTCCAATACTTTTTTACTGATATAACCTATTGCTTATGCCTCAGTATCAATGTTTGTCATCAAAGCAAAACTTTTAATAAACGGACCAGCCATAGAAGGATTTTTGATCATTGACTTAAAATCTCCCGTTTTAAATTTTAACTTTCCAGTTGAGAAAGCGATTCCCATACCTGTCATGCCCAAAGGCTTACGTACCCATTTCATCCAGTCATCAACATCAGCACGCATATCCCAATCTGGATTTTCTCCATTGTAGAGTCCCGCACGTACTGCTTCACCTTTTTCGACAATAAAAACACATCTTGGCTCTTCCTCATTTTTAAATCCACATGTAATAACTGAATTGAAATCAATCTCAGCCAGTTTGTCTTTCACTTCAGGTTCATCATTCCATGCATCTTTCAACTTGTTGATCCACTCATCCGAGAAAAGTGTTGCCATTTCTTCTTCCTTACAATTATTTTTGAATAACATAGTATAATATATAGTTATTCAGAAAAGAAATTTATCTAAAATCTACTTAATCTATATTTAATATCAACATTAATTTTTTCAGCAAAATGGTACAATAATATATGCTAAATAAAGGAGTGTACTTGCCAAAAGTTACCAACCGGAAGATCGCCGAGATATTCAACGAGATCGCCGATCTGCTTGACATTGACGGTGAAAACCCTTTCAGGGTTCGCGCCTACAGGAATGCCGCTCGTACTGTATTGGGCTATCCTCGCCAGATGGCTGATCTTGTCGAAGAGGGGTTTGATCTGACCACGCTCAGAGGCATTGGCAAAGAGCTTGCCAAGAAGATTGACGAAATGGTTCAGACAGGAAGATTGGCGTACCTTGAAACGCTCAAACAAACCCACCCGCCACAGATTGAGGCACTGCTGAAGATCCCGGGTCTTGGACCCGGTCGTGTAAGGCTGCTGCATGAACTGCTGCACATCAATTCGCTCGATGACCTTGAAAAAGCACTCCATGAAGGAAAACTCGAAAAGGTTCCCGGATTTGGGAAAAAACTCATTGCCAAAATCGAAAACGGTATTCAAACCAGACGCTATGAAGCGCACCGCTTCAAACTCTCCGAAGCACTCCCCGTAGCAGAGTGGATCGTCAAAATCCTCAAAAAGACCAGAGGTGCCCTACATGTGGAGATCGCAGGCAGTCTGCGGCGCAGAAAAGAGACCGTACACGACATCGATCTGGTCGCAGCCTGCGAAGCCCAGAGTGATACGATGGTCTACTTTCTCAACCTGCCAAAGATCCAAAAGATCGTAATGAAAGGCACCACCCGCTCTACAATCGTGCTTGAAAACGGCATGAGTGTTGATCTGCGTGTAGTACCCGTTGAGAGTTTTGGTGCCACGCTGCACCACTTCACCGGCTCCAAAGCACACAACATTACCCTGCGAAAAATGGCGGTAGAAAAGAAGATGAAGATCAACGAATACGGCATTTGGCAGGGCGAAAAACGCATTGGCGGTGAGAAGGAGCAAGATATCTACAATGCCTTCGGCATGCAGTACATTGAGCCGGAGATGCGGGAAAACCGAGGAGAGATCGCTTTGGCACAGAAGCATGCTCTACCAAAGCTTATATTGCAATCAGACATTAAAGGTGATCTGCACCTGCACACTACCTACAGTGACGGTTTGGCATCTATCAAGGAGATGGTACTACAGGCAAAGGCACTTGGCTATGAGTATATCGCCATCACCGACCACACCGAACACCTCAAAGTCGCACACGGCATGGATGAGAAGCGGGTTAGAGCGCAGCTTGAAGAGATCGATGCACTCAACGAAAGACTAGAGGGGATCACCATTTTAAAATCTGCCGAGGTGGACATTCTTGAAGATGGTTCGCTTGATATGCCGCGCTCGGTTTTGGAGGCACTTGATCTTACCGTCTGTTCTGTGCATACCAAGTTTAATCTTTCTCGCCAGAAGCAGACACAGCGTATACTCAAAGCGATGGAGGATCCGTACTTTACCATCCTTGCCCACCCTACAGGCAGGCTCATAGGACTGCGCGAACCCTACGCCATCGACATAGAGGCGGTAATGCAGCAGGCAAAAGCACGCGGATGCATCCTCGAACTCAATGCACAGCCGGACAGACTCGACCTTAACGATATACATTGCAAAATGGCAAAAGAAATGGGTGTACGCATCGCCATCTCAACCGATGCACACTCTCTTAACGATCTCGACCTCATGTGCTACGGTATATGGCAGGCAAGACGGGGATGGCTGGAGAAGAAGGATGTACTCAACACTCTCTCCCTCTCAGCACTCCAAAAACTGCTCAGGTCTATTAAAATCTAACTACCCTACTCGTGATACTCCTCTACCTGATAGACATAGACATCCGGATGCTGTGAAAGGCAGTCCGATGACATGCCCGCTTTTTGGCACAGATGCGCCATGAAGCTCTCAAATGTCGGCAACTGTTCCCATACCTGTGGCAGGTAGGTTGCCTGATAGTTCCCCTTTTTCAAAATGACACCGTCAATGCCGGGTCTGAGTTTGGACTTCAGATCTTCCGCAGAGCTGTACGGCAGTGGTTTTGGGTCGGTTAGGAGTGAGACCTCTATGGTAATGTCGTTAAACTCTTCAGGCGTCAGTGCCACAAAGCGCGGATCGTGAAATGCGGCACTTTTGGCATTGCTGATGATGTCATCATAGAGCTTGCGGTGGGCGACGATGGAGCCGATGCAGCCTCGGAGTGCACCGCTGTTTTTCTTGTTGAGTGTGACAAATGCCGCCCCCTTCTTCTCAAGCCACGGATTGGCATGCCTCAACGCCTCCATATCGACCCCATAATCGATACCGAACGACTCGGCAATGGCAGCGCGTGCCAGTTTCAGTAATACCTCTTTTTTATCCATTGTCTTCCTCCTTGGTAAATGCAACACTGGTATAGCCGACCACCTGCGATTTGTCACCACTGGCATCCGCACTGGTTCGGTAGTCCAGAATGTGTGGTTTGAGCCCTTTGTGCCGCGCAGCGATCAGCATCGCCTCCACACCGATCTTCCCGCACGCTTCACACCCTTGATGGAGTTCGGACACATCAAGCTTCATCACAGCATCCAGACAAATGCTGTCAAGCCGTTTAGCTTTCTCGATGTCATAATAGTGGCTCAGGTCGGTACTGATGACCACTGCCGTATGCGGATCTTCTAGCAGATAATCGATCATTTCGGCGATCTTTGCAGGCGATGCATCCCCGTAAACAAGCTCTACCACACTCACATCAGGCATATAGTACTTCACCAAAGGCATCTGTACCTCAGTACTGTGCTCATGGTGTGCCTCCGGATAGAAATGCACCCCATACATCGCTTTAAGCTCTGCAACAAGGGCTTTGTCCACCCGCAATGCACCAAAGGGTGTCTCGTAGCTGTCATACTCCGCTACCGAAACCCCCTCCAGATAGACACGGTGGCTGGGACCAATGACCACTACACGCCGCACATCCTGCATCCCAAGCAGACGCAGGGCGACATTGGCGGTAAAGCCGCTGTAGACATACCCCGCATGCGGCACGATCACCGCACGGCTTTTGAGCGAAAACAGCGCATCTGTGTCGGCATGTGCATCCAAAATAGTGTTGTAGTGTTCTATCATCTTCTCTATCTCATTTGCAGTTGCCGGATAGAACTGTCCTGCAACGGCTGTCTCTCTTGCACTCATCTCCATACTCCTTCTATAATGCTGCTGCATACCGGACAGCAACCGTCTTCTTGAACACGGTTTTCTATCTGACCGTACCCGTTGCGGGCGATAAGAATGGTGTCACAATGGTGGCAGCGTGTCGGTGAATCCTGTCCTACATTGCCAAGGTAGATATATTTCAAACCCGCCTTTCTTCCGATAGCCTCTGCCCGTTTTAGCGTTGCCAGTGATGTTGCCTGATGATCTTGCATTTTGTAGTTGGGGTAAAACGCACTCAGATGCCATGGCACATGCACACCAAGGTCATTGGCAATAAACGATGACATCTCTTCAATATCTTTGTCACTGTCATTTTCACCCTCGATAAGCAGCGTGGTCACCTCTACCCATACACCGTTCTTCACAAGGCGTCTGAGGGTATCTTTTACCTCTTCAAGCCCGCCTTTGAGTACCTTTTTGTAGTACTTGTCATCCCAGCTTTTCAAGTCAATGTTGGCTGCATCGACCCATGTTGCCATATCGTCAATCATCTCCTTGCTCTCAAAGCCGTTGCTGACAAAGATGTTCTTGATGCCTCTGGCTTTAGCGATCAGCCCAATATCTTTGGCATAGGGGTAGAAGATGGTCGGTTCGTTGTAGGTATAGGCGATGGACTTTGCGCCATGCTCGATGGCAAGCTGTACCATCTGCTCGGGTGAGACCTCTATGTTCTCATTAACCTCTTTGCTCTGTGAGATGTCCCAGTTCTGACAGAAGGGACACTTGAAGTTGCACCCTACTGTCCCAAACGAAAGCACTTTCGAGTTGGGCAGCAGATGGTAAAGCGGTTTCTTCTCGACCGGGTCTACATGTACGGCAATGGGATGCCCGTAAACCAGTGTCTTGAGTCTGCCTTCTACATTCTGGTTCACCACGCAGATGCCCACCTGTCCCTCTTTGAGCTGACAGCTGTGCCGGCAGAGGTTACAAACGATCTTCCCGTTCCCTTTGGGGGTATAATATTCAAATCTTGGATGATATGTCATGGTTACACCTTTATAGTCATCGACTAAACTTTATTTCATTATATCACTAAACTTTGTAATTGTCAAATTTTGGTGTATACTCTCAAAAAATCTTGCTTAAGGAAGCACTATGAGATTGCTTGTATCCGCACTGGAACCCTCTTCGAACCTGCATCTTCGCGAGGTACTCAAACATACCGAAAATGTCACACTAACAGGCATTTTCGACAAACGCATTGATGCGGGTACGCCGCTGTATGACATCAGCGATATGGCGATCATGGGGGTGGTCGATGCGGTGAAAAAACTGCCCTGGTTCTTCAAGGTTGCCGATGAGATGGTAGCCCTTGCCAAAAATGCCGACAAAGTGCTTCTCATGGACGGTTCAGGCTTCAATCTTCCTCTGGCAAAAAAGCTCAAAACTGCCTACCCTGACAAGGAGATCATCTACTACATCCTCCCTCAGGTCTGGGCAAGCCGCCCCAAACGTGTGGAGAAGCTTGAGCGCTACTGCGACAGACTGCTGGGCATTCTGCCCTTTGAAACAGCGTACTATCCAAGCGGCAAAGCGGAATACGTGGGTCATCCGCTGCTTGACGAGATAGACGCAACCTGCAGACCTGAAGAGAATAAAGGGTGTGTTGCCTTTCTTCCCGGAAGCAGGAAAAGTGAGATAGAGCGTCTCATGCCTGTTTTCCTAGAGGTACGCAAACAGATGCCAGACATCCGACCGCTGCTTGTCATCCCACCGCATTTTAGCCGCCAGCAGATCGCAAAGCTCTACATCGGAAACCACAACTTCGAAATTGTCCGCAATACTCAGCAGGCACTTGAACGTGCAGAGTTCGCCTTTATCTGTTCAGGCACCGCCACACTTGAAGCCGCACTCATAGGCACTCCCTTCACACTTGCCTACATTGCAAAAAAGCTCGACTATTTCATAGGCACCAAGCTTTTTGGCATCAAACAGGTTGGGCTGGCAAACATCATCCTCACCCACCACAACGGAACGACACTTCACAACGAACTGCTTCAGGAAAATGTAACGGTTGACAATCTGCTTGCAGAATACTACAATACCGACCGAAAAAAGTTCGCTGACAAAGCTGCAGAGCTCAGGGCATATCTGGGGCATGGAAGCAGTGAGAATGTGGCGAACATTTTAGTGAAGAGATAATAGTGAAGAGTGAAGAGTTGTGGTATGCTTTTCTAACGAAAAGCTTTTGTTTAATTAAAAATGAGGAACAGAAGAATGAGGAATGAGGAATTAGGAATGAGGAATGAAAGTTTGCTTTTCTTCAAAAAGCCTCTTTCACATAAAAGCGTTGCAATGCAACGCATACCGACACTCTTCACTCTTCACTCTTCACTCTTCACTTTCTCTCCAAAGGAGAGAAGATGTTAGTGCATATCTGCTGCTCCGTCGACAGCCACTACTTCCTCCAAAAGCTTCAAAAGGACTATCCGGATGAGAAACTGGTAGGTTTTTTCTACGACCCCAACATCCACCCCTACTCAGAGTACTACCTGCGGCTGCTCGATGTCAAACGCAGCTGCAAGATGTTAGGTATAGAACTGATAGAGGGGGAGTATGACACCGAAAACTGGCTCGAGGCTGTCAGAGGGTTAGAGCATGAGCCTGAAAAGGGAGCACGCTGCGCAGTCTGTTTTGACAGACGTTTTGAAGTAAGTGCACAAAAAGCTGCCCAAATAGGTGAAAAGACATTTACTTCCACCCTGCTGACCTCTCCTAAAAAGTCGCTCAAACAGCTCAAAACCGCCGGTGATGCACTCGCCAAGAAGTTTGGCATCGCCTTTGTCGCACCAGACTACCGTAAAGCCTCGGGTACACAGGAGCAGAATATCCTTGCCAAAGCCGATCAGCTCTACCGACAAGACTACTGCGGCTGCCTTTTTGGACTGACCATGCAGCGTGACCAGCAGCAGAAACTTGCCGATGAGCTCTTTGTCCCCATCTCCGCTCAGGTACAGCCTGAGTCCATCGAAGCGCGTATTGCTCTCTATGAAAAACGGTGGGAGTTGGAAGAAGAAGGCACCCCTTACCGCATCGTCAAACAGCGTTTTCTCAACTGGCGGCTGAAGTTTGCAACACTCAAGGTACGTAAAGAGGTTGTTCCCGCACACATACTGCCCTACTCTACACTCAGAGGCGAATATACACGCGGCAAGATAGACTACGCTACAGGTGATGTGTACCATATGAGCCGTGACGAGGTCAAGTTCATTACACTAGAAACCTACAATAGATTGATGCAGACAGCTTACGATTCGGTCACCGAACTCCTTTTCAATCCACCGCTGTTCGAGAAAGAAGTTACCCTTCGTAACAGACTCGGATTTTCAGCGTTTGATCTCTCCGCTGTCGTTGTCACTGAGGAGATACCGGAGAACAAAATAGAACTGCTCATCCAGAGCGAAACCTACAGTGATGTTCAGGAAAAACTCATTGAGGAAACCGCGCATTCCTAATCGTTCTTCTCAACCGTTTTTTACCAACAGTTAGATAAAATGAGCAAATTTTATAAAAGGTTTGCACGTGTTGTACAATGTTGTTGATATTCAAAAAATTCTTCCCCACCGATACCCGTTTTTACTGGTTGACCGCATTACCGAACTGAAAGAAGGCGAGTTCATTGAAGGCTACAAGAACATCTCCATCTCCGAACCTGTCTTTCAGGGGCACTTCCCCGGACACCCGATCTATCCGGGTGTTATGATCATCGAAGGGATGGCTCAAGCTGGTGGTGTACTGGCATTCAAAAGCATGGATGATGCTTCCCAGGAAGCCGTTGAGGACAAAGTGGTCTACTTCATGAGCATAGACAAAGCGAAATTCCGTTCACCTGTCACTCCGGGAGATCAGCTGGTATACAGACTCAGTGTCATTAAAAATAAAGGTGCTATCTGGCAACTTGACGGAAAAGCATATGTTGATGGCAAAATAGTTGCACAGGCTGAACTCAAAGCCATGATCGTGGACAAATAAGTATGCCAGATATCCATCCTACCGCCATCGTTGAAAAAGGTGCCGTACTTGCCGACGATATCACTGTCGGTCCTTTTGCCTATATCGGTCCGAAGGTTACCATTGGCGAAGGTAGCAGTGTAGCTTCCCATGCCGTTATTGAAGGGAAAACGACCATAGGAAAGTACAACCGTATCTTTCCACACGCTGCAGTCGGTACGATCCCTCAGGATCTCAAATATGACGGTGAAGAGAGTGAACTCATTATCGGTGACCATAACACCATACGCGAATTTACTCTGCTCAATCCGGGCACCAAAGGCGGCGGGATGGTAACAAAAATTGGTAACCATAACCTGCTGATGGGGTATGTCCATCTTGGACACGATGTTATACTTGGAGACCACTGCATCCTTGCCAACGGTGCGACACTTGCAGGGCACGTAGAGCTTGGCAACCACGTGGTCATTGGAGGCTTGACACCGGTACATCAGTTTGTACACATAGGCGACTATGCCATGATCGGCGGGGCGAGTGCCGTTGCACAGGATATACCGCCCTACTGTCTTGCAGAAGGAAACCGTGCCGTGCTTAGAGGGCTGAATCTTACTGGACTCAGACGAAAACTCGAGAGAGACGACATCAATGCACTTAAAAGTGCCTATCGCGAGCTCTTTGAACAGGGGAAACCGCTTCAGGAGACTGCACAAAACCTGTTTGAGCATGATGATTCGGTACACGTTAAAAATCTATGTAGATTTATTAAAACATCCAAACGCGGCATACCATTTAACAGAAAACAGTATAATAAATAAAATACAATTTTAACCATTTAGAGGATAGACCATGTCATTAAAAGCTTGCAGTTTTTGTTCTGCGATAGAGAGTGAAGAAAATCCGTTAATTGCCGGAGAACACGCCTATATTTGCTCCAATTGTGTCGTTTCGGCATACAAGATACTCTTTGGTGAGGAAGAGAACGAAGAGGAATCTTCCTATGATGCACAGACACATACACTCTACACGCCAAAAGAGATCAACGCTATGCTTGATGCCTATGTTATTGGGCAGGAAAATGCGAAAAAAACGCTTTCAGTAGCCGTTTACAACCACTATAAACGTATTTTTAGAGACACTGTAGAAGAGAACGATACAGAAATCTCCAAATCTAATGTTCTGCTCATAGGACCTACCGGTTCGGGCAAAACCCTGCTTGCACAAACCATTGCACAGTTTCTCAATGTGCCTATTGCGATCGCCGATGCAACCAACCTCACTGAGGCAGGCTATGTCGGTGAAGATGTAGAAAACATCCTTACCAAACTGCTCATGGCAGCAGATGGCGATGTCAAACGTGCCGAACAGGGAATCGTATTCATCGATGAGATCGACAAGATCGCCCGCATGGGAGAAAACCGTTCCATCACACGTGATGTCTCTGGTGAGGGGGTACAGCAGGCTCTCCTCAAGCTCATTGAGGGATCAGTGGTCAACATCCCGCCAAAAGGCGGTAGAAAGCACCCTAATCAGGACTTTATACAGATAGACACATCCAATATCCTCTTTATCTGCGGTGGTGCTTTTGACGGTCTCAATGACATTCTCAAAAGAAGACTCGGCGCCAATGTACTTGGATTTGGACAGACCAAACGTTCCAAAAAAGAGGAGGAGAACCTGCTGCCAATGGTTGAAGCCGACGACCTTGTCAGTTACGGGCTCATCCCTGAGCTGATCGGTCGTTTGCATGTGCTTGCAACACTCAATGAGATCAGCAAAGAAGATATGGTACGTATTCTTGTCGAACCGAAAAATTCTCTGGTCAAACAGTACCAAAAACTCTTCGAGATCGACAATGTCATACTGACCTTTGAAGATGAAGCACTTTCGTTGATAGCACAAAAAGCGCTCGACAGGAAGACAGGTGCCAGAGGGCTCCGTTCAATCATGGAAGAAGTACTGCTTGACATTATGTATGAGCTGCCAGAACTGGATGGGTATGAGGTCATCATTACCCCTGATGTCGTGGAGCATGGTGCAAAGCCGCTCTATATCAAAGATAAAAAATCAGCATAAGCTTCAAAAGGATTCTCAGCATGTTCAAAAAATTTCTGGGCATATTTTCAAACGATCTCGCCATTGACCTCGGTACTGCCAATACACTGGTGCTTGTCAAAGGACAGGGCATCAGTATCAACGAACCTTCCGTCGTTGCCATTCAGTATGACAAACACGGACAGCAGCGTATCCTTGCCGTAGGTCAGGAAGCCAAAGACATGGTAGGAAAAACACCGGGGAACATCCGTGCCATACGTCCTATGAAAGATGGTGTCATCGCTGATTTTGAAGTGACCGAAATGATGATCCGATACTTCATTGAAAAGGCACACAAACGTAAAGGCTTCTTCTCACCACGTATCATCATCTGTGTACCTTACGGGCTGACACAGGTGGAACGACGTGCTGTCAAAGACTCGGCAGAGAATGCAGGTGCACGCTATGTCTACCTTATTGAAGAGCCGATGGCAGCCGCGATCGGTGCCGGTATCCCCGTCAAAGACCCTAACGGAAACCTTGTGGTCGATATTGGGGGTGGTACTACGGAGATCGGCGTTACTTCTCTTGGCGGGCTGGTGCAGAGTAAATCCATCCGTGTCGCGGGTGACCATATCGATCAGGCGATTGTCGACTATGTCAAGAAGAACTTCAACCTGCTCATTGGTGACCGAGTCGCAGAAGAGCTCAAGATCAAGATCGGTACTGCCATACCGCTTCATGAAGAGCTGGTAACTACAGTAAGGGGGCGGGATCAGGTGGAAGGCAGTCTTACCTCTATTGAGATCACCTCAGAGCATATTCGTGCAGCTATGAAGGATTCCATCGAGCAAATTGCAGATGCCCTCAAAGATGTGCTTGAACACACTCCGCCTGAACTTGCCGGAGACATTGTAGAAAACGGTATAGTCCTCACAGGAGGCGGTGCACTGATCAGAGGTCTGGACAAATATCTTTCCGATATTGTGAAACTGCCTGTCTATATCGCTGAAGATCCGCTCTTAGCTGTTGCAAAAGGAACCGGAAAAGCACTTGATGAGATAGACCTTCTCCAGCAAATGGCGTATGAAGACTAGAATCGTTATCATCATCATACTCCTGCTCATTCTGGGAGTACTTTTGACACGTAACGATGACCGCATCACCAATGCACTGCTGCATATTATCAATCCTATCAAACAGAACTACAAAGCGCTGACACAAGAGATAGAAGACAAAGGGCACAGCTATCTTTTCCAAAAAGAGAACATCGAAAAACTCAGCAAAGAGAACCGGATCTTGAGAAAACGTCTGCTTGAACAGACACACTATATCAAACAGGTAAAAGACATTTACCATATCCTTCCCCGTTTAAGCCGCTATCCATTGCATAACATTTCGCTTGCCAGTACCATCTCTTATGTCAAACTCAACAGCTTCTCACAGATTATACTGACCCGTCCAAAAGGCTTGAGTGAGGGACATCTCTACGGCCTTATTCAAGGCAGTGTCGCCGCAGGTATCGCCATAGTACAGAATGGTCAGCTCTATGGCTATCTCGCTTCTGATAACAAGTGCAGGTTTGCCGTCTTTGTCGGGGAAGAGAAAGCTCCTGGTATTGCTATTGGAAAACCCAACAATACGATGATTATCAAATTCATTCCAAAATGGCACAATATCAAGCAGGGTGACAAAGTCTTTACATCCGGTTTGGATGATATTTTCTTCGCCGATATACCTGTGGGGGTCGTTACCAAAGTTGATGTACAAAGTGCTTACAAGGTTGCATACATCAAAACCTATGCCAACCTTTTTCATCCGAAAGTCTTTTTCCTCGTGAACAATGCAGCAGCAACACTGACACAGGATTTTGACGCCAATGCAACTGACATACCTCTCTGCATGCCTGCTCCAACTGTGAGTGTTTTGGAGAACAACGAAACAAATCTTTCAACCGTAGATGCCAACGTGACACAGGAAAACAATATAAGCCGTCCAACTATCTCCAGCATACCACAGCAAATCGACCAGACACAGGCAGAGGTTATTGAGCCGGAGATACCACAGGAACATCCACATACTGACACACCAAAACCAAAACACATCAAGAAAGCGCATCCTCACAGGAAGCCTCCCGCACCACAGGGACTAGACCTCTTCTAATCTCCCTGTATTAAGGGCGGTTTTGGTCTCTTTTGACTATAATATCGAACTAAAAACCAAAGGTATTTCTCCATGCCAAAACGCGAAGACATCAAGACAGTTTTACTTATCGGATCAGGACCTATCGTCATTGGACAAGCCTGTGAATTTGACTACTCCGGCACACAAGCTGCCAAGACACTCAAAGAGCTTGGCTACCGTGTGGTACTCATCAACTCAAACCCGGCAACGATCATGACCGATCCTGAGTTTGCCCATCGTACCTATATCGAGCCAATTTCCGAAGAGGTGATCGCCAAGATCATCAAAAAAGAGAATATCGATGCCATTTTGCCTACTATGGGAGGACAGACAGCGCTCAACGTTGCGATGAGCATGTATGAAAAAGGGATGCTAGAAGGTGTGGAGTTTCTTGGAGCCAATCCCGAAGCGATCAAAAAAGGTGAAGACAGACAGGCGTTTAAAGAGGCGATGATCAAGATCGGTATGGATCTGCCCATCTCCCAGTACGCCTACAATATGGACGAGGCGCTCGATGCTGCCAAGAAGATAGGTTTCCCGCTGATCATCCGTGCCTCTTATACCCTTGCCGGCGGCGGTTCGGGTGTAGCGTATAATATGGATGAGTTCAAAGAGATCGTCCAAAACGGTCTGGAAGCCTCACCCATCTCAGAGATCCTCATCGAAGAGTCTCTGCTTGGCTGGAAAGAGTACGAAATGGAGGTCATCCGTGATCGTGAGGACAACTGTATCATCGTCTGCTCCATCGAAAACTTCGATCCGATGGGTGTGCATACCGGTGACTCTATCACCATCGCCCCTGCCCTCACGCTGACTGACAAAGAGTACCAGCGTATGCGTGATGCCTCTTTTGCCATCCTCAGAGAGGTCGGTGTCGATACAGGCGGATCGAACGTACAGTTCTCCATCAACCCCGAAACAGGACGTATGATCGTCATTGAGATGAACCCGCGTGTGAGCCGTTCTTCTGCATTGGCTTCCAAAGCGACCGGATACCCCATCGCCAAAGTTGCAACCTTGCTTGCCGTAGGCTTCACCCTTGATGAGATCACCAACGACATTACAGGTACCCCTGCCTCTTTTGAACCGGTCATCGACTACATCGTCACCAAACTGCCACGCTTTACTTTTGAGAAGTTCCCGATGGCAGACTCTACCCTCACTACTGCCATGAAGTCAGTCGGTGAAGCGATGGCGATTGGAAGAACCTTCAAAGAGTCTTTCCAAAAAGCCCTCTGCTCTCTTGAAACAGGACTGACAGGCTTCAATGAGATCAAATGTGACGGTGAAACCCTTGTCAGAGAGATCAGACGTCCCAATGCCGAGCGTATGCTCTATGTCTATGAAGCCCTTAGACGCGGTATGAGTGTCGATGCGATCTTCGATCTGTGCAAAATCGATCGATGGTTCCTCTATCAACTCGAAGAGCTTGTAGCACGTGAAAAAGAGATGGATGTTGCCCTACTCTCCGATGCAACACGCCTTAGAGAAGTAAAAGCTGACGGCTTTAGTGATGCTTACATCGCAGAAGTAATCAACAAAAAAGAGGGTCTAAGCCTTACAGAGAACGATATCTACACTGCCAGAGAGAAGCTGGGCATCGCACTGGAGTACAATGAGGTCGATACCTGTGCGGCAGAGTTCAAAGCTCTTACTCCTTATCTTTATTCGACAACCAATATCACACCTCTTCCACAACCTGAGCAGCAGGCACAAGAGAAGAAAAAGGTGCTTGTCATCGGTGGCGGTCCAAACCGTATCGGTCAGGGTATCGAGTTTGACTACTGCTGTGTGCATGCCTCATTTGCCCTTGAAGATATGGGCATTGAGTCGATCATGTACAACTGTAACCCCGAAACTGTCTCTACCGACTACGACACCTCTGATATCCTCTACTTTGAGCCGATTGATTTTGAGCATGTCAGAAGCGTCATCGAGCGTGAAAACCCAGATGGTGTCATCGTCCATTTTGGTGGTCAAACACCGCTTAAACTTGCCAAGAACCTCACTGCTATCGGTGCAAAGATCAGCGGTACTTCCGCCAAGGTGATCGATCTTGCCGAGGACAGAGAGCTCTTTAGCAACTTCATCAAAGAGCTTGGGCTCAAACAGCCCGACAACGGCACAGCCTTTGCCAAAGATGAAGCGATGGCGATCGCCAACCGTATCGGATACCCTGTGCTCATCCGTCCAAGTTTTGTCCTTGGCGGACGCGGAATGCGTACTGTCTATAACGATGCGGAACTGCGGGAGTATCTCGATGAGGCTGTCAGTGTTTCCAATGAAGCACCTGTCCTCATCGACAAATTTCTCGAC
Source organism: Sulfurovum sp. (assembly GCA_027082955.1). Classification (GTDB taxonomy): domain Bacteria; phylum Campylobacterota; class Campylobacteria; order Campylobacterales; family Sulfurovaceae; genus Sulfurovum. The sequence continues at coordinate 6,261 of JALWTA010000039.1, read as the reverse complement.
AATGCCATAGAGCTCGATGTCGATGCGATCAGTGACGGCACAGATGTCTACATAGGCTCAGTTATGCAGCATATCGAAGAGGCAGGGATTCACTCCGGTGACTCTGCATGTTCTCTGCCGCCGGTAAGCATATCAGAAGCACTTGTCGAAGAGGTCAAAACACAAACTGCCAAGATCGCGCTGGGTCTTGGAGTAGTAGGACTGCTAAATATTCAGTATGCCATCCACCGAGGGGAAATCTACCTGATCGAGGTTAATCCTAGAGCCTCACGTACTGTACCGTTTGTCTCCAAAGCGACAGGGGTACCGCTTGCCAAAGTCGCTACCCGTGTCATGATACAAGGCAACCTCAAAGAGGCTCTGAAGTACTACGACACCTTTGGTGTGGTCAATTTCGACAAGAAGATCATGGAGCCAACCCTCAAAAACCACGTAGCAGTCAAAGAGGCAGTATTCCCGTTCAACAAACTCCCAGGCTCCGACCTCATTCTTGGACCAGAGATGAAGTCAACCGGAGAAGTAATGGGAATCAGCGAGAACTTCGGCATGAGTTTTGCCAAGTCACAGTTTGCCTCCAAAAACAACATTCCGCTTCAAGGCAAGCTCTTCCTCTCATTAACAGAGATCGACAAGCCCAATGCGGGTGAAATCGGTAAAATGTTTGTCGATCTTGGCTTTGAGATCGTGGCAACTTCCGGTACACACGCGGCACTCGAAGCTGCAGGCGTACCATCGACCAAAGTACTCAAGATCAGCGAAGGTCGCCCAAACATCGATGATATGATCAAAAACGAAGAGATCGCACTGGCGATCAATACCAGTGACAACAAAGCAAGCAAAAACGATGCAAAAATCATCCGCCAATCCGTCCTAGCCAACAATGTCGCCTACTTCACCACCATCGCTGCTGCCAGAGCAACCGCCCTTGCAATTGCAGAGCTTAAAGCCCAAGATGGTTGCCTTGATCCAAAAGCACTTCAGGACTATCTCTCCTGATCTGTTCTGTGCCTCAAAAGGCACATGCATACAATATCTCCAAAATATCTGCATAACATAAGATAAAGTTAAGTTTATGTTACCTTTTTGTTAATTTTATTCTACTATCATTCCACCAACACTTCGGATTCTCTTTTGATTACTAGAATCCTATTCCATCTCACGTAAAGGATCTTATGTTTAGTACAGTAAATCGTTCTGAGGGCACAACATCTCTTGGCAGTTATATCTCACGTTTCTCTATCATCGTTTTCTTTTTTCTCATTTTCTTTTCAGCGGTACCCTCTCGCGCACAAACATCACTCGCAGCTGTGGCGGGCTTGAGCAAACAGCAGATACAACATATTATCCATAAGGTTATTCATATTGAGACCACAACAGGCAGTTATACTGCATACAATAAAAAAAGTGGTGCTTATGGACGCTACCAGATCATGCCTAAGACCGCAAGAGCCTATGCAAAAAAGCTTCACATCCCTTACAGCCAATGGAAACGACCTAAAAATCAGGACAGGATTTTCCATGCCATACTCAAAGACAATATTATCAGCCTAAAACGAAGCGGTATCAAGATCAGCGCATTCTCCATTTATGGATCCCATCAGCAAGGTGCAGGCGGATTTCATGCAATTATGAAAAAGAAAAAACTTACCAAAAGACTTGAGCGCAATCTCAGACATAACCTGCCTAAGGCACTCAGTTCTATTCCAAGAAGCCGGCTGAGAGAGGTATGGATACGTTACTGGAAGAAAAAATTCTCCTGATCCCTCTTGCTTTCTTCCTGCAAAAGCCTACTTTCAACAGGAAATGCAGTACAATACCCTATGCTTAAAGAGAAAGTATTTCTGACCAAAACCGATACCGCCATAGGGTTCGTCTCACAAAACGCGCATAGACTGACCGAAATAAAACAACGTCCGCCGAGCAAATACTACATTATGGCACTCCCCTCACTTGCCAAGCTCCAAACATTTACAAGAGTACCGTCAATACATAAAAACAGGGTACGTAGAGCACGAAGGACAACCTTTGTGATGCCTAACGGTCATTCATACAGGGTAGTACGCTCCCGTCATCACCTCTTGCTGCTTGATCGGCTTGGATATGCCTACACCACCTCTGCCAATCGCAGCGGTAGCAGCTATGATGAAGCCTTTGCCAAAGACGCTGCTGATGTTGTTGTTTCACCGCTCAATACAGCAGGATCTCCCTCAGCTATCTATAAACTGGGAAAAAGCTGCCACAAAAGGATACGATAATGTCTACAATTTTTGAGAACGAACATTTACGCATAGAGACGGAAACAGCTGATATACCTTGGCTAAAGGTCTTTACTCAACTCCCTTACCGCGAGATGAGTGAGGTACCTGCTGCCATCAAATTTGAGATATATGATACACTTGACATCATTGAAAAAGAGATGATCGCCTACTATCATCCGGACAAGATAAATATTGCTTCATTTGGGAATTATGTGCCCCATGTACACTGGCATATTATGGCACGCTTCCGGAATGACAGCCATTTCCCTGAACCGATGTGGGGCAGCGAGCAACGAAAAAGCCAATTGAACCTGCCGTCATTTGAAACATTCTGCAAAAAGATAAGAACCACACTGCAAGAGGTGACCAATGAGTATTAAAGACAAAGAAAAGTGGGATACAAAATATCAGCAGAAACCGGAACTTCTCTCAACCCGACCCCCAAGCTCTATGCTTGTAAAATATTGTGACCGTGCCCCTGGGAAAAAGGCACTTGACCTTGCCTGCGGTTCAGGACGCCATACCCTCTTTCTTGCCAAGCAAGGCTTCCATGTCGATGCGGTAGATATATCATCCGTTGCCCTTTCTCACCTTCGCATGAAGACACAAGAATATGATATTACATTGACCCAATCCGATCTGGATACTTTCACACCACACAAAGAGGCATACGACCTGATCGTCATGACCAACTATCTTGACAGAGCTTTGATACGAAGAACATCTGAAACGCTCAAAAAAAACGCGCTCTTTATTGTCGAAACATATATGCAGCATCCTGAAAATGAAAAGAAAGAGACCAATCCCGATTTCCTCCTTGCACCAGAAGAGCTAAAAAGCCTCTTTGACACCGATTTTACACTACTTGCCTACAAAGAGTTCTGGAACGAATCTCATGAGATATACCGAATGAGGAAACAGGCAATCGTCGTACAAAAAGAGTAAAAACACCGTCAATTCATTTTTTTTATATATAAAATAAATTTAAGTGTTTTTAAAAAGGCTTCAATATTATTTATTAATAATCTTTGCACAAAAATCTTGCTTTATCTTCCAAAAATCCCTTTTTTCAGTCCTGATTAAGCATAGAAACACCATAATCTCACTGTATAGTTTACATTGAGTAAAATTATATTAATCATCTACCTAAAGGTTATATGTATGGAACGAAGAGACTTCTTTAAAAAGGCTGCTGTCACTGCCGGTGCAGCAGCTTTGGGGACATCGTCACTGGATGCTGGAACCACTCACCAGCCAATAGACAACAGAAAGGTCGCCGACATCGCTTTTCCTGAAAAGCGTCCAATGATCACCTATTCTGACAGACCGCCTCTGCTTGAGGCACCGCGTGAGGTATTTACCTCTGCACTGACACCCAATGATCAGTTCTTTGTCCGCTGGCATATGCCGGATATTCCAACATACATTGATCCGGACAAATTCACTATCAATATCAAAGGGCTGGTAAAGCAGCAGCTCAAAATATCGCTCAAAGAACTTAAAGAAGATTTTGAGCAGGTAGAAGTTGCTGCGGTCATGCAGTGTGGCGGTAACAGCCGTTCTGCTTTCACACCTACCCCAGGCGGTATTCAGTGGGGAAGCGGTGCAATGGGATGTGCACTCTGGAAAGGGGTACGCCTGCGTGATGTACTTGAAAAAGCGGGACTTAAAAAAGGAGCACAATGGCTTGCAGTACAGGGAAGCGAAAGAGCTGCCTACTACAAAACGCCAAATTTCATCCGTGAACTGCACCTTGATGACCTTGATGACCACGTCATTATTGCCTACCAGATGAACGGAGAAGACCTTCCGTATTTGAACGGATTCCCTGTTAGACTTGTTGTACCGGGAGTATATTCTGACAGCTGGATCAAAATGATCACAGATATTACCGTAACTGACAAATACCAAAACCTTTTCTTCATGGACAAAGCCTATGTCATTCCGGACAATGAATGCGAGTGTGAAACACCGGAAAAACATGCCAAGAAAACAAAGCCAATCTGGTGGATGAACGTTAAATCTATTATCGGATATCCAAATGACGGTGCTAAATTGACACTCAAATCACAAACAGTGGTACGTGGTGTTGCATGGGACGGCGGTGCAGGTATCAAAGAGGTACAGATCTCTCTTGACGGCGGGAAAACATGGGACAAAGCAATCCTTGATAGCGGTAAACTCGGACGCTATGCCTACAGAACCTTCCGTTACGGATTCAAGCCTAAAAAACTGGGTGAAATGAAGATCATGGCAAAAGCGATCAACAAGCTTGGTGAAGAGCAGCCGCTTGCCAAAGATATCAAATGGAACCATGGCGGATACAAATACAACGGTATCGATGTCGTTACAGTAAAAGTCGTATAAGGATAAAGAAGATGAAATTGATGAAGAAAATAGTTTTAACAGCGCTGGTTGCCGCTACACCAATGATGGCACAGGTTAAAGAGAAGATAGAAGTACCCTACATCCCTTTCCCTATCAAAATGGGTAAAGGGTTTGATACCGTACAGGCGAACTGTCTGATGTGCCACTCTTTTGGCTACATTCTCAACCAGGGAAGACAGCCTAAAAAATTCTGGGCAGGAAAAGTGAACAAAATGATCGTCCACTTTAAAGCTCCTATTAGCGACAGCGACCGCAAGATCATTGTCAACTACCTTTTCAAGCACTACGGAAACGGGAAGGAGCAATAAGCTCCTCCCCACCACTCATGTACCTGCACTTAAAAGCACAATCACTGCATAACGCAACCCTTTTGCCACAGCAACAATCATAAGAAACCGGTAGAGATCATACTTCAAAACTCCCGCAGCAAAGGTCAGAGGATCACCAATGACGGGCATCCAGCTTAACAGCAGTACCCAACCACCCCATTTTTCAAAGTGGCGATGTGCGCTTTGCATCTTTGCTTTGCCAAGGTAACCTTTACGCTCAAGGTACACTTCTCCTTTCAAACCCAGCCAGTAGTTCAATACTGCCCCAAGCGTATTGCCCAGTGTTGCAACCAGCCAAAAGAGCATAGCATTGCCGTACTGTGATACATCGTACAGCAACAGCGCCTCACTGCCAAGCGGCAGCAGTGTGGCAGAAGCAAAAGCGACAAAAAAGAGGCTAAGGTATATCATACAAATGGCTGAAAGAGAATCTTACCATTTTTTACAAGTGCGATCTGATTTTGACAGGCAAGTGAAGGGAGAGAAACATATTTGCCTATGATCCTTGCCTGATGGAAATGCCCTTCAATGACGAGATCAGCTTCCTCGTAGTGTGCCAATATCGCCTCGACACGCTTTTCAAACCCTACATACTTATGGCAGATCTGCTTTTGTGAGAGCTTATGCATACGATGATCGATAATCAACTTCTCAAATGGTTTTAAGATGCGCAGCGTCGTCTTGTTTCGCAGTATGGTACTGTAGAGGTTATAGCCCACACCTGTCACAAAACGGTCGCCATGTGAGATGCCAACACGCCTCCCCTGCATCCGAAAATGGACCGGCTGCATCTGTCTGCTGTAGACATGAATGTTCGGGAAAATCGGCGACAGACAGAAGTCGTGGTTGCCTTCAAAATAATGAATCTCCATCTTTTCGGAGAGTCTTTGAAGAAGCGCGATGGCTTCATGGGAGAAAGTTTGAATGTAGTCATTGTACCCAAAGAGCAAATCAAAGTTATCGCCCATCAAAAAGAGCTGAGGCGTCTGTACTTCGCCACGCTCAAGCTTTTGTAAGAGTCTTAAAAAGGCATCGCCGTGATGGGGGTAATGGGAGTCTGCAATAAACAGTGCACCTTCTTTTATCGCTGTCAAACTATCCCCTCTGCATCATGATTCATAGTACGATATAATAACAAAAAAGAACTTCCAATTTCGTACCCCAAATCTCGAAATAGAGATTTCCAACCGACACATTTTCAGGAGAAACCCGTCACTTGACACAAAAAATCCTCGAAACAACAAGGAAAATGTGTTGGATTTAAATTTTTTCTAACAAGAATCACA
>JALWTA010000038.1 GCA_027082955.1 Sulfurovum sp. | reverse complement strand
TAAATCACAGACCACGAAAAGTACTTGGATTCAGGACACCTTATGAGGTGTTTTTCGAAGAATTCGCTAAAGAAGTAGCTGCTTAATTTAGAGGTGAATTGCACTTATAATTTGAATGGGCGTTTTTTTAGGATTTTCGAGTGATGCAAGATAATCCATTTGGGTATTAGATAATTGCTTAGTTAGTATTTCTTTGTAGATTGATACCATATCTTTTTTATACTCTTCTATCTTTTGTCTATAAATGTATTTCCCTTTTTTGACGCTTTGTCTAAAGTAAAAAAGTTTAAGCTGTTGTACTAATTTCCAGTGAGATAATTTTTTTCCATTTGTCACCCATTTTGGCAAAGCATCATTATCCATTCTTCACCCCATCCAGCCAATCCGCATACCACTGCACAAGCTCCCGCATCGGCTCTTTGTATTCTGCCCGGTTGTAGGCTTCCTTGATCTTGTTGCGCTCTTTGTGTGCCAAACACGCCTCTATGACCTTTTCGGATTTGTCGTGTCCGTCTTTGCGGTTGGCGTATTCGTGGGCTATGGTGCTGAACATCGCTCTAAAGCTGTGCGGCACAAAGTCCTCTTTTGTATAGCCCATCCGTCGCAGGGCAGATATGAGGGTGTTATCGCTTAACGGTTTGCCATCGCTTCTGAAGCTGGGAAACACATATTTAGTGCTTAGGCTGTTCTCTCTGACCTCTTTTAGCAGTGTAATGACCTGATGAGGTAACGGGAGGGTAAACGGCTCTTTGGTTTTCATCTTTGCAGCGGGGATCTGCCACTCTTTGGCTTTGAAGTCTATCTCTTCCCATTCCATGTGCCGGATGTTGTAGCTACGGACAAACACATAGGGCAGCATCTTTAACGCCATCTTGGTGAAGTAGTCGCCGGTATAGTCATCTATGGCAAGTAACAGCCCCTTGATCTCTTTGGGCTTGGTAAGGGTAGGGTAGTGGCGTTTTACCTTTTTGCCTATGATCTCTTTGGTCTCAATGTCGGCTATGATGTTATGCGGGGTGTATTCGTGGGTTACCGCATACTTAAAGACTTTGTTTAGCAGCGTAACGGTACGCCGTGCGGTCTCATGTAGCCCTTTTGCTTTAAGCTCTTCCAGTATGGCTATGATCTCCAGCCGGGTCACCTCATCGATAGGCTTCTCTTTGATAGTGGGGTAAATATAGTTTTTCAAGGCTCTGCCCAGTCGGGTATGATAATTCTCTGATACCTGGTCTTTGTAGCTCTCAAGCCACTTTTGGCTTATGGTGTAAAAGGTATTGGTTTTCTTGACCTCTTCTATCTTGATCTGCTCTTTTTGGGCTTTCCTCTCTTCGGAGGGGTCTATCCCCTCGGCGATCATCTTTTTAAACTCTTCCCGCTTTTTCCGTGCGTCACTAAGCGATACTGTCGGGTAAGCCCCCAAAGCGATTTTTTTCTCTTTGCCGTTGAAGCGGTATTTTAGGTACCAAAGCTTACCGCCGCTTTTGGCTACCAGCAGATAAAGCCCGCCGCCGTCAAAAAGCTTGTAGGCTCTCTCTTTGGGCTTTGCCGCCTTGATCTCTGTGGCGGTTAAAGGTGCTGTTCTCCGTGCCATGCAATACCCTTTAAAATTTTAGGGGCTTTCCAAAAGAGGGTTGGGGGCTTATTTTTGCAAAAGCCCCCAATGTAGCCCCTAAAAAATGTAGATTTGTGTATATCCGATTATATCAGTATGTATTAGAAATGTGCCTTAAAGCTCGTATTTTAGGGCTTTTTATGGGTTTGTGTGGATTTGTTTAGATGAGGTATTGGTGGAGGTGACGGCTACCGAACTATATCGATATAGCGTGCTTTGTGGTTATTAGCCTCTTAGCGTGTACCGATTCGTGTACCACATGGATTTGGGAACCGGGTTCAATTCCCATTAGTGGGATTGAATGATGTTGGAAATAATCTCTTTTGACCATTCAGGTAAGGGAGTGTTGAGTATGATATTTTGCTCTCCTCTTGCGCCGGATCTTCGAAGTGATGCAATACGCTTATAGTGTGTTTGTGAATTGTCAAACAGATAGAGAGCTTTTGTTTGTGCTGCAACTTCGGCAATTTGCTGAATACTTTTGTGATAGCGTCTTACAATAATAGCAGGATCAACGAAGTGACCTTTGTTTTGCACTCTCGCACGCACTCTTTGCACATTGAGCAAAGGATCGCTAAGCGCAACATAGACAATGTAAAGATCATAGCCTTTTGCAATGGCATCATTTATGAGCTGTTTTTCGCTATTGCCGGAAAAAGTGGTTTCCACACCAAAGCTTATGCCGTCTTCTAAAAACTGTTTGCGCCTTTTTATCGCTTCTTTCCCTGCATGTAGCATCTTTTGATTGCTCTCTTTGGAGCCGTCGGGTAAAAAATCTCCGAAGATCTCTTTGGCGATATCGTCAGGATTTACAAAGGGGAGTTTTTTGAGAGCTTTGTATTTTCCTATGAGTTTTCTGTAGAGAGTAGATTTGCCCGATCCGTTTGGACCGGCAAGGATGAAAAGTTTTTGTGCCATAGCTTAGAGGTTTACAACCGTTTCGTTAAAAGATGCGTCTATATGTACTGTCTCTTTGGTTCCGTTGGGATAGAGTTTGATCATAAAACCGTTTGCCATCCCCGGCTCTTTGATATAGGCAGGCACACCATTTTGCAATAGTTCTTTGGTATTGTCATCCATTTCAATAGTGTGCAGCTCTTCAAAAATAGTTTCGATATCAAGCTCCATCTTTTGAACCATAGTATCCTCTTTTGTGTGTTTTAGAATGTATCATTATATCATAAATAGAAAACTACTTGATCGGATGCAGCAAAGAGAATGTATGAAACTTTTGCATGGCTGCTTCTTTGGCAGTTTTACACTTGAATGTGTTTTCGATTTTGGCTGCTTCATTGAATTTATTGTGAAGGTAAAGCGGCGCAAACTTTTTTTGACACTCGTTGAAATCCTTTTTGAGTGAAGCAATATCAGAAAGGTATCTTTGTTTTTGCTCGTTGACAGCTTTGTCTAATGCGATTTGGGCAATGCGGCAGTTTGGATTTGAATAGTTTGTGCAGCTCTTTTTTTCGTAGGCAATCAGTTGATCTCCTGGATGCTGTTTGATAATATCATCAATGGCAGCATTCTCTTTCTCTTTTTTGAGTTCATTCCAGGCTTTGCATTTGGCAGCTTGGACGGATAGATCATCACTAAAGAACATCAGTCTATCGCCGCAAGCTTCCTTTCTGGCAGCCATGAAAGCATCATACTTTAGAGGCTGAAGTTTGGTAAGATATTCTTTGTGTACCTGATCAAATGCAGCCTGTTTTTTGGCTCTTTCTTCTTCTCTTTTTTTACGTTCCGCTTCATACTTGGCTTTACGGATCTTGGAGCGGTGTTCTTTGTAGGAGATCCGTGCGGCTTTACATTCGGGATCTTTGTCGTATTTCTCTGCCAAAGCCATATCCCCGCTTTTTAGTGCGGTGACTATACCCTTTTCGCATAGTTTGAATTTGGATTGAGCCTCTTCGGGGTGTTTGTCATAATATGCTTTGTCATGATCGAAAAAGCCGGCATTGGCAGAGATGATGGTGAGTGCAGCAGCAGTTAGGATTGTTTTGATTTTCATTCTTTTTCCTTGTGTGAAGTTAATTTAATGATTGTTTGTGGATATTTTACCATAGCATAGACTTCAGCTTTGGATAAATAATCCTTTATCCATTTGGCAACACCCTCTTTTTTGGCTTTTGTTTTAAACATGCTGTTTTTCTCTACAGCATAAATCCGGTCTATCAGGCGTTGTTTGGCGTTCTCCAGCGTAAACTCATCGTCATTAGGGTCAATGTCTTTTAATGCATCTTGCAAAATTTCCAACATTTTGAATGTGCCGCCAGATAGGGTCATCAGCTTAAATTTGACATTGTGCAGCATATGATCATCGAGGATTAGATTTTTGAAATCATCATCGATCTTTTGGCTCTCCAGACGGCTTACCTTGCCGGTCGTCAGGAATTCTTCCAGATCTTTATCTGTGAAGTATTTTTCGAGGAACAAAATAATGGGTCTTTCTGCTTTCTCTCTCTTCCATTTGTTAGCACCTTGGATAGTAAATCCTAAAAATTTTGCTAAATGTTTTCCTTGTAAAGACATGTGGCTTCCTTGGTATATTATTTCAGATTGTATAGAAAGATAGCTTTATTTGAAATAATATATCAGACACCTAAGTGATGTCTAAATAAAATATTATTACAATTAGAAATATAATTTCAATATAGAAAGGATATATTGTGACATATCAAGAAGCAAAAGAGATGATCATGGAGATGTACCCCGGAAGGCTCTATGTCGGTAAAAAAGAGGTTTGCACATTGCTGGGGTTATCTATCCCAACTTTGGATCGGCAATTAAAAAGAGGCTGCGATCTTGCAAAGGTAGCAAAAAAGGAACGGAGACGAGTACTTTTCCCGGTGCCGGATCTTGCCCGTGTCCTCGCAGATGAAAACTAAGGGGTTTGGCATGGCAAAAGAGAAACGGTATTATTGGCTGAAATTAAAAGATGATTTTTATGATCGTGATGAAATTAAGATTATAGAAGATATGGATAATGGAGCTGACTATATAAACTTTTATTTAAAGCTTTTGTTAAAGAGCGTAAAAACGGAAGGAAAGCTTTACTTTCGAGACACTATTCCTTACTCTCCTAAAATGCTTGCAAGTATAACAGGAACAAATATTGACACGGTTAAAGTAGGTGTGGATTTATTTCTCAGTTTAGGTCTGATGGAGAAATGGGATGATGGCACTTTGTTTATGGTGGAAACTCAAAATATGATAGGAAGCGAAACCAAATGGGCACAAATTAAAAGAGAACAAAGAGAAAAAAGTAAACAAAACAGTGAAATTGGACATTGTCCAAAATTGTCCAAAAAAAGTCCTATAGAGACAGACACAGAGAAAGAGATAGAGTTAGAGATAGACACAGAGACAGAGATAGAAAACGATCCGCTTTTTTCAAAATGGCTTGATGATTACTCCTCATCCGCAAAAAATCCACCGGCATACAAAGCAAGTATGCGTAAGAGAATCCGTGCAGGTAACAGTGATGCCCAATCTGCTTTTTTAACCTGGAGATCCGAATATCTCGATCAAAAAGAAAAGGAAGAGGCGAAAAAGAAGATAGAGGAGTTTGACTATACGCAGTTAGTCGGGTATTCACTGGGAAATAAGCAAATCAACCGTGTGGTAGATGTCGGCAGCCACCTGCATCTCTTTTTCGATGACGGTACGGATGACTACGGCTATGCCAAAAAGGATCTTTATCTGTGGATTCATCAAAAGCAAAAGTCTGCATAGGAGGTGATCATGCACAACATATACCTTGGCTGCAAACAGCCTGAAACCTACTGGATCAAAGAAGAGATTAAAAAACTAAAGCCACAAAACAAAGCGTTTAAAGGGTGTTGGATCTTCGATCATAGTTTGAGCTGCTGGCATCTGTGTTTGGCTGACAGGTTTGTGACGAAAACATTTCGTGATCGGCTTGAAGCATTTGCGGCAAAGCATCAACTTTGTATCGAGATACTGCAAGATGTCAAGATCCGCCAAAAAAGTATCAGGGACTATGACAATGAGGAAGAGTTTTTTGATGACTTTCACAAACGGAACCAGCCAAAATGAAACATTTTGAGTCTTATATACAGGCTTTTATCGGTGCATGGCTGATTGCAGAGAGCATTGTGGGATTTGAATCGGTAGAGCCTTTGATCACCCTGATTGGGGCAGGAATGATCATATATGCCCAGTATGAATACAAACAAAAGGAGAAATAGAATGCAAAGTATAGAGCGGTTTGTCCAAGAGCAGTGCGGCGGCAATACGATAGCTGCTGCGTATTGGCTCAGAATTAGCGAAAATAAGCTCATAGAGCTTCTAGGCATAGGTGAGGATAGCCATTTGCCTAAAAAGCTCTTAAATCGTTTAAAACAACTAGAAGGAGGTACCAAAACAACAAACGAAATCAGAGTACTTGAAAATGTTATTGAGGATCTTATGGCTAATCAAGAGCGTTTGGTAAATGAAGCAGAAAGAATCATCAACATATACACAAAGGATAACACATGACACACACACTCAAAAAAATCGGAATCTCAATCGCTGCGGTATCTGTAATGACTACTTCATCCTTTGCAATATTTGGAGCAGGCGATATCGTCTTTGATCCGACACAGACAGCCAAAGCGGTAGCGGAGTACGCGAAGCAGGCGGAACGCTGGAGACACACAATCCAAAACTACCGTGATGAACTGCTTGCAAAAACAGGGATCAGAGATATTATCTCATTCCAACAGGAGATGCAGCAGCTCATGGAGTTTATGGATAACTACTCCCTGGACTTCATGGATCTTACCAACGACATTGTAGATCATCCCAGGTCTCAGATCGGTGCTTATGCAAAGCAGCTGTTTGATCAATACAATCTTTTTGATGATTGTAACTACGACTACATGAACGACGATCAAAAGAGGATCTGCAAAAGTGAAATGGTACGGAATGTGCAGGAGATCGCCACCTACCAACACACAACACAGAAGCTCAAGCGGATCATGCAGAATTTGCAGCAGCTCTCCGACAAAAGAGCGCACAGTGAAGATATCAAACAGTCCGCCGATGTTGCCAACGCTATTCAGATGCAGCTGGCACAGCTGGAGATCATCAAGACCCAGGTTGAAATGATGGAAGCACAGAACAGATCCAAAGCGCGGGTTGATCGTAGACAAAGCGAGCAGATCATGAGATCCAATCGCCATAAATACACAAATTGGGGGAACTGATGAGACACATGACACTACTCGCCGTCACTCTGTTACTGGCACTCACCGGCTGCGGTAATGATACAAAGCAAGAGATCAAAGAGACAGTCAAAGAGGCTGCCTCTTTCAAAACGGTTCAATACTATCTTGATCACAAGGATCTTAGAGAGGCACGATTGAAAGAGTGCCGATACATGACAAGTATGACATATCCGATAATGACCGACTGCAACAATGCTGGTAAAGCGGATCTTCAATCCAAACGCTACAAGTATACCGACTGGAGCAAATGATGATTTTCAAACTGATCGAGGAAAAAATCAATGTACTTGTTTCTCATCTTACAGCCGCAGCGGTGCAGCCACAGGTAAATGCACTTGAAGATATCATCTACGCATATATCGTCGCTTGGGTGATGTTCCGGGGGTATTTGATCCTTGCAGGAAAGAGCGAAGATCCGCTCAAAGGTCTCATCTTTGATGCAGCACTCAAGATGGCTGTGGTGGCAGTCGTGTTTAATCCTGCATGGATTCAACTGATATCCGATGCAATAGACGGGATGAACTCCTGGGCAAGCGGAAGCACATCACTTTTTGCAAGAATGGATGAACTCCTGAAAAAGACTTTTGATGTTTCGGTAAGAATGATAGACATGGATCGCTCTATGGTGCCGATAGAGGGGTATACATCTGCCATTATTCTCATGGCTGGGTTTGTCGTCTTCTCTGTATTGACCGTATGGATCATGGCAAGCACAACACTCATGCTTAAAGTCCTGATCATGATCTCGCCTATTATGATCTACAGCAGTTTATACAGCTGGTTCAAAGAGATCTTTTCAAACTGGATGAAACTGATCATTGCAAATACCCTGACCGTTTTAATAGTCGGTGTATTTTTGAACGCTTTGGATGGAAGCTATCGGCAGGTGATCGATACGGCAAAGGCTCAGGTGTCATCAAATATGTTTGCACAAAGTGTTGAGATAGCAATTCTTACAATTTTTTTGGGCTTGGCAGTTTTGATGGCTAGAGAAATTGCACAGCAGTTGGCAGGTGCATCGATCGAGCATCTTCCGGGTTCAGCCGGTGCTCAAGCATCTGCACCCTTTAGAGCATACAGAAACTGGAAAGACCGCAGAGAGCAAAGAAGATTTTACAGAGGCAAGGATTGATTCATGCCGGCAGTTCCCCTACCGGGGAACGCTCTTTGTCTCAGTTCGGGGGTTACGCCAATCAGATGAATAACTTGCCGTTCGCTTACTCACTATTTCACACCGTGATTTATTTGCTAACGATGATTAACCGTGCCGGTTAATCACAACGCAAAACACACGGCGATGAAATGCAGGTAATTCACAAGAGTTGGCTAGAGCCGCTTACGCTACCTGGCGAGCTTCCAATCCGTTTAAAGTTTGTTAGGAGCAATACCCTACGGGATGCTCTGTGTTGCCAATTTTTAAATTGGCTTTTTTCTGGAGGAATGCCCGGCATTCCTCCAGTGATTTTACGGGAGAGAAACGATTATGAAAAGAGATGTGGTTTGGAAAGGTTTGTATCTCTGCCGGCAGCAGTGGTGCCGGCAGAGATGGGCAGGGTTTCTCCTTGATGCTTCGCATCTATCCGAAACATTTAGTATAGCATTCACACCTAACGCTCACGACACAATGTCGCAAGCCTGTAAGGTGTTAAAAAAGGAGGTTTACCGGTCATGGTCAGTATGAGTAAACCTCAATCCGTTGCCCAGGCTCAAGGGTACCTTACCAAAGAAAATTACTATCAGAAAAATTCCGAGAAAGGATATTTTTACGGCAAGGGTCTTGAAGTTTTAGGACTCCAAGAGGGGCTGGAGATCACCCCTGAAATGTACGAAAAATTACTCAATGGCTATCACCCGATTACGGGTGAAGCATTGGTAATCAATGCTGGAAATGCAGAGAGAAGAGCGGGTATGGATGTGACATTTTCAGCCCCAAAAAGTGTCTCAGTTTTGATGGAATTTCATGAGGGAAATCAGGAAAATTCTAAGGCATTTGAGATCAGAAATGCACATGATTTGGCAGTCAAAACTGCTATGAAAAAGCTTGAAAACGAGTATGCGAAAACGAGAATTTACAACATTAACGGAGATCAATATCGAGTCAATGCAGAGATCGTTTACGGTACTTTTCAGCATGATATTTCAAGGGAGGTAATGGGTCAGATTGATCCGCAGCTGCACTCTCATAACTTCATTTTTTCTACTGTTTTTTACCATGACAAAGAGAAAAATATCGTTAGAAATCTGGCACTTTCCAATGAGGAAATCTACCAAAATAAGATGTATTTGGGGCAGGTTTACCGCTCAGAATTGGCAAAAAATCTAAAGAATTTGGGCTATGAAATCGAGGTTTCGGATCGAAAAAACGGCTTTTTTGAGATCGCCGGATTTGAGAAAAATCAGCTCGAAGAGTTCTCAAATCGCTCGAAATTGATCCGGGAAGTGTTGCCAAAATACCGTGAAAAATATCCGAATATGGATGAAAATGAGCTGCTTCAAGTCATTGTAAAAGACACAAAAAAAGCCAAAAAAGAGATAGATCGTGAGGCGGTCAGAAAGCAAAATTTACAGCGTATGGAGTCTGTAAATATTGATAAATCGATGATAGAAAAGCTTGATGATCATGAGAAAAAGGTAGTTATTTTAGAGCCTTTGATACAGGATCATATCGATAGATCCTTAGAGAATTTGACCGAAAAACAATCCGTTTTTACCCGTGAGGATCTCTATAAAGAGCTGCTCAAATATGGTCTGGAGTATGGATATTCAGAGGAGATTTATCAGCCTTTTGTAGCCAAAAGAGCCGATCTTTTTCAGCTGGATAAGAATGTTTTTTCTACCGAAAAAATGATAAAAGCGGAGAAAAATATCATCTTTTCTATCCATGAAAACAGAGGAAAAGGGATGGTTTTTGAGCCGTATGAGGGTGAAAGAATCAATGAATTTTTGGAGAAAAACTACTCCAATATGACAGCCGGTCAGGATAAAATGGTGCGGTTTATCCTGGGCAATGAGGATCAGTTTATAGCTATTCAGGGTGATGCAGGTACCGGTAAAACTTATGCTGCCAAAGCAGTTAAAGAGTTCCTGGAGCAGCACTTCCCGGATCAGAAAATCAGAGGAATTTCCTATACCGGCAAGGCTTCGGACGGACTGGAAAAAGAGTCGGGCATCAAGAGTGAAACCGTCCACTCTTTTCTTTTGAAAGATGCCGGCAGGGATGAGAGAAACAGAGTTTTGATCGTGGATGAGGCGGGGATGATCGGCTCATTTCAGATGAACGAGATCATTGAAAATGCCAAAGCCAAAGGCGATAAAGTGGTCTTTATCGGGGATACGAAGCAGTTTAAATCTATCGCTGCGGGCAGAGCCTTTGCCGATATGCAGAAGTACGGTATTAAAACGGTACACATGAACGAGGTCTTACGACAGGAGAGCGACTACACCAAAGAGAGTGTCTCTTTGCTAAAGAGCAGGGAGGTAGAAAAGTCTATCAATGTGCTGCAAAGCAGGGATAAGATCATCGAGAATAGCACGGATGATCTGCGGGAGAAGATCTCCGGTACCTTTGCCAATCTCTCCAAAAAACGGCAAAAAGAGACACTGATCATCTCATCGACCAATAAGGACAGACGCGCGATCAATGACCGGATCAGGGAGAAGCTGGGCAAGGGCGGGCGCAGCTATGAAGTCTATGAGAATGTCAGTTTGCAGGGGATATCTGCACACTATACGCAGGAGTATAAACAGGGTTATCATGTCGTCATAGACGGCAAGATCAAGGGCTTCAAAAAAGGTGAGCAGCTGGAGATCAAAGAGATCCTCGATGATAAGCGGATCTTAGTGTCAGGGAAAGATCGAAGATCTAAAGAGAAGATTTTAAATGTGTACGATCACGGCAGCTCTCTCCAGGTCTACCGGCGGACGCAAAAGAGCTTTGAGAAAGGCGATGTGATCGTATTCAACAAGAATAGAAAGATCTCGAAAAAAACAAATGTAAGAGTCCGCAACGGAGAGCGTGCCGTGATCAAGTCTATCAATAAAAAGGGTGATATTGTAACGGATACGGGCAAGCGTTTCAATATCCACAAGATGAACTATATCGATCACGGCTACGCTATTACCGATGTAAAGGCGCAGGGTGTCACAACTAAGAGCGTGATGATCCTGGCTAAGTCCGATATGGCGAACTTCAATTCATTCTATACACAGATCACCAGGGCTAAGCAGGATATCACACTCTATACCGACAACCTGGAGCAGCTCAAAGCCAACATCGGTAAAGAGATCGAGGATAAAAGTACCTTGGATTACACGATCCGAATCAAAGAAAAAGGAGAAAAAACACATGAACGATCAGATACTCAAAGAGCTACAGGAGATCAAAAATCTCTTGGCAGAGATACAAAGAGAGCAGGTGCAGCAGAAAACAGAGATGTTAGAGATCAACAAAACGACTCTCGGATTCTACGGGCTACTCGAACAGTTCTTACACGAACTGGACGAAGAATTAAAGGCAGAGGGCAACAATTAGCTAGAGTGCTAAGAGAGCGTACCGTGCAGGCGATACGCCGAAACAGCTACTACGAAAAAGCGGTAGCCAAACTTAAAGAGCAAAGGAGACACACACATGGAAGAACATCCACTATACGGCAAACCCAAAGTAAAGCACATGATACTAGACGAAGAGAAGATGCAAGACGGCTTGCAAGAGTCGGAGCACTTCAGTCCGACATTACGCGTACTCAAGGACGATCACTTAGAAAAGGTCAAAACCGCGTGCATGGATTGTCCCGCGTCGATATGGCACGCGACCAATTCCACCCTAAAATGCTACTGCAAACAGATGTATCTGATCGTATGGCAAGAGGGAGACGATCCGATCAAAGCGTGCGACGGGAGAGAGATAGCAATCGTCATGATGATGGAAGAAGAGTAGGGATCAAGGAGAGCTTTAAGCAGTTTATGAAGCAGCATAAAGGCAAAGAGGTTGAGATGGTAGACGCTAAGAGCGCACAGAGATCCTCTCCGCAGCAGCCGGCGAAGCAGCACTCCAAAGAGACTGCTAAAGAGTTCTTTAAGCGGCGGCAGCTGGAGAGGGAGAGGGATCGAGGGCGTTGACAATCGGCTCATATTATGATAGGATTAACTACTTTAATCGGATCATTGGGAGCCAAACTATATGAAAAAGCATAAAAAATGGGTATGGCAACATGAAGCATATCCCTCATTTGACTACCATTATGAAGCGATAGCACCCAAGTTATCTACGGTATCACGCAACACCGGGAAACTGGAGTATGCGATCCACATTCTTGATCAAAAAAATATCCGTGATGTGATCATCGATGCTTCTACGGATGAGATCATGCAATCCTCCAAGATAGAAGGAGAGATCCTCAATCGTGACAGCGTAAGATCTTCCATAAGAAAAAAGCTTGATGATGCGTTTGCATATGAAGAGGATCGTTCCACACGACACACGGACGGTTTGGCGGATATTCTGATCGACAGCAGTTTTAATCATGCCCCTTTATCCAAAGAACGACTACACGGATGGCATAATGCACTCTTTCCTACCGGTTACAGCGGAGGATACAAGATAGATGTGGCAACCTATCGCAGTGATGAGATGCAGGTGGTTTCCAATAGGGGATATCGGGAAACAGTACATTATGAAGCTCCACCGCCTCAAAAGATTGAAAAGCAGATGGATGAACTGCTTGCCTATATCAACCATTCTCAGGAAGACCCTTATATCAAAAGCGCGATTGCACACTTATGGTTTGTTGCCATTCACCCCTATGATGACGGTAACGGCAGAATGGCAAGAGCGATCACAAACTATGTGCTCTCCAAAGAGTTGGGGTTGACACATCAATACTTCTCTATATCAAAGACGATAGCGGAACATAAAAGAGCCTATTATGATATCTTGGAGCGGTCAAACAACCTCATACACAATAGAAACTTTGATTTTTCCGAGTGGATAGGTTGGCATACTGCTACGGTGAACCGATCGATTGAGTATGCGATGGGTGAGATCGAAAAGGTAGTACAAAAAGCGAAATTTTGGGATCGGGCAAGGGCATATGTACTCAATGAAAGGCAAATTAAAGTACTTAATAAAGTACTTGATGTAGGTGCAGCGGAATTTGACGGAGGGTTGAATACCAAAAAGTATGCTGCCATTGCCAAAACCTCCATTCCTACGGCAAAGAGAGATATCTCCAAGCTCGTGGAGTATGGACTGTTAAAGCAGGTTGAGGGGAGTGCGGGGCGCAATACTAAATATACAATTAATACCAAGGAAGAGGTTGAAATGGTAGACGCTAAGAGCGCACAGAGATCCTCTCCGCAGCAGCCGGCGAAGCAGCACTCCAAAGAGACTGCTAAAGAGTTCTTTAAGCGGCGGCAGCTGGAGAGGGAGAGGGATCGAGGGCGTTAAAAGCAAAAATGTTATAATACGGCAAGGCGATAAAGAGAGCCGCTACTCTCTTCGCCGCACTCATCTAATACAACCTTACGGTTAGTATGATGAGTAGTAGGAAAATCAGGACTATCCACTTCATTGCCTACCTACCCTTTAGATTGGGTTATCCCAATCCCTCAACCTTGCCGCACGTGCGGAGGTAGGCATACTCCATAGTATTGTAAAAGAATATGAAGATTGAAAGAGATTAAAATGACTACACATAATCAACAGGAATTTAGGATCGATGATATCATTAACCTTGAAGGAAACACTATGACAGAAGAAAACTTAATAAAATGGGAAGAGGAAGGTATGCCAAATATCGTTGAAGAGAAATTGGCAGCAGGACAATGGGCATCATATAGAAGTGATGAATACCCTGGGAAACTACTCCGCGAATTTCCAAATGGAAGATTGGAGTCTGTAACGATTGATTTAGAAACAGAAGAGATTATTGTTTTAGAAGTGCTCAAAAATGGAAGAGAATAAAACACTCAAAAGCAAAACCTTTATGAGTGATGAGGAGTGGCATAAAAAAAAGATGCCATTACCAACCTTCTATAACACAGCGGTAGATATTGATATGATTATTGCAGAGATCGATAGAAACTTGGAGAATATCGCCCATTCCGTAGTATTGCATGAGATAAAAAATGAAAAAGACACACTCATCCGTCAGCACAAAGAGAAGTTTCTCGAAGCCCTCGATTCACCGCAGCAGCATCAGCCAAACTGGCATCAGTGGGGTATCGTCACTCATACCAAAAACTTTATGCGCATGTATGACAATGAGGTCAAAGCCTATCTTCAGGCATGGGGCAAGCTGGCAGAGATAGAGGCACACTTTTCAGACACGATCGACGGCATCCCCAAAGGCAAACTGATCTATCTGGGGATACTGCTCCATGATATCGGCAAATTTTGCAAGAACTACAGCAAAGTTTTGAATATGCGGGTTGTCTATACTTTTAACCGGCATGAAATCTATTCGCAGCAGATCATACAAAACGATCTCTATGTGCTGTTGCATGACCGCTATGGATTGACTGACAGGCAGATAGAGTATGTCGCTATGTGTGCCAGATACCATTTTGAACTTGGGTTTATACGGGAGATCGGTAAAAAATCAAAGCACGGGTACAGTGTAGCATTTGCCAATTCCGATGCTTTCAAAGAGGCGGTCTATAGTGCATTACCCTCTTTCGAAGCGTATAAAATAGAGGTAGGGGTACTCTTCCTGGCGGATTCATGTGCGAAAACAGATGTAGCCTTTGAGGGGAGGAGTGACAGGGAAATACGCGATGAACTCTCTGCTAAAAACCTAAACCCAAAACTGATACAAGCGGTTAAACAGAAGCCGGTAAATATTGAGGTTGCGAAATGTTATTTGGATACTATCGAAATGATATAGCTTAAGAGGCTTCAATGAATCATATATTTAAATTTAAAGAAAACAAAACATTTTTCGGACTTAATGTCTATACACAAGGTGTAAAGCTTAGCGATATCGAAAAGCTACCTTTTGCCAAATTCTTTAAAGACTCTCATGTAGGTTCAACTATGGCTTTTATAGATGGTGAAACCTATGTTTATCTGTATGATTGGGAAAGATTCTGTAAAAGTTTTATTCAGTATGGTAGACATCGGTATCAAGGTTAATTATTTAGAGATGATAATTTCCATGGACACATTTATATTCTGTTTCAGACTTTTAGGCATGCGGGAATAGTTAGCCTATTCGCCTGAGAGTCTTTTGTTATGGAGGTATCCATAATGATTATCTCAACCCAATATCCAATCTAAGCCCTAAAGCCTCTGCATACTTCATCAGCATACCAAGATTTGGCATATAGGTATTGTTTAGACTCTCCAGTCTGGAGATATTAGACTTTGATGTACCGATTTTAAGGACAATTTACTCCTGAGTAACTCCTTTGGCAAGCCTTGCTGCTACAAGCTGCTTTTTGATGTTAAAAAGCGGTGCCAATGCGTCATACTCTGCTTTAACATCTGCATTTTTCAGTGCCTTATCTCTAAAGCTTTTAAATGTTGGTCTATTTGTTTTCATGGTCTATTTCCTTTTTTCGCTTTAGAGCGATTTCAAAAAACTCAATCGTCCAATTCATAGGATAGATTATCATATTTGATAACCTTGTCAAGGTTGTTGAGCTCTATTTCTCTATGTGATTTCTGCTCATCCAGCCAATCCGCCCACCATTGCATCATCTTTTTACGCTGCGGTAGATATTGTGCCCGGTTGTATGCCTGAGCGACTTTGGAGCCTATCCTGTGGGCAAGTTGGGTTTCGATCACTTCAAAGCCATATTCGCTGTGTTCATTGGCAATGGTGCTAAACATCGCCCTAAAGCCGTGCGGTACGATGGTATCGTTACCATAACCCATCCGCCATAAAGCTTTGGAAAAGGTGACATCACTCATCGGGGAGTTTTTATGCCGGTTGGAGAAAAAGATATACTTTCCACCGGTGGCGTAATGTTTGGCAAACTTCAAGATCTCAAGCATTTGGCGTGAGAGCGGTACAATATGCTCTTTGCCGGTTTTCATTTTTTCTGCCGGTATGATCCATTGCTTCTTATCCCAGTCTATCTCACTCCATTCCGCTAACCGTACATTTCCAGGACGGATCGCACTGTACGCCAAAAAGAGAAGCCCGAAGCGTACCATATACCATCCGGTATAATGATCGATGTCATACATCAGCTTACCGATTTCTTTGGGATCTGTAATGGTAGGGTAGTTTCTGCCGGTGGGTTTTTGCAGTACCATTGACCGCTCTATGTCGCCACAAGGATTACGGGTGCATTCTCCGTGGGCAATGGCAAACTTGAATACCTTGCTTATTTGGGTAAACAGCCGTTTTGCAGACTCTACAGCACCACGCCCCTGGACGGCTTGCACGATGGTAACGATCTGTTTGGAGTTGATCTCTTCAATAGGCAGCTTGCCGATGACCGGCAGCACATCACGCCTAAAAAGACTCTCTACCCCTTGCCAATACTTTTCATTGCGTTCAGCCCTATAATGCTCCAAGTATTTTTCGACCATATCGCCAAAGCTGACAAAGTTTTGCTTCTCTTCCTTTGGTACCTCTTTTACTGTGCGTGGATCGATGCCCTGGGCGATGAGGGATTTTAAAGCATCCCTTTTTTCTCTTGCCGATTTAAGGCTTACGGCGGGGTATTCGCCGAGGCTTAGGCGGGTGCGTTTGCCCTCGAATGTAAAACGGTACCGCCAAAGCTTTGAGCCTACCGGTCTTACCTCCATCCATAGTCCGTCACCGTCATTTAGATGAATGATCTTTTTGCCCGGTTTTGTGTTTTTGATTTTACTATCTGATAAATTCATAGTGGTACACACCTCTTTTTTGTTATATGGAAAGTATAGCAAGTGTGTACCACTCTGTGTACCACTTGATGTGAGGTGCTACGATTTTCAGTGATGAGTAATGATATGTTGTGATATGCTTGAAAGCACGGTATTACCGATATTTGCAAAGGATAGTGATTTTTAATGATTTTTTATGAAGTGTTACTTTTGGTAGCCAATGGTGGAGGTGACGGGAATTGAACCCGTGTCCTGAAACAGCTAGAACTATGACTCTACATGCTTAGTCGGTGTTGTTATATCTCGCTTGGTTTCGTACCACACCCAAAACTACACCAAGCCAGCCAGAAGGTTCGTCTTGCAGCATGGCTTCTGCAAGATATAGTCATCAGATATGATACCCAAAGATCCGGCTAAGATGACACTCACCGGCAGGGCAGTCCAAAGTTGGTTAAACTTACGCTACAGCGTAAGCTGGACGATAATCTGTATTGTTTGCGTTTATTCGCGTTGGGCCGCGTAACGGAATTGCCCAGTCCGACATGCACATAGCCCCGACTGCTCCAGTCGAAACCAAGTCACCCCCTAAAAAATGCAAAGCATTTTTTAGTGAAGAGTGAAGAGTGAAGAGTGAAGAGTGAACTTCTCCCTTGCATTCAACACGCTTGACTAAAGTGGTGCGATAATAACACTTTTGGATGACTTTGTCAAGGGCGTTGTATATTAAGCTATATAATGGTACGATTCTACCGTTATGTAGTATGGTATATAAGGAAATCTATGGAGCTTGCATCGACACTCTCGTTGGAAATGTTTGGGAAACCGTTTTTGCTTGAGAAGCGGATACGGCTGCTGCATGCCATAGAAGAGCATGGCTCCATCTCCAAAGCGGCAAAGGCAGTGCCGATGAGTTACAAGAGTGCATGGGAAGCGGTTGATGCGATGAATGCACTCTCTCCGGAACCCATTGTAAACCGAGAGACCGGTGGCAAAGAGGGAGGCGGTACCGTTTTGACTGCATACGGAAAGCGGCTCTTGCAACACTATGCTCTTTTGGAAGAGGAGCATAGCCGTTTTATCGCACGGTTGGCATCTTTGGTGGATGGGGAAGAGGGTACATTTGGAACCATTGGAAGACTCGGGCTTCAACTCTCTGCACGTAATCAGATACAGGCAGTGGTGACGCAGGTGCAGCAAGATGGTGTCAATGCTACTGTTGCTTTGCAGTTGAAAGGTGCCCAGAAGATGGTCTCGCACATTACTGCTGAAGCGGTTGAAGATCTGCAGATAGAGGTAGGCAACAGTGTGGTGGCAGTATATAAATCGTCCAATGTATTTGTAGTGAATCCGGGTGAAACCCAGCCGATCAATCTGCTTGAAGGGACAATCACACTGCTTGAGAAAGATGCAAAGCACATCAAGCTGGCTGTAGATATTGGCGGGTATGATACGGTTGTCTCTGTTTCACCACTCTCACCATATATCGCTACACTAAAAACCGGGGAGAAGGTGCGTCTTGGCATCAAACCCAGAGATATTATGATAGGAAGGTAAGGATGAAAATAAAATACGGATGGCTTGGAATGGCTGCAGTTTCACTTTTTGTACAGGCACAGACAACAGCGCCTTTCAAGCATTCACTCAAACCCAATATGATTCACGTCTACAACAAGCAGCCCGGAGATGCTTCGAATGTGAAAGAGATATTCACCAAAGGGATGTGGTACGGCAGGCTGCGTACACATCTTTTTGTGGACAAATGGGGGCATGAGCTGCAGATCAAAGGGAAAGATGTTCGTAAAGACAGTACGATCGTGGGTCTGGGCGGAAGTCTGACCTATAAAACAGCCTACTACAGTGGCTTTGGCGCAACGGCAGGGTTTTATTTCACAGACGGTATAGGCAGTCTTGGGAGAGATCAGGCGTATCTCTATAAAGCAGGGAAAGATGCTTTTTACCGATATGACCGATTGAAAGATGGGAAAACATACGTTGCAACATTTGCCGAAGCGTATCTTGAGTATCGTTACAGCCATACCGACTTTAAAGCAGGAAGGCAGATATTTGAGAGTTTTCTTACCAAAAGTAACGACGGAAAGATGATCCCCAATACGTTTGAGGGGGTGACGGTAACTACGCATGATCTACCCGGTACGACTTTCAAGGCAGCCTATATGACACGGCAGAAGCTGCGTGATCACAGCCACTTTCACCATCTGCTTGCAAGCGGTTATGAGAAAGGGGTGTCTTACTCATACTATAGAGAAAATGATGATGCAGGTATGCATCGCGGATTGACACTGAAAAAATTGCAAGAGAGAGGTATTGATGACAGACTATGGATTGCAGAGGTTGAAAACCACAGTATTGACAACCTTACCCTGACAGCCAACTATACCGGTGTGCCCGATCTGCTCTCTTCGGCAATGCTGCAGGCTGACTATACTTTCAAAAGTGACGGCTGGACATGGCGGCCGGGTATCCGTTATATGCAGCAGTTTGACAACGGTGCAGGCGAGATTGGTGGTGCAAGCCAAAAACTGCTTGTGACAGGATACAAAGACCCCAAAAGTCTGGACAGCTGGCTGCTTGGTGTGCGGCTTGATGCAAAATATGATGTGTGGAGAGTGCACCTTGGCTACACGCGTGTAGCGGACAAGGCAGATATTATCGCACCGTGGCGAGGTTTTCCAACCGGTGGATTTACCCGGCTCATGGGGCAGTACAACTGGGATGCCAATACAAAAACCTATGTTGGAAAGGTGGGGTATGACTGGAAGCAATACGATATGAAAATTGTAGGAAGCTACGGTTATCAGGATTTTGATGATGCAAAAGCCGCCGTGCCAGCAGACAACAATGTGGCGACACTGGAAGTGATGCAGGGGTTTGGTGCAAAACAGCAGTTCTACTGGAAGGTGCGTTATGCTCATGTGTGGGGTGATACCCATACGCCGTTTCCCGGTAAACCGGGAGCGTACAAACTGGATCCCTCCTATGATGAACTGCGTGCAGAAATGGATTATCTTTTTTAAGGAGCGAAGATGTTAAAAAAAACAGCTATCATGGTGACATTGGTATGGAGTATGCTTCAGGCAGGGGAGATGACTATCTTTGCAGCAAGCGACCTGAAGTTCGCACTCGATACGATCAAGGCATCTTTTCTCAAAACACACCCAAACGATACCATACGGATGATCTACGGCTCCTCTGGCAAGGGAAGGGTGCAAGTGGCCAACGGTGCACCGTATGACCTCTATTTCTCTGCCAATATGGATTATGTTGAGCAGCTCTATCGTAATGGCAATATTGTCACCAAGCCTAAACTCTATGCCATAGGAAGGTTGGTGATCTGGAGTATGAACGATGCATTTGATGCCGAGAAAGGGTTTGACAACCTTCTTGCACCGTGGGTAGAGAAGGTCGCTATTGCCAACCCTTCACATGCACCTTATGGAGAAAAGGCAAAACAAGCTTTGGAAAGCAGACACCTTTACCAAAAGCTGAAATCCAAGATTGTATTGGGGGAGAACATCTCCCAAACGGCGAACTTTATCAAGGTCAAAGCGGCGGATGTCGGGATCATTGCGCTTTCACTGGTGCTTGCGCCTACAGTAGCCAAGAGTGAACATGCAGCCTATTATCTCATAGACGACAAACTGCACCAGCCGCTTAGACAGGGCTACGGTATTACCAAATATGGTGCCTCCAATCCGCTTGCGCGTGCCTTTTATGACTTTTTTCAAACCGATGAAGCACAACAGGTTATGAAACAGTACGGATTTAGCGTACCAAAGCAGGAAAGGTAGCTGTTATGGAGTGGTTTCATGCAATAGAGTGGGCACCGTTTGTGCTCTCCTTCAAGCTTGCGGGGCTGACCGCTGCCATTCTCTTTTTTGTAGCGCTTCCGTTTGCATGGTTCCTCTCTCAGACACGTTCACGCAGCAAACCGTTTCTTGAAGCCTTTACGGCGCTGCCTATTGTACTGCCTCCTTCGGTACTGGGGTTTTACATGCTATTGCTGCTTTCACATAACTCACCGATAGGGCACTTTCTTGAAGAGACATTCAATATCAAACTGGCATTCAGTTTTACAGGATTGGTGATCGCCAGCTGTTTTTACTCTTTTCCGTTTATGGTACAGCCGCTGCAAAGCGGCTTTGAATCACTCAATCCGCATATGATCGAGGCGAGCTACCTTGCAGGCAAAAGCAGTGCAAGAACCCTTTGGAGTGTTGCCCTGCCAAATATCAAACCCTCTTTGCTGACAGCACTGATCGTTACATTCGCCCATACAGTCGGAGAATTTGGTGTAGTGTTGATGGTGGGAGGAAACATTCCCCATGAGACACGTGTGGCGTCGGTGGCGATCTATGATCTGGTTGAGGTGATGGACTATGAGAAGGCCAATATCTATGCAGGGCTCTTGCTGGCATTTAGTTTCAGTGTACTGTTGATGGTCTACTGGTTTAACCATCGGCAGAAGATGCGTGTAGGGATGGTGTAGTATGCTGAAGATGGCGTTTGAACGGCAATTGTGTGGCAGCAGCGGAAAAATGACGCTACATGTCAACATAGATGTCAACAAGGGTGATTTTGTCGTTATTATGGGTGAAAGCGGTGCAGGCAAGAGTACCCTGCTGCGTACGCTTGCCGGACTTGAAGATGCTTATGGAAGCATTATTTTTGAAGATACGGCGTGGCTTGAGGGTACAAAGAAACTGGCGGTACAGCAGCGTAATGTAGGCTTTGTTTTTCAGGACTATGCTCTTTTTGACAATATGAGTGTTAAGGAGAATCTGCTCTTTGTCAATCCTGACAACGAGTTTGCCCAAACACTGCTGGAGATGATGGAGATCGCGCAGATTTCGCACCGTAATGTCCGGCAGCTAAGCGGCGGACAAAAACAGCGTGTGGCACTGGCACGGGCACTGATGCGCCGCCCGAAACTGCTGCTGATGGACGAACCGCTCTCAGCGCTCGATCCGAGGATGCGGCGTAAGTTGACAGGGCAGATCAAGATGCTGCATGAGCGTTTTGAGATGACAACCCTGATGGTCAGCCATGATGTCAATGAAGCCAAAGAGATGGCAACACGGCTCTGGTTTGTCGAAAACGGACAGGTAGCGGAGTATCCGCTGTCTGTACTGGATACTCTTTACAAAGAAGAATAATGGCAAAAGAACGCGGAAAATACGACTACAATTTTGACGGCTTCGTTGAGAAGTTTGAACGCTCAATTTATGGCTCTTTCAAGGGCGAGTGGCGCTTGAAACTGCTGAAAGAAGATCTGCAGCAGTTGCATGATGCCACTACGCTTGATGTGTGGGATGCCGGGTGCGGTCTGGGGCAGATGTCACTCTGGTTTGCCAAAGCCGGACACAGAGTGAGTGCCAATGACATCTCTTTCAAGATGCTGGAGCGAGCTAAGGAGGCTTTTGAAGATGCAGGCGTAGAGGTAACGACACACAAAGCCCCTGCACAGGAGGTTGCTGCATCACTACCGCTTCAGGATCTGGTACTCTACCATGCCGTTATTGAATGGACGGCAAAACCGCTGGAGACGTTGGAAATTGTTGCAGGCAGAGTCAAGCCCGGAGGGTATCTCTCATTGCTCTTTTTCAATGAACACGCACTGGTCTATCGCAATGTGATGCAGGGAAGCTGGCGGCTTGGTACCATACTGGAAAACCGCTGGTACGGCAGAGGCAAACGGCTTACTCCTCCCCATCCTCAGTCACCCGAAACCATCCATGCATGGCTTGCTTCACACAGTTTTGAAGTAGAAGTGCAGACAGGCATTCGTGTCTTTCATGACTATATGAGTAAATCGGCACTCGAAGAGACCGATATGGAAGAGCTGATGGCATTGGAGTACCGTTATTGCCGTAAGCCGACCTACCGCAATATGGGAAGATACATCCATATTTTGGCAAAGAGGCAGTAGTAAACAGTCTAACTGACTTCTATGAAGCTGTTTTTGTATCTTTCAGTGCCCATATGATCCATATGATCCCAACCAGGATAAACGGAATACTCAACACCTGCCCGGTACTCAGGGGAATGTCCCACTGATAGTCTGCCTGTTTTGTCTTGACAAACTCCAGAAAAAAACGGGAGGTAAAGACAAACAGAAAAAAAAGACCGGGGAAGAGTCGTGTGACCTGTTTGGGTTGCATGGTCAGATAGAGTATGGACAAAAGGCAAAAGAGCGCAAAGTATGAAAATGACTCATAAAGCTGTACAGGGTGACGCGGTAGCATATCGATACGGGAAAAGATGATCGCCCATGGTTTGTCTGAAGGGATGCCGACGATCTCAGAGTTAAAAAAGTTGCCTATACGGATCGATGCAGCTACCAAGGCTCCCGGAATGGCAATGCGCGACATCAGCCAAAGATAGGATTCGTGGTACTTTTTTGTGAAAAGATAGAGTGCAACAAGCACGCCAAGCAGTCCCCCGTGGCTTGCCAGCCCGCCTTTCCAAACTTTCAGTATCTCGATTGGATGAGAAAGATAAAAATCGGGTTCGTAAGCGAGGCAGTGCATGAGGCGTGCGCCAACCACTGTACCTACAAGCAGATATATCAGAAGCATATCCAGCAAAGCCGGATCTCTTTTTTCACGTTTGTAGATCCGCTGCATGATATAGAGTCCAATGAGGAAGGAACCTACAAAAAAGATGCCGTACCAGCGTAGCTGCAGCGGTCCAAGGTGCAACAGTACCGGATCGATGTTCCAGATGATGTGTGAAGTACTCAAGCGTTGATCTTCTCTTTGATCTCTTTGGCGATCGCCACAATCTTCTCAATCTTTTGGCTGTTGGAGAGGTGTTCGTCAAGCAGTACTTTGACAAAGGCTGACCCGACAATGACACCGTCAACCCCTTTGGCTTTTTCTCGAGCAGTGTTTTGATCGACACCGAATCCGACATAGACAGGTGTGTCGCTGCATGCTTTGATTTGGGAGACGACCTCCTGAAGGTCTTCGCTTTTGCCTGCACCCGTTATGCCCGCATAGGCGACAAGATAGATGAACTTCTTCGCTCCCGGTGCAATGGTTTCAATGCGCGCTTTGGGGTCTGTTGGGGCGATGAAGTCAATCAGATGCAAACCTGCATTTTCAATAACAGGCTTGTAGGGCTGTGCCTCTTCAAAAGGAAGATCGGGGATGATAAATCCGTTTACTCCTGCCGTTTTTGCCTGTGAGATGAAATGGTCGATCCCTTTGTGGTAAAAGGGGTTAAAGTAGCCCATCCAAAGTGTATCGATGTGTGGGGCAATCTTGGCTGAGGCTTCAAAAAGGTGTGTAAGCCTAAATCCGTTTTGAAGGGCTTGAAGGTTGGCAGCCTCGATGACAGGACCGTCGGCAACAGGATCTGAAAAAGGCATACCAAGCTCTAACGTATCGACACCTGCATCCGCAAGCGCAAGTGCAGCATCTACAGTAAAATCAAGTGAAGGAAATCCGGTTGTAATATAGGCAACTAATTTTTTCAATATCGCTTCTTTATGACATAAATTTTTAACATTATATGATAAAATGAGTAAAATTATCTCATTTCACAACTATAAAATACAAAACAAGGCAGAAACCCAAAGATGCAATATCTATTTACTAAACTCCAAGGGAGTTTTTCATGAGTATTCATACACCGAAGATAGAGAAAAAAGTGACACTAAGTACGATCGCAGGTATGAAAGGTGTTGAGCCGATCACAATGGTAACGGCATATGATGCGCTCTTTGCCAAGCTGTTTGACAAAGAGGTAGAGATGATCCTTGTCGGTGACAGTCTCAACATGAGCTTTTACGGCAAGCCCGATACCCTTTCGGCAACGATGGATCAGATGATCTACCATACACAGGCGGTCTGCAACGGTGCGAAGCTGCCCTGTATTGTCTTTGATATGCCTTTTGGCTCATACCTGACACCGGAAATCGCACTTGAGAATGCTTCCCGTGTCTACCGTGAAACCTGTGCCGAAGCGGTCAAGATAGAGGGAGGCAAAGAGAAAGCGGAGATTGTCAAGGCACTCTGTGAGAATGGCATTGCCGTAGTAGCGCACATCGGGCTGATGCCGCAGCATGTCAGAAGCGAGGGTGGCTACAAAGTACGCGGGAAAGATGCTGAAGATATTCAGAGATTGGTGGAAGATGCACTCGTGCTTGAAGCAGCAGGCGCAGCGATCATACTGGTTGAAGGGGTTAAAGCTGAAGCGGCAAAAGCGGTTACTGATGCAGTCAAGGTACCTACCATAGGCATTGGTGCAGGCAATGTCACAGACGGGCAGGTACTGGTATGGAGCGATATGTTCGGCTTTTTTGAAGCTTTTAAGCCCAAGTTTGTCAAACAGTACCTTGATGGTGCCAAAGCCATACGGGAAGGCATAGAGGCGTACCGAAATGATGTGAAAGCGCGGGAGTTTCCAGATGATGAACACTCGTATTAGTGATGAGAGAAGAGTGAAGAGATGCGGTATGCTTTTCTGTTGAAAAGCTTTTGTTTTAAAAGGAGTGAGAATGAGGAATGAGGAATTAGGAATGAGGAATTGTGGTAAGCTTTTTTCTAAAAAGCTTTTACAGAGTAGAGGCATTGCAGAGCAATGCAAACCGAAACTCTTCACTCTTCACTCTTCACTCTTCACTCCTATCAAAAGGAACTTTTGATGGAAAGAATGGTCGAGATCGAGCGTTTCGAAGGGGAAGCCTCTTACGAGGTGACCCTGCGCCCGAGCAGCTGGGATGAGTATATCGGTCAGGAGAAGATCAAGAAGAACCTCAGGGTATTTATTGAGGCGAGCAGACGCAGAGAGGAGGCGCTTGACCACATTCTCTTCTTTGGTCCTCCCGGGCTGGGGAAGACAACACTGGCGAATATCATCTCTTCTGAGATGCAGGCAAACATCAAAACCACCGCAGCACCGATGATTGAGAAGTCTGGAGATCTTGCGGCATTGCTGACTAACATTGAAGAGGGGGATATTCTCTTTATTGATGAGATCCACCGAATGAGCCCTGCGATCGAGGAGATACTTTATCCTGCCATGGAGGATTTTAGGCTCGATATCATTATCGGCAGCGGGCCTGCGGCACAGACGGTCAAAATCGATCTGCCGCGCTTTACGCTCATTGGCGCGACGACAAGGGCGGGGATGCTGAGCAATCCGCTACGAGAGCGTTTCGGGATGCATTTTCGGATGCAGTTCTACACGCCTGAAGAGCTTGCCAAGATTGTTGAGCAGGCGGCACTGAAGCTGGATAAGCCGGCACAGCCAGACGCGGCACTTGAGATTGCCAGACGCAGTCGCGGTACACCGCGTATTGCCTTGCGTCTGCTTAGGCGTGTACGAGATTTCTCGGAAGTTGCCAATGAGTCGGAGATCACGCTTGAGAGGGCAAAGTATGCGCTCGATGAGCTGGGAGTAAATACCCTTGGATTTGATGAACAGGATATTCAACTGCTTGAACTGCTTGTTGGTGCCAAAAGCAGACCGATGGGATTAAGTACTATCGCTGCGGCACTCAGTGAGGATGAGGGGACTATCGAAGATGTACTTGAACCGTATCTGATTGCCAATGGCTACATTGAGCGTACGGCACGCGGACGCATTGCGACACAGAAGAGCTATGAACACTTCAAGCTTGGCGGTATGAGACAGGGGCTGTTCGATGACTAAAACGCAGTTAATGGTCACAGCGCTGTTCGTACTGGGATTGATGGGGGCATACAGTGTCTATCAGCCGTTTCTGCTCTCTTTGACCGTAGCGATACTGCTCTCTATGGCAACTTTCAACCTGACCAAACATCTGGTTGACTTTACTGGCTCTGCTAAAATATCGGCAGGCATCTCTACACTTTTAATGAGCCTGCTTCTGTTCGCACCGATTATCTACTTGGCAACGATTGGGGTAGGCTATATCTCCCAAATCGATCAACAGGGAGTTAAGGACACACTTGCAGCGCTCCGTGCACTGGTAGAGGACATTCCTTTTTTGAAAGAAGTAACGCATCAATATATGAGCGATGCCCGTATCGCGGAATATATCAAAGAATCGACTACCTATATTACGGTTGCTGGAAGTACCGGACTTGGTTTTATGAAAAATATGCTCTTTGTGGTCTTTTTCTACTTTTTCATCAACTATTACGGTAACAGATTTTTCGACACGATCCTGGAACTTCTTCCTGTCTCTCCGCAAAAAGGGGAGAGAATGATGAAAGAGGTCTCAGCTACCATGGAGATCGTTTTTTATTCCATTATCGTTACAGCTATTTTTGAGGGGTTTCTCTTTGGCATCATGATGAGCTTCTTTGGCTTTAACGGTGTCTTTTTCGGTGTAATATACGGTTTTGCTTCACTGATTCCAGTCATAGGGGGCGTGATTGTGTGGGCACCTGTATCGCTGTATGTCTGGACTAAAGTTGATTCACAAACAGCACTTTTGATCGCATCTTACTCTGTGATCGTAATCTCTATCATTGCTGACACCTTTGTGAAGCCAATGATCATTGAGATTATAAAACGGGATTTTTTGAAAAGTACACTGCAGATCAACTCGATTCTGATCTTTTTCTCTATTCTCGCAGGAATGAGTACCTACGGTTTCTGGGGCATGATCCTCGGACCGGCTATTACATCGTTCCTGATTGCCATTACAAAGGTCTATCTGGATTATTCTGATGCAGGTTAATCCTGCTGTTAAGTTTTATGGTTTACAATTGACTTATGACTTTAGAAAAAAGGATCTGTCATTATCAAGATATTGATCATCGAAGATGACCCGGAACTGGCACTCATCCTAACCAATTATTTGACCAAGTATGATATGGAAGTGATTGGGGCGGAAGATCCGTATGTGGGGTTGTCACTTTTGACACAGCATGATTTTGATTTGATCATCCTCGATCTAACATTGCCGGGGATGGATGGGTTGGAAGTGATCCCCAAGATACGTGAGGTTACAGATATCCCAATTATCATCTCCTCGGCACGCGATGACATTACCGACAAGGTGATAGGGCTTGAACGCGGAGCAGATGATTATATGCCAAAACCGTACGATCCACGGGAACTTGTAACACGTATCAAAACTATTTTGCGTCGTACCCATGGCAGTGAGAGCAAAAAAGAGAAAAAAGAGGAGATTTTTGTTGCTGATCCGTCAGCAAGAACCATTCTTTTTAAAGGGCATTTTCTGGAATTGACAGCGGCAGAGTATGATATCCTTTCTATGTTGCTTCAGCACAAGAATGGATCGGTTTCTCGCGAACAGTTACTGTATGAGAGTGAACACATCGATGATGACAGTTCCATTAAAAATATTGATGTAATCATCTCTCGTATTCGTGCCAAAATTGCTAAAATTGACCCGGATCATGTTTATATTAAACCGATTCGAGGTGTTGGATATTTGTTGACTGACCGCGTATGAGAAATCTTTCCGTTACAACATTTATCCATATTCTGTTTTCTGTGGCTATCATTATTTTGGTGGTGACATTCACGCTGTTTCATTACTGGAATGAAGACAGACGGAAGATCGATGAGTTCAAGCGTTATCAACTCATATCTATTACGTTTCTTTCTAATTTGAAGCTCTATCCAAGTCAAGATGAGCTTAAGAAGCTTTATAAAGAACTACACCTAAAACCAATCCCCCCTTACAAGATCAAGACATTGAAGCAGAAGATCACTGAAAAAGGTGACACAATTTTCAGCGGTGGTTCCAGACAGCTTGGAAGGGTAAGGGTGTTCCGTGTAGACGGACAAAACTATATTTATGTGCAACGTATGTCCTATAATCTGTTGCTTAAAGATGACGTACCTAAAAATTTCTTTTTTGAAATTGCAGTGACTCTGGGAGTTGTTCTGATATTACTGCTGCTACTGATTTATTTTGCTGTATTGAAAAAACTCTATCCGCTTAAAAAACTTCACCGGCAAATACAGCGTTTTGCTCAAGGAGATATGAATGTCAAAATTACCTATGAACACGATGATGAAATAGGTAAGATTGCCAAGAGTTTTGATGATGCAATCAGACACATCAACCAGTTAAGTACCTCCAAAAACCTTTTTATGCGCAACCTTATGCATGAGCTTAAAACACCAATTACAAAGGGGCGTATCATTGTAGAAATGCTTGATGATGAACATACGAAACAAGTATTGGTACGGGCTTTTGAACGTATGAACGAATTGATCTCAGAACTGGCAGAAATAGAGCGTGTCACTACCCAGAGTTTTGAACCGAATTTTGAATATGTAATGCTTTCTGATATTGTCAATGAAAGCAAGGAACTGCTTCTGTCAGAAGGGAACTGTATCGATACAGAGGTAGAAGAACAGGCACTTACTACCGATAAAAAACTGATGGTACTTGTTTTGAAGAACTTGATGGATAATGGGATGAAATACGGTAAAGACAAGTGTGTGAAACTTCGTACACATCATGGAATGATAGAGGTACTTTCCAAAGGTAAAGCGCTTGAACACCCTTTGTCATACTACATAGAACCGTTTTCACAGGCTGAAAAACGAAGCTCCGGTTTTGGGCTGGGACTTTATATTGTTGATAGTATATTGCAAAAGATCGGATACCGGCTGGGATATCGGCATGAGGAAGGGGTAAATATTTTTATGTTGGTGCCGGAGAAGTAGTATTGAGCGCTGAGCGTTGAGCGTTCAGATAAGAAGTTGATTTGTAGCGTTTATATTTCCAAATCTTTTTGGAGTCGGAGGCTTTAGCCCCGCAAGATGTCATAGTCGTAATCAATGTTAGAGCGAAGCTGAAGCTTTCGGTTCCAGATAGGATTTTAAGCTTTCATTCAACAAAATATGAAAAATGCTCAGCCCTCAATCCTCCCTCAACGCTTCCGCGATCAGCTCCAGCGGATTTTTGAAGATCGTCTCAACCTTGGCGTTGTTCATTGCTTCACTCAACTGAACACGACACGCAGAACACTCAGCACTCACATAGTGTGCTTTGGTCTCTTTGATCATTGCTGCTTTGGGTTTGCCTGCTGCTTCGGCAAAGTGGAACTTCTCTGTCTGCATCGTCACACCGCCAAAACCGCAGCAGCGATTGGGGTCGCTCATCTCTACCATAGGATAGTTGGGGCTGAGCAGGTTTCGCGGTTCCTGCCAGATGCCCTGTACCTTTCTTGCATGGCAGGGATCGTGATAGGTGACGATCTCATTGAACTTTTTGCCTTTCTGCTCGAGAAGTGTTTTGAGGTTGGTGTTGTCATGCAGCCAGGCGGTTGCCATGTGAATTTTTTCTCCAACCTTGCGGGCGCGTGCCTCCCACTCGGGCATATCATGGTTGGCAAAAAAGACTTGCCAGTCATGTTTGACCATCGCTGAGCAGGTCGCTTCGGGGATGAGCATCGCATCGTACTCATCCATAAAGCTCTCAAAGTATTCAATGTTCTTTTTGGTCATATACTCGACCGAACCCACATCGCCGGTGAAGTAGGCAGGTGCCCCGCAGCAGAGCTGCTTTTTGGGGATAAAGACTTCAATATTGAGCTTCTCGAGGATCTCAACAAGGCTGTCACCGATGCCGCCGTAGTTGTAGTTGGCAAGGCATCCGATGAAGATGGCAACTCTCTGTTTCTTCTCCTCCGGTTTGGGGGCAGGAAGGTGCTCTGGATATTTGTTGAGGAAGCTGGTCTTCATCATCGAGGGGATGAGTCTGCCTTTTTTCATCATCGGCAGTGAGAAGCGTGCACGCAGTCCACGCCCTTTTTCATCTTCGGCAAGTGCACAGGTCTTGAACATAAAGCCGAACTTCATCACCAAATCCATGATCTTTCGGTGGCGAAGCAGGAAGAAGAAGCCCCGCTTGAACCATGCAATGCCATACTTATCGGCAAGATCGGCACGTACCTCTTCGATGACCATGTCGGTTGCCAGTGAGTTGGGGCAGACATCGACACAGTTGGTACACAAAAAACAGCTCTCGAAGATATCTTTGGCATTTTTATCCAGCGGCAGATGCCCTCTTTGGTAGGCACCCAGCAGGTCGATAAATCCACGCGGAGAGGTAGTTTCATCAGGGTTGACTTGATGTATGGTACATACAGGGATACACTTCCCGCATTTGATACAGGCGTCGCTGGTTTCGGAAAAATTGAAGATCTCCATTAAAAACTCCTTTGGAGTTTTTTAGTGAAGAGTGAAGAGTGAAGAGTGAAGAGTGTCGGTTTGCATTGCTTTGCAATGCTTTTATCTAATAAAAGCTTTTTGTAAAAAAGCTTACCACAATTCCTAATTCCTAATTCCTCATTCCTCATTGTATTCCTTAATTATACTGTTTTCGAAAAACTCTTTTTATTCCCTGCATATTGATGCATATAAGCATCAAACGGCATGGCGATGTTTCTGATCAGCAGGGTACCGGTGGGGCTTACGGTGATCTTTTCATCACTTATGGTTACCAAATCGGCATCGACAAATTCTTGCAGCTCTTCTAGAGCATTGGCAAAGTAGGCTTTGAAGTCAATACCATGCTCCTTTTCAACCCGTGCAATATCAATAGCGAAGTTCGCCATCAGCTCCATAATGACCGCTTTGCGCAGGTAGTCATCGTCACTGAGAGAGACACCGCGCTCAAAAGGGAGTTTGTCTGCATCGATCGCTGCTTCATAGGCTTTCATATCTTTGGTATTTTGGGCATAGTAGCGGCTGCCTTCACCGATACTTGTCAGTCCGATACCGATGAGGTTGGCGCCGCCTTTGGTAGTGTAGCCCTGAAAGTTTCTGTGCAGCTCTCCCTTTTCGATAGCGCCAAAGAGCTCATCTTCGGGTTTGGCAAAATGATCCATACCTACCATCTTATAGCCATTGTTTTCAAAAAAGTCAATGGTATATTGAAAAATCTGCAACTTTACATCGGGGCTTGGCAGCGTAGTTTCGTCAAATTTTCGCATGGTTTTTTTAAGCCAAGGCACATGGGCATAGTTAAATACCGCCAGCCTGTCCGGAGCAAGCGAAAAGGCTTTTTCAAGGGTTGCTTTGAAGCTCTCAAAAGTCTGGTAGGGTAGTCCGTAGATAAGATCGATATTGATCGACCCAATGCCGTACCGGCGTGCGAGATTGACTGCGGCTTTGGTCAGCTCATAGGGCTGGATACGGTGAATCTCCTGCTGTACTTTCGGATCAAAATCCTGCACCCCGAAACTGATACGATTAAAGCCGTGCTTGGCGAAAACTTTCATCTGCTCCTCATTGAAAAAGCGCGGATCGATTTCACAACTGATCTCTGCATCACTGCTCCAGTTGGGGAACTTTGACTTGATGTAGCTTATGATCTCGTCAAGTTCAAAAGCTTTGTAGAAAGTAGGCGTTCCGCCCCCAAAGTGGAACTGTATTACTTCACGGGTAGTATCGAGGTGACTTGCCAAGATATCGATCTCTTTTTTAAGATACTCTACATACCGGCTTAGCTTCTCCTCTTTGGAGGTAAAGACGACATTACACCCGCAGAAGTAACAGGCACTCCGGCAAAAGGGCAGGTGTACATAGAGCGAGAGTTTCTCTTCGCCCGATTCGAGAAAGCGGATATACTCATCATATTTGAAATCCTCACTGAACTCCAGTGCGGTAGGGTAGGAGGTGTATCGCGGTCCCGGTTTGGAGTATTTGCTGAATTTTTCTAAATCGATGGTGCTCATGGTTTTCCTTCGGAAAAAATGAGGAATGAGGAATGAGGAATGAGGAATGAAGGTATGCTTTACTGCCGTAAAGCTATCTTTCAATAACCCATAAACTCTTCTATCATCCCAGATTAAAGATAAAAGCATTGCGACGCAATGCATACAATAAATTCTTAACGCTTAGCACTGAACGCTGAACGCTTGGCTGGATTAGCGGTGCTGATCCAGCCACACCATAATGCCTTTTTGCGCATGCAAGCGGTTTTCCGCTTCTGTGAAAATGACATCGGCATGTTTTTCAAAGGTTTCTTCGCTTACCTCATAGCCTCGGTAGGCGGGCAGGCAGTGCAGGAAGATGGCATCGGGTTTGGCGTGTGCCATCAGTGTTTCATCGACCATATAGCCTTCAAAGGCTTTGAGGCGGATTGCTTTTTCATCCTCCTGTCCCATGCTGACCCATGTGTCTGTGGTGACCACATCGCACCCTTTGACCGCTTTAACAGGGTCGTTGCCAAAGATGAGTGTGGCACCGCTCTCTTTGGCAAAGGCTTGGGCTTGAGAGACAACCTCCGGGTCACACTCATACCCTTTGGGGGTAGCGATACGCAGTTCAAACCCGAGTTTGCTTGCGAGCATCAGCCATGAGTGTGCCATGTTGTTGCCATCACCCACATAGGCACAGACAGGGTTGTCTGCTTTACCAAACTCCATCATGGTCAGATAGTCTGTCATCAGCTGTACAGGGTGATAACTGTCTGTCAAACCGTTGATGACAGGTACTTTGGAGTAGGTGGCAAACTCTTCAAGCTTACTCTGCTCAAAGGTACGGATCATCACCATATCGACCATACGGCTAATGACACGTGCGGTATCCTTCATGGGTTCACCGCGTCCAAGCTGGATGTCATTGGCAGAGAGGAAGAGCCCTACACCGCCAAGCTGATAGATCCCTGTCTCAAAACTCACACGGGTACGCGTTGAGCTTTTTTCAAAGATCATTCCCAGTGTCTGGCGCTCCATATAGGGAACAAACTCTTTGCGTTTGGTCTGTGCCTTGATCTTGACTGCAAGGTCAATCATCTCCAGCAGTTCCTCTTTAGAAAAATCTGCCAGCGTTAAAAAGTGTCTCATCGGACTGTCCTTATACATTACATAGGCAATGTAAAATTTTGAAGAGATTATTTTACCATAGTTGTGCTTGCTTCGATTTGAAGCCGTTTTTATTGGATATTTGCTATGGCTTTCGGTTCCTGTCTCTTTTGGTGTCGGAGGCTTTAGCCCCGTTAAACGTTATGTTTTTAATACAATGTTTTGCCGAAGCAAAAGCAATCGGCTCCAAGGAGAGCTAAGGTTCACATCAGCAAAAGTATGAATAATCCCTTAACCCTTAACCCTTAACCCTTAACCCTTAACCCTTAACCCTTAACCCTTTTTACTTTCATACCAAGTTCTGTAGCGATCGTATAGGCGATGAGACGGGCTATTGTTTTGAGTCTTGGCTCCAGCCAGTGGGTCTGTTTGGGGCATGTAATCTCCCCCAGTTCCAGTACCAGAAATTTTGGTGCAAAGATAGTATGATAAGCATAATATTCTTTTAAGTTATCGGTAAAGTTGTCTGCATGCCAAACAAAAGGAAAGTAAGGTTTGTAGATCGCTTTCCAGTGTTGTGCAAAAGTACGTGAGGCATTGTTGTCAGGGTAGCCGACTGAGGCTCCTGAATGACAACGGTGTTTTGCAGAGTCAAAGTGAATGGCCACAGCGATCTTTGCACGTACAGGCAGGGTATCGGCAGGCACACGCTTTACATCGATCCCCCATTTTTTGAGCTGTGCAGCTGCCATATCTGCAACTTTGATATTCCACACCACCTCTTTGTAGTTTTTGCAGACTGCACCGGTATTGCCACAGGTACGCCCCTCATGTCCTGCCTGTATCACTACAGAGACAGGTGCTTTCAGACTCTGGTAGAGGATAAAGCCAATGAGCAGCAAGATAAGTATGGCAAAAAAAGCGGCGGTTTTGTTTTTGAGGTTCATGATGTGGATTATAGCAAAAAGCGTATTTGTCAAACTGATAAAAAATTGACAAAATAAAATAAACATAGTATTATACATATAATTAGACATAAAATAGTAAGGATATAGTCATGGTAGCCTATACAAGAGATGAAATTATTTCCGCAACAGATTTGGCACGTAATGTTTCGGGTACATTGAATAGCATTATAAAAAAGACAAAAGAGAAAATAGCCATATCCAAAAACAACAGGCTTGAAGCAGTCATAATCGATATCGAAGAGTATGAGCGTCTGAAAGAAGCGTATGAACTTATGGAGCATGCAGAGATTGCAAAAATCGTAGAGGAGAGAAAAGATTCTGAAACGATCGATTTTGAAACATTGTTGGAAAAAGAAGGTATCTCCTACGATGAGTTATAAGCTTAAAGTAAAAAAAGAGGTAGAGAAAGATCTTTCAAAACTCTCAAAATCACAAAGAATGCTTGTGTACAAGCAATTCAAAAAGCTTCAAGAGTCTCCTGAACTTGGAGACTTTCTTGGTAATAAATCCGGATACAATTTAAGCGGTCTTCGTAAATTATATGTTGATAAGAAAAAAATTCGCATTGTTTATCGGATCATTGAGTCACAAATTATTGTTGAGGTAATTGTTGTGGGCAAACGGGAAGATATGGCGGTGTATGCCAAAGCTTCCGAACGGTTGTAAATTCTATTGGTTTCTGTTTTTGTTGGCGTCGGGGACTTTAGTCCCGCCAACAGTTATTGCATCACTCAATCTATATTCGAAGCTAAAGCTTTCGGTTCCTATCTTTTTGGTGTCGGAGGCTTTAGCCCCGTTAGACGTTATGTTATCAATGCAACGTATTGCCGACGCTAAAGCAGTCGGTTCCTAACAAATGTAGGCTTCAGACCTGTAGAGCGTGTTGCCGAAGCTAAAGCTTTCGGTTCCAAAGGAGGAAGATAGGTGATAGGGAGAAGGGAGCAGTTAAGGTTGGAATAAGTAGGCACATGAAAAGTTCGCTACCTGCTACCTGCTACCTGCTACCTGCTACCTGCTTAGCCAAAATCTCCGCCGCTTCCTTCGCATGGTAGGTGATGATGATATCTGCCCCTGCACGTTTGAAGCCAAGCAGGGTCTCCATCATGACACGCTCATAGTCGATGACCCCTGCTTTGGCAGCCATCTTGAGCATGGAGTATTCGCCGCTGACGTTGTAGACGGCAAGCGGGAGGGTGGTGTTTTCCCGTACATCACGGATGACATCCATGTAGGCAAGGGCGGGTTTGACCATGAGGATGTCTGCGCCTTCCATCTCGTCGGCGACCGATTCGGCGATCGCTTCGCGGCGGTTGGCGGGGTTCATCTGGTAGCTGCGTCTGTCTCCAAAGCTAGGAGCACTCTCTGCCACATCACGGAAAGGACCGTAGTAGGCGGAGGCAAACTTGGTTGAGTAGCTCATGACAGGGAGGTTGACAAATCCGGCACCATCAAGCCCCTCTCTGATCGCGGTGATCATTCCATCCATCATGCCGCTTGGCGCGATCATATCGACTCCCGCTTTGGCATGGACAACCGCTTGTTTGGCTAGGTTGTCAAGGGTGATGTCATTGTCAACTGTCTCGAGTACCGGATCGAGTACACCACAGTGCCCATGGTCGGTGTATTCACAGAAACACAGATCCGTTACCACAAACATATCCGGGTGGGCTGCTTTGACCGCTCTAACAGTTTGTGCGATGATACCGTGCTCGCACATTGCATCGCTTCCGACAGAGTCTTTGACATCAGGGATACCAAAGAGGATGATCGACTTGATACCCAGTGCTTTGAGGTTGTCACACTCCTTGACAATCTCGTCAATACTCATCTGGTATACTCCGGGCATGGAAGCAACCTCCTCTTTGACCCCTTCACCGCTCTTGACAAAGAGCGGATAGATGAAGTCATTGACACTCAATGTGGTCTCCTGCAGCAGGTCTCGGAGTACCGGATGGATTCTTTTACGTCTAAATCTTGTAAACATAGATAGCCTTCAATAAATAGTTTTTAGCATTCTACACTAAAATTTCTAATTTCTAATTTCTAATTTCTAATTTTTAAAGTATAATCCTACCATGAAAAACATAGAGATCTCACAAATCGCAACTCTGCCGACAAAACACGGTACATTTCAGATACAGGCATTCAAGGATGATCAGGGTAAAGAGCATCTTGCTATCTTTACAGACAATCTCCATACACTTGATACCCCTATCGTCCGGGTACACTCGGAGTGTCTGACCGGCGATGCTATCGGCTCGGTCAAGTGCGATTGCGGTGAGCAGCTCGATTTCGCACTCGATCTCATCGCCAAAGAGGGCGGCATGGTGATTTACCACCGTCAAGAGGGGCGTAATATTGGATTGCTCAACAAAGTAAATGCCTATGCCTTGCAGGATCAAGGACTCGATACTGTGGCAGCAAAT
Organism: Sulfurovum sp.; assembly: GCA_027082955.1. Classification (GTDB taxonomy): domain Bacteria; phylum Campylobacterota; class Campylobacteria; order Campylobacterales; family Sulfurovaceae; genus Sulfurovum. The sequence goes on along the minus strand of JALWTA010000038.1, from coordinate 87,532 downwards.
CATCAGCTCGGTTTCCGTGCCGATGAGCGTACCTATGAGATCGTGGAGTTCATCTTGCATCACATGGGCGTTGAACGTCTTAAGCTGCTGACCAACAACCCGGCAAAGATAGAGAGTCTCTCAGATATTGAGATCGTAGAACGTCTGCCGATCCGCATTGCCCCCAACCCCCATAATGAAGCATACCTGAAGACTAAAAAAGAGCAGATGGGGCATTTGCTTTAAGATGGATATAGTAAAGATTTTAAGTGTTTTTACTTTAAAGGTACGTGCATAGTATCCAGTCTGGGAAGATCGCTAAGGAAAAGATCTTTTGACAGGGAATGTTCGAGATTTGTGGAAAAGACGGTATAGATTTTATGGTACAATAATACAGTTTACGTAAATAAGTGAAATGAGCTTGCCTCGTTTTTAGAGTGAAGTAAGGGAGAAATACTGGTATGTCGAAAGAGAAACAGAAAGAGTTCATAGCTAAAAAGAAAGTGTATCATAAACCGGTACTGCAAAAGTATGGTACATTCGCTGAGTACACAAAAGGCAATATCAACGGAACAGGACAACCTGACGGCGGGCAATATTACGGAGCACCGACACGGTCTTGACCTGTATGCCTCAAGAAAAAGAGTATCGACAGTTTGAGGTGTTATTCTGTCATGACACCACTCGTATCAGTGAGGCATATAGACAATTTGGAAAATCGTGTCTTGACCATCTTCCCTGTGAAGAGTCTTTTGTTATTATTGATCATGAGAAGAAGTATGTTTTTGCAGCACGAGATATCATCGGTATCACACCACTCTATTATACAATAGCAGAAGGGAAAGTATATTTAGAAACGGATATGGGCAGGTTGTTTACAAAAAGTGCTCTTGCTCCCGAACCTGATATGCAAACGATGCATCAGATTGTTCACTATCAGGCTATTGCATATGAAAGGACAATGTACCGCGGGGTTTTTCGAGTGCCTCCTGGACACTACATGAAAATTTTGGCAAATGGAACCTATAAAATAGAGCGTTACTGGAAGCCAGAAGAGATAGAGCAAAATGAAGCTTTGGATGAAGAGGAGGCTGTAGAGACGTTTCAAAAACTGTTTGATGATGCAATCTTCAGCCGTATAGATAATATAGATAGAACCGGATTTGAATTAAGTGGAGGGTTGGACTCCTCCTCTGTTGTATCCTGGGTCAAGCAACGTTATCCAAAGAAGCGCATTAAAGCATTTTCCATGTCTTTCCAAAGCTTGAAAGAGTGTGATGAGATACAGTATGCTCAAGCAGTGAAGAATAAATATGACATTGATCTTTATTGTGCACAGACAGACAAGATGGATTATAAAACAGAGTACAGTCTTAAAAAGAATTATGATATGCACCCGTATTGGCCGATTTTCATCACCTACACGATGGGTTTTTCTATAGTGGAACAGGTGTGTCGCAATGGTCTAAACACTGTACTTACTGGGCAAGGGGGAGACAATATTCTTGCAGGTAATCCTTTTATTTTGTATGATCTTTTTGTGACGAGGCAGTTTAAACGACTATATCAAGAGTTAAGATATGTGCCTCAGCCGCATAAAAAATTGATACATTATGTATTGTATCCAATGATAGGAGAGAAGAACCTCAATAGATTGCGCAATGCTGTCAGAACCATACGGAGAGGAAGTTTTACCAAAAAGACCGATTCTTGTCAAGTACCAAAGGTAGAAGAGCTTTATGAATGTTACGATGGGAAATCGTATGCGTTTAAAGCGGAACTTGCAGGTGTGTTGCATTCGAGTCTATCTGTATTGCTGGAAAGCAGTTACTATACGGTTGCAGAGAAGTACTACGGTATTCGTTTCAGACATCCGTTTTTTGATAGACAGCTTATAGAATTTGCATTGTCGCTTCCAATGCATATGAAGTATTCAGCAGGATTTAGTAAACGTCTTTTGCGTGTTGCTATGAAGGGAATATTGCCGGAAGAGATCAGACAACGTGATGATAAAGCACAGTTCACAGATGTATTGAAACAGCAGATTGATGCGTTGGATATTCGAGCGTTATTTGAGAATGCATATTTGGCAAAGCTTGGCATAATGGAACAAAAAAGTCTTGACCAATATGTGCAGAGATACAAAAGCGGGGAAATGCGTTCTGTTGTCTATTTTTGGCAGTTGATCAATCTAGAGTACTGGTATCGGTATAATTTTGTCAATGCCAATGGAAGGAGAGATGAAAAGAGATGAAATTTGTTATTTACGGCATCGAAGTTAAAACCTCCACCACATTGCCTTTAGAGCGTACACCGGAGAGCATATCGGACCAAAAGCTTTTGCTGCATCTTGATAAAGAGTGTACATTAGTTCAAGCGATGCCATACGCAATACCTTCTGTGAATCTCCATGGACAATCGACACAGCTTCGCAGCAATCTTCCTTTTTCTGACCCTCGTTCATCTCCATCGAGAGTATGGCAGCTTGTTATCGAAAAGAGGTTTGTGTTTACTTGGTCAAATCATCAGAGAGAAATGTGTGTTGAAACACTCGGTGGAGAAGGAAATAGCACGAAGCTTCTTTTTTGGCTTTCACATACGGTCATGCCAGTTTATATGATGCTTGCGCAAGGCGATATACTACTGCATGCCTCAGCCGTGGAGGTAGGTGGAAAAGCCATTTTATTCATTGCCCCATCCTATGGCGGGAAATCAACACTGGCAGATTTTTTTGTACAGCAGGGACACAGACTGTTATCTGATGATAAAATCAGAATAGTATTGACCCCAGATGGTTACTTTGCTTACCCATCCTATCCTTATCGCAGAACGACCCGTGATTTTGAAACACTTGGAACATTAACAGAAAGATACTGCTCATCACCTCTTCCAGTAGGAGGTGTTTTTTTGTTATCGTTTGTTGAGTCAGATGAAAAATGTTCTATTCAGTTAATTGGAGGGCTGCACAAATTTGAAGTTTTGCAGCAGGCATATCTATATGAGCCGATCTCAATATCAACGACCGAAATGCAGTATCTACTGAAGTTTAGCGGAAGTGTACAATTATATCAGATAAATGTACCAAAAGAGATCGAACGTCTTAACGAGGTTTATTATGCAGTGGTAGATCAGATTACATCAGGGCATACAAATGACTGAACCTTGTTATCGTTTTGAGGGCATTGAAAGCCTTAAAAAGAGATTGTGTCAAAAAGAGCAGTTCATGCTTGATATTTTGATCGGTGCTGGAGATGAATATGCCATAAAACAGATTGTAAAGATATGTCTTGGTACGCCATTTTTTAAAGGATTATGCATAGGCGTGAAACATGATATAGAGTCTTACGGCAAGCTTATTTTTTTTGACAAAAACATTAAAATGCTCCTATCTGCACAAAAAAATGTTCTTTTTCATGATACTCCCCCATGCATTATACGGGCACTATTGGGTAGCTACTGGTATATGCGCTTCCGATATCAGCAGGGTACCTTGCCGTTTCGGTCTACAAAAGAGAAAACAAATTCTGAGTGCAGGAAGTGTATAGATAAGCAAATCTGTCATGCTCCTGAGCTTATTTCAATAGGTGCAATAAAGCCTGTCATAGAAAAAGAAGAAGAGAGAACAAAGCTTACACAAAATGAATTGTATCCGTTTCAGACACAGTGGAATTATTTAAATCAGATGCATGCGGTATATGTACACTATTGTCAAAGTCAGGATAGAACGACAAGCTACAGGACGGTATATTATGTTACCAATATAGATTTTGATTCAGAACACTCCTTTGAAAACCGGTTTATCTATGGTTGTAATGCTTTGAATCCTAAAGACTATGCGACCGAGTTTTCATTTATGCGGGAACATACAATTGCACGATCGTATGTAGATATGCTTGAAGGTATAGCAGATATTGAAAAGACCTCACAAGTAGCATACAGCCTTGCACAAAAAGGATCCCGTTATAGAGAGTCTTTTTATATGTTTACTCCAAAGACATATGGTGACAAACTGCTGATGGATTTTCAAATAAACTATAGGTATCCACATGTAAAAGATCTCCAGTTTATAGGTATTGGTATTGATGTGTTCGATGATGGTTTGGGGGGATATAAACTCTATTTTCAGACGACGAAGCACTTTTTGTCGCGATACTTGAAACCATATATTTCAATTGAAGAGATAGATCTAAATATACATTACTTGGTTTTGAGGTTGGATAGAGAAGAACAGTTCGTCTCTTATAAAATAGAACTTATGGTGGCTGCGGATGAACTAGAGTATTTTAAAAAGATAATTCCTTATTATGACGATGTTTGTAAAAAGATGCAAAAACAAGCATATTATGATGTTGCCATAGAAATTAAAGAGGAGCAAATCGATAAGATCAACATCTATCATAGACATTACCTTGGGAATGAGCAACCTTATGTGTGTTGATATTGTTATTATTGGTGCAGGACCTGCGGGTGCTAGTGCAGCATTGACGTTTGCACGACAAGGTAGGTATTCGGTGTTGGTGATTGATAAAACTGCTATTCCCAGAGACAAACCATGTGGTGGAGCTATGCCTGGAGCTGTTGAATCTTTGCTTTCCCTTGATTTGTCAGAGATAGTGGCTAATCGTACCACACGTTTGCAACTGTATCACAATTATAAACAAAGCATCATGTATCACACAGAAGGCAATCAGGCACCTTTGCTGGTACATCGTCGTTTATTTGATGCATTTTTGCTCCGTCAGGCTCAAAATCGTTTTGATGGTTTAATGCTGAAAACTGGGGCAGAGGTACGTATTATTGAAGAGGAAAACAACGGCATTAATGTTGTATTGAAAGACGGAAGCAGGATTCAAAGCCGCTATGTAATTGGTGCAGACGGTGCTTTAGGAAGGACTGCCGAATCAGTTGGACTAATGGGTGATAGACGATTTGCACAATCATTGGAAGCTGAAGTAATTATGAAAGCAGATGCATACAGGCAGTTTCACAATACAATGGTGATGAACTACTTTTGTATTCCAAAGGGTTATGGATGGATATTCCCTAAAGATAATGCCATATTAAGTTGCGGAATAGGTACATGGGGGTCCCCAATCAATATTAGGCATTACTTAGATGATTTTTTATTACGTTCATTACCCAAAGAAGCAATTGAAGCAATATCGGTTAAAGGGCACCCTATTCCTGTGTATCGAGGGAGGAGACCAATAGCAACGAAAAGAGTGCTTTTAACAGGTGATGCTGCTGCTTTGGTCGACCCTATAAGCGGTGAAGGAATACGTTATGCGTTGCATAGTGGCAAGATTGCTGCTGAAAGCATTTCGGCTGTACTTGAAGGTGATTGTAGCCCAAACAGTATCGCACAGTCGTATCAGGAACGTATTGAATCAGAGATAGGCATGGTGTTAAAACGCCGACTTTCTTTTGTCTCTCTCGCATTTCATCATCAACCGGATCTGTTTTATCAGACGTATGCCAAACAACTGTATTGAGTAGGGGTATTCATATGTTGTGGAAGTTGCAATATGAAGCATGTTATAATAAAAGAAAAAGAGGTTTTTTATGGATGTGAAAGATAGGGTTGTGTGCTCAGAGAGTGTCTTCACACAGGAGATAGACGGTGAAATGGTACTACTCGATATGAATTCGGAAAATTACTTTGGACTTGATGAAGTGGGTACATCCATTTGGAAAGCTATTGAAGCAGAAGATGGAAAATTAGAGAGCGTGTTTAATGTATTGCTTGAAGAATATGATGTCGATGAAGCACTTTTGAAACAGGATTTACTGCTTTTTGTTGATAGGCTAGCAGAGAGTGGATTGGTGCAAATAGTGAATGGTAAACAGTAAATAGATGATATTAAAAAGATATTTGGATCAAGAAAACATTTTAGTCTCCCAAGATCTTATGGAGAAATTGGAACACTTTGCCTCACTGCTGCATGAATGGAATGGAGTGCATAATCTCACCGGAGCAAAAACGATTGATGCAATTTATGACAATATTATTGATTCACTCTACCCGCTTACATTTATAACGACACCCAAAACGCTGCTTGATGTTGGAACAGGTGCAGGATTTCCCGGACTGGTACTGGCAATTGCCATGCCCGATACGGAAGTCGTGCTTGCAGAACCGTTAAAAAAGCGGGTATCGTTTTTGAAGTATGCCTGTATTGACATTGGCATTTCCAATGTGAGGGTAGAGGCAAAAAGGGTTGAGAAGATAGAACATGCCCCTTTCGACCTTATTAGCAGCCGTGCAGTAACCAATACAGCATTGTTGCTTAATTTGACCCGAACACTCAGTGATCTAAATACCCGCTACCTTTTCTACAAGGGCAGCAGGGTGTTTGATGAGATCGATGCTGTGCAACATCAGTTAGATTATGATATAGTACAAAAAGCGCACAGAAACTATCTTTACATCAAAGGCCGCGTATGATCTTCAAACTTATTATCTTTGCCGCGATAGGTATATTTATTTATAAACTGATGGGGGGAGAATTGCCCCGTATCGGTAAAAAAAGCAAACCGCAAAAAGAGAAAAAACCAACTGGTGACACAATGGTAGAGTGTTGCAAGTGCGGTACCTACGTGACGGTAGATGAGAGTATTATGGTCAATGGAAAGTATTACTGTGATGAGTGTGCATAAAAAAATATGAAGGAGCAGCAGATGATATTGATTGGACATCCATGGATTAAAAGCCGACGTTTTTGCCGTGTATTTTCTTTAGATGATATAAAAGCAAGCAACAGCAATGATATTGTACTCCTTGAACCGCTTGTCGATTCACATGCACTGGCAGAGTATTGCCATGAAAACGGGATTGATTATGCTGTTGTTGTGAATACGCTTGATGATGCTATCTATGCCAATGCACTTGGTGCCTCCTACATGATTTGTGATGAAGATACGGCATTGATGGTACAGCCTGTAGCACAGGAGTATCTGTTCGATACACGTGTATTGGTGTTGATACACAGTGAAAAAGAGATCAGTAAAATAGCCAGAGGCGGTATTGACGGTGTGATATTTGCAGGGGCGATCTGCTGATCTTGAGTCAGATGAGCCGTTATCCTCTGACGTATGGGATTATAGCGCTCAATGCATTGGTATATGTGTTGAGCATATTTCTGAGTGGTGATATTGCCGATATCAATCTAAACACGCTGGTTGATATGGGTGCACTGTATGGACCGCTTGTAGTGCTCAAAGGTGAGTGGTGGCGGCTTTTGAGTGCCATGTTTCTGCATGGGGGCATGACACACATCCTTATGAATATGTTCTCGCTTTATCTCATTGGCCGAGGGATGGAGCTCTATTTCTCCAGAACTGCTTATATTACCATTTATCTCTTTTCCGGACTTGCAGGCGGGGTAGCCTCACTCTATATACACCCTGAAAGTGTGGGTATCGGTGCTTCCGGTGCCATCTTCGGTGTGTTTGGTGCGCTGGGCGGCTTTTTTCTTGCCCACAGGGATCGTATTGCCACTGAAAGGGGCAGAGAGATACTGAAAGACTTTGCTGTTATTATCGGGCTAAACCTCTTTCTCGGGCTCTCTGTTGCCTCCATTGATATGAGTGCACATGTCGGAGGGTTGCTGACCGGGTTTGTCGGCGGATTTTTGGTTGCCCGTTCCCCAAAAGCGCTTGTTCCGTTTGGTATGGTAATGGCTCTGTTTGTCTGGTATATGCTTGAGAATGTGCTTGTGGAGCATTATGCGCATCTTGTACTTTAGTCTGTTCCTGTGGTGCTTTTCCGGCTGCACACAGGTACCTATGAAGGCTCCCAAAGCAGTAGAGGCAAAACTCGTACATGTATTGAATGGGCTTGAGAGTAATGCTACGCTACAGGAGACCAGACTGCTCGCCCACGATATTGTGCAGCGTGCGGCAGCGTTGAACCGGGAGTTTGGGCGTACGACCCCGCCGAAGTTTCACAATTTTCTGGTCAATATCGGGCTTAAGAAAAAAGGACTTTGCTACCACTACAGTGACGGACTCTACACTTATTTAAAACGTAGAGAAACGTACTACCCACATTTTGGTTTTCACCTGATCGGAGCGCACATCGGGTCATACTGGATGGAACACAATGCCTTGGCAGTGACGCGTAAAGGGGGCAGGGTGCATGATGGTGTTGTGGTAGATGCATGGCGGCAGACCGGTACGGTATACGCCGCACCGATCCGTGAAGATAAAAAGTATAAGTGGGTACATCGTCCAAGCAGAGAGTGTCTGTAGATAGGTATTTAAATCAAAAGTTAATGATATAGCCGTATGTTTATTGTACTTTAAAGAGATAAAAATCCTATGCCGCAACAGGTTTGAGTATATAGACCTTTCCATACTTTTTCGCTTCTGCAATATTCCCTTCACGTAAAAGTTCACGTACAGTATCAAGTTTTAGTGTATCATCGAGACTAATATAAGGTGACCATGCATTTTCATTGTCAATAATTTCAATCTCCACCTCTGCAACATACTTCCCTTCATGTAGCAGTTTTGTATGTGTTCTATTTGGCATTTTTTCTCCTTGTAAAATCTTCTGACCATCTATCTGGACTCAGTCTGTATGCCGTAATGAGTACAGCAGGTCTCTGAGTTCCTGCAGAGATACCCCATACAGTATGTATAGGTGCATTGCGGGCATCCCGTTGTAAAAGCAGGCAACATGGACCTTTCCCGAACTGTGGGTAATCTTCCAAAACAATTGCACTCTTTACGCTTGTGAGAATATCTTTCACCAAGATACCATCTTCTGCCAATTCATCATATCCATGACTGGAAATGAGTACATCAGACTTTTCAATAAGGCTCTTTACTTTTGTAAACGTTTCACTTTCAATCACACAAAAAACCTTTTGAACTTTGAGACTATTATAACATAATACCTTTTCTGTTTATGTATCACAATGGCAGATAGATCTTATCCACCAGCTCCCCATACTCACTGCGTGCATCTGAATCGATAGTAATGCCGCCGCCGCTTTTGTAGTAGAGCTTTCCGTCTCTCTCTTCCATGAAGCGTATCATCACGGCTGAACGCAGGTCGGTGCCGTCGTAGATACCAAAGATGCCGGTGTAAAATCCTCTCTCATAGGTTTCTATCGCATCGATGATCTCTACGGTGCGTTTTTTGGGGGTACCGGTGATGGAGCCTGCCGGTGTGAGTCTCTCTAAGATGGTGCCAAGCTGTGTGTGCCAGTCTTTGGGAAGAGATGCGGTGATTTTGGAACTGACCTGCAGCAGGGGTTTGTTTCCTGCACGGATGGTATCTGTATAACGGAATGTTTCAACCTTGACATCGGTACCGACCATACCAAGATCGTTTCGCATCAAATCGACGATCATGACATGCTCTGCCATCTCTTTTTCATTAGCCAAAATTGTCTCTTTGGCATTGGGAAGGGTAGCGTCTATCGTCCCTTTCATCGGGTAGGTGGCGATGGTGTCATTTTTTATCTCTACAAAGCGTTCGGGGGAGAAACAGATGAACTTGCCTTTGAAATAGAGTTTAAATTTTGCCTGTGCCCATGTGAAAATCTCTTTAAGGGTGAGGTTGGTCTCTACAGGCGTCTCAAACGTGAGGTTGAGCAGGTAGGTGTTGCCTGAACGTATCTCCTCCTGCACTGTTTCGATAGCACGGCGGTAGTGTGCGAAATCTACCGGAAATTTGGCAAGGGTGTAGGGTTTGGTACGTTTTTGTACCGGGTAGTTGCGCCAATCCTCAAGTTTGTAGCAGATGTCATTGTCAAGTGCGTCAAGCGGTTGTGCAAAGATCTTTTGTTTGTCGTAGGAGACAACGAAGAGAAACGGAGTGCGGGAGTCTCCTAACCGGTTGATGGTTTCAAACCCCTGTTGTTGGGAAAGCCAGAGGCTTTCAGTGGGTAGTGGGTAGCGGGTAGCAGGTAGAGCAGAGGATGGGGTATCCAATTTTGCTCTCTTTTAGCTGTCGAGCAGCAGCAGTTTGAGGACTGCCATGCGGACAAATACGCCGTTTTTGACCTGTTCGAGTACTTTGCAACGGGGGTCGTCGAGCATTTCGTCACTGATATCGATGTTGCGCATGACAGGTCCCGGATGCAGCAGAAGGATGTTTCTGTCTTTGAGGCGCTCTTTGGTAATGCAGTAGTGCGTTGCATAGGTGTCGTAGTCGTCAAAGATAGGTTTGGCATGGCGTTCAAGCTGTGCACGCAGGCTCATAATCACATCAACCTTGTCAATGACCTCTTCAAGATATTCATAGCATGGCAGGTCTGTCTCTTTGGGCATGAAAGGTTCGGGTGCAATCAGTAATACTTTCATTCCCATGCGTGTCAAGAGCCGTATGCCGGAACTTGCTACGCGTGAGTTGGCAATGTCTCCGACAATGGCGATGGTTTTTCCGGCGATGTTCCCGTCAAAATACTCCATGATCGTAAAGAGATCGAGCAGTGCCTGTGTCGGATGTGCGTAGTTGCCTGCTCCTGCATTGATGACGGAGGTCATCTGCATCTGCGCAAGCTGACCGGGGGCGTCATTGCTCTCATGTCTGATGATCACCCCATCTGGTCCCATGGCACAGAGATTGGCAAAGGTGTCTTCAAGACTTTCTCCCTTTTTGGTAGAAGAGCGGCTTGGATCTAGGTGTACCACAGATGCTCCGAGCCGTTTGGCTGCCACCTCAAAAGAGCTTCGTGTACGGGTAGAGGGTTCGAAAAAGAGGGTGATGAAGAGTTTGTCATTCAGCAACTGAGGCGGACGTTGTACTTTAAAACGTTTTGCATCTTCTAAAATTTGTAAGATCTGTGCCTGTGAGAGATCGGTCGTATCGACAAGATGCTGCATGAGTGTGACTCCTAAGTATAAGATATGCGATTATAACAAAGGAGTGGTAAAAGTGTGTATGCTTTATGACGTAAAAAGGGATGTTGATGCAAATCTTCTGCTAAAATCATCAATGCCATTTTGCACGCTCCACCATTCCGGAAATACAGCATCATAATAGGGCTGTGTAACCTTTGCAAAATCTTCTCTGTCTTCGTAAAGGTTGACACACCACTCAAATGGGATGTCAAAACTGCGCAGTGCCATCATGGAGAGAAGGGTGTCGTTGATGCAGCCAAGACGGCTGGGTGTTACCAGAAGTGCTCTGGCACCAAGCTCTTTGATGAGGTGTACCGTCAGGTAGGTTTCTGTCAAGGGAACCATCAGCCCTCCGGCTCCTTCGACAAGCAGTATGTCACACTTTTTCAACAGCATGTCATGTTTGTCAACAATGTATTGAAGATCGATCACACCGTCTGTATCGGCACAAAACGGTGCAGCAGGCAGTTCGAAGGTGTAAGCGGTGATGTCATAGGTTGTCAATGACTGAAAATTTGGGTTGACATGTTGACATGCATTAAGCAGGGCAGTAGCATCGTGCGGCGTGTCGGTTACACCGGTTTCGATAGGTTTGTAGACTCCCGGGCGTATGCCCTGTGCTGCGAGTGCTTCAATGAGTTTGAGGGTAGTGTGCGTCTTTCCTACATTTGTCCCTGTGGCAGTAATAAAAAGGCTCTTCACTTGTTTTTCTCCCGATTTTTTGTATAATATAGACGATTATAGAATTTAAAGGGCACCTCTAATAACCCCAGATGCTCATAACATTGCCAGCTTTGTTCTAGGCAAGACACACTTTTGAAGTCCTAGCCGTAGCTAAGTCGAAAAAGTGTAACGCCGCATAGGGCAAAGCTGGTATTGCCCGAAGGGTGGGCTTTGCAGACGCGATCTTTCACAAGATGCTTCCATCGTCTTAGCTTTGGCTAGGACTTGAAAGCTTCTTGCAAAACCTCACATCTGCAAAACCCATTATGAGCGTCTGGGGTTATTAGAGGTGCCCTAAGTAAGGAATTTTAGCATAAATGCCAAAGTATGAAGAAGAACTCGACGTAGCATTTGACCTGCAGGAACCGCAGATGTTCAAAGTGCTGCTGCATAATGATGATTATACCAGTATGGATTTTGTTGTGGAGGTGTTGATGGATATTTTCCACAAAAGCCACAGCCAAGCTGAGCAGATTATGCTGCAGATTCACGAAAAAGGCAAGGCGATCTGCGGTGTATACACCTATGAGATTGCCCAGATGAAAGTGGAGCAGGTAAGACAGCTTGCCAAGCGCAACGAGTTCCCTCTGCTTGCAACGATGGAAGAGGATGCATAGATGATCAGTGTAGCATTGAACGATGTATTTAAAGAGGCGGTAACGTATGCCAAAGAGAACCGGCATGAGTACCTGACCGTAGAACATGTCTTTTTGGCGATTGTACGTTCGGAGAAAGGGCAGGAGATATTTGATCTGCTCGGTGCAGATATCAAGCGGCTTGAAGAGGGCATAGAAGCCCATATTCATAAAACCATTCCCACGCTCAAAGAGGCAGTAGAGCCGTTTGAGACAGTGGCACTCTCCCGTGCTATCAATGATATGATGACACATATCCACTCTGCCGGGCGAAGTGAGGCAAAGGTTGGGGATATGCTTGCGGCGATCTTCATGCAGGAGCACTCTTATGCTGTCTATCTGATGAAAAAAGAGGGAATTGCCAGAGTCGATGTGCTTGAAGTGATCTCCCATGCACATGATGAAGCGGGGAATGCCACAGACCAGAAACAAAAAGAGGCTGAAGAGACGCTGCTGGAACAGTTTACCATGGAGCTTGTTTCCCTTGCCAAAAAGGGCAAGATAGATCCGGTGATTGGACGTGTCGATGAGATTGACCGTGTGATGCAGACACTCTGCCGCCGGAAGAAGAACAACCCGCTGCTGGTAGGTGAACCAGGTGTCGGGAAGACTGCGATTGCTGAAGGGCTGGCACTGAAGATCAGTGAGGGCGAAGTGCCTGACATTCTCAAAAGTGCAAAAGTTTATGCACTTGATATGGGAGCATTGATCGCCGGTACCAAATACCGTGGAGATTTTGAAAAGCGTCTCAAAGGGATCTTGAAAGAGCTTAAAAAAGAGAAAGATGCGATTCTCTTCATTGACGAGATCCATACCATGGTAGGTGCAGGTGCGACCAGCGGGGGCAGCATGGATGCAAGCAACCTTCTCAAACCTGCCCTTGCCCGCGGGGAGATCAAGTGTATCGGTGCGACGACCTATCAGGAGTTTAGAAACTTCTTTGACAAAGACAAAGCACTCAGCCGCCGGTTTGCCAAGATCGATGTAGAGGAGCCAAGCATTGAAGATACCTTTACCATCCTCAAAGGGGTGCAGCATAAATATGAGCAGTTTCATAAGATTGACTTTACTGACGAAGCATTGCAGAGTGCGATCGATCTGAGTGTCAAGTATCTTCATGATCGGTTTTTACCGGACAAAGCGATGGATATCATCGATGAGGTGGGAGCACACTTTATGTTGCGCGGCAAAGAGGGTATTACTGTTGTGCCTGCCGACATTGAAGAGAGTGTCGCCAAAATGATGAAACTTCCTTCCACAGTGATCGGTACGGACGATACCAAAAAGCTTAAAACCCTTGAAAAAGATCTCAAAGCACATATTATCGGGCAAGATGAAGCGATCGGGGTGTTGGCAACGGCGATCAAACGCTCCTATGCCGGGCTTAACGGAGAGAACCGACCTATTGGTTCATTCCTTTTTGTTGGACCGACAGGGGTCGGAAAGACGGCACTGGCAACACAGCTTGCGCAGACATTGCATGTGCATTTTGAACGGTTGGACATGAGTGAATATATGGAACCGCACACCGTCAGCCGCCTTGTCGGTGCACCTCCGGGGTATGTCGGGTATGAACAGGGCGGTCTGCTTACCGAGATGATCAAAAAACACCCTCACACGGTATTGCTGCTTGATGAGATTGAAAAGGCGCATCCGGATATTATGAACATACTGCTGCAGATCATGGATGGTGCAAAGCTGACTGACAACAATGGTGTGGTGACAGACTTTAAGAATGTTGTGCTCATCATGACCTCCAACCTCGGTACCAAAGAGCCCAATGTGATGGGATTCAACAAAGACACGTCTGTCAAAACGGACAAAGCGATTAACGCCTTTTTTGCTCCGGAGTTCAGAAACCGTCTCAATGCCATTGTAAACTTCAACCCACTTGATACCGATGCTCTGATCAAGATCGTCGATCGTGAACTTGAAAAGCTCAACACACTGCTTGCGGCAAAAGAGATACGGGTCAAAGTAAGCAAAAAAGCCAAAGCCTATCTTGCACAGGAGGGGTATGACGAGCGTTACGGTGCCCGTCATATTGCCCGTGTGATTGATGAGAAGATCAAAGAGGCATTGACAGATGAGATCCTCTTTGGAAAGCTCAAAAAAGGCGGCAAGGTCAAAGTGGGCTTCAAAAATGAAAAACTGACTTTCGACTTTGGAGCATAACATGGTTTACCCCATAGGGTGTTGTGTCCCCACAACACCATGTGTATCTATAAAACATTTTCGTGTTGGTCAGGCAGCTCTGGCAGTCGCAAACGCAAGCGCCCCTTTCAGGGGTTGGGTGCTCCTTTGTCGCTACCTGACCAACACGATGTATATCATTTCCTGGAAGATATTATTTGTATTACGGTGTTGTGGGGGGACAACACCCTACAATAAAAGCATTGCTAAGCAATGCATACCAAAACTCTTCACTCTTCACTCTTCACTCTTCACTTACAAACGCCAAAGGAGTTTGTAATGGGCTCCATGTTCGACGAAGAGCACTATCTTATTGCGCCTCTGAGTGACTACTCCTATACCTTTCCAAATCCCCGTTTTGCATCTGATGAAGGATTGCTTGCCTATGGCGGGGATCTTTCTACCAATCGGCTTTTGACCGCATATAGAAACGGTATCTTCCCGTGGTATGCCGAGGGAGATCCTATTTTGTGGTGGTCTCCCGATCCGCGGCTTTTGCTCTATCCGGGAGACTTCATTGTACGAAAGTCGTTTCGCAGGGTACTGCGTAATGCAGGATTCAGTGTCCGGTTCGATGAACGTTTTGCCGATGTGATCCACTATTGTGCTACGGTTCCCAGAGAGGGGCAGGAGGGATCATGGATATTGCCCGAAGTACGGGAGGCGTATATACGGCTGCATGAAGAGGGATTTGCCCATAGTGTAGAGGTCTATAAGGACGATGAACTGGTTGGCGGGCTTTATGGTTTGGCGATGGGCAAAGCCTTTTTTGGTGAGTCTATGTTCTCATTGGTATCCAACGCTTCAAAAGTTGCGTTCAAGGCACTCAGTGATGTTTTAGCGCAGAGAGGCTATGATTTTATCGACTGTCAGATGCGTACGGATCACATGGTCGCCCTTGGGGCACAGACCGTACCGCGGGAGCGTTTTCTTGATGAATTGCATACCGCTTTGCAAAAACCGAGCGATCTGGGAAGCTGGCAGCAATTTCAATGGCAATACAAGGATGAAACAGATGGTAGATAGAGAGATAGGTTTTTCACTGTGGCTCGATTTTGTGGAGCGTGACTACCTTAAAAACGAATTTGGAAACCTCATAGAACAAGGGATCATTAACGGGGCAACAAGCAATCCTGCGATCTTCGCTTCGGCGATTACAAGTTCTCCGGCGTACAAAGCACAGCTTGAAGCATTGGCAGGGAAAACGCCAAAAGAGAAATATGAAGCACTTGCGATCGAAGATATCAAAACCGCTGCACAGGCACTCAGACCGCTTTATGATACGGACAATGACGGTTATATCTCTATTGAAGTTGATCCTTTTCTCTCTAACGATACACAGGGTACGATAGAAGAAGGCAAACGCCTTTTTGCGGCGATTGGTGAGCCCAATGTCATGATCAAGGTACCTGCGACCAATGCCGGGTATGATGCGATGACAGCACTGCTTGCTGAGGGCATCTCTGTCAATGCGACACTGATATTCTCTCCGACGCAGGCACAGCGCTGTGTCAAAGCGATGGAGAAAGGGATGGAGCAGACCGAAGCAAAGGTTGACGGTGTGATCTCTGTTTTTGTCAGCCGGTTTGACCGTATGCTTGACGGTGAGCTTGCGCAGGAGGGGATAGATACAGGACTTACCGGTATCTACAATGCAGCGAAAATCTACACTATGATCGAAAAGTATGACAATGCGCATATCCGTACGCTTTTTGCAAGTACAGGAGTCAAGGGTGATGATCTGCCGCCATACTACTACATGCGACAACTGCTTGCACCCCATTCGGTCAATACGGCACCTTTGGCAACCATTGAGGCGTGGCGTGCAGTCAAACCGACGCCACCGAAACTGCCAATGGATGATGCGGTGATCAATGGTTACTTTACACGGCTTAAAGACAGCGGTTTTGATATGGATGAAGTTTATGCTACACTTCTAAAAGAGGGTTTGGAGGCATTTGAAAAAGCGTTTGAAGGAATGCTTGAATCACTGGCTTAGAAAGGGAAGTATATGGAAGAAAAACTGAAACTGTATCTGCGTACCATGATCAGCAACCAGGGGAGTGACCTGCATTTGAAGTCTGGTTCACAGGTACGTGTACGTGTACACGGTGTATTGAAACTGCTTGGGAAAGAGGAACTTTCTGCCCAGCAGATGGAACAGCTTGCCAAAGAGATTACGACAGAAGATCAGTTCGATAAGCTCAAAACAGACCGTAACCTCGACTTCTCTTATGCACTTGGGAAAGAACATCGTTTCAGGGTCAATTTTTTCTATCAAATGGATGGTTTGAGTGCAGTATTCCGTATCATTCCTGTAGAGATACTAAGTATTGAAGAGCTTGGATTGCCAGAAGTGGTGAACGAATTTGCCAATATCCAACGCGGATTGGTGCTGGTAACGGGAGTCACAGGTTCTGGTAAATCTACCACATTGGCAGCGATCTTGGACAAGATCAACAGAGAACAGAAAAAACATATTATTACCGTTGAAGATCCGATCGAATTTGTCCATAAAGACCGCGGGTGTTTGATCAATCAGCGAAGTATCGGTCAGGATACCCACTCCTTCTCGGATGCGCTGCGTGCGGCACTGAGGGAAGATCCGGACATCATTCTGGTCGGTGAAATGCGTGACCTTGAGACCATTGATATAGCAATGCATGCTGCCAATACAGGGCACCTTGTATTCTCGACACTGCACACCCTTGATGCCAAAGAGACCATAGACCGTATTGTGGGGATGTTCCCAAATGATGAACAAAACCGTATACGTATGTCGCTCGCTTCGGTACTTGAAGGGGTTCTTTCCCAAAGGCTTATTCCTAAAGTACGTGGAGGCAGGGTTGCAGCGATAGAAATTTTAAAGAAAACAGCACGTATTGAACAGTTGATAGCAGAAAATAGAGATACTGAGATCCCCGATGCACTCTTTGACGGGAAAGAGATCTACGGTACACAGACTTTTGATCAGGCACTTCTCGATATTTTCAAACGCGGAGATATTGATGAAAAGACCGCACTTGAATATGCTACCAACCCGGCAGATATGAAATTGAAAATGCAAGGTGTCGGTAAAGGTGCCATCGTCACCGACGATATGAACAAAGAGATGGATGTATTTGAATTCAAAGAAGAGTAGAAATGTTATACTTCAACTTTTCTTAAAATTGTTTCGATATAATCCGTTCCTATTTTCAATTCAAGGATAAACAATGTTAGAAGGTATCGTTAGAGAGAGTATCGGAAAGACGACTGCAAAGAAGCTTAGAAGAGATGGTTATCTAACTGCAAACCTTTATGCCAAAGGCGTAGAGAACATTCAAGCGGCGTTCAAACGCGGTGAGTTTGTAAGAGCAGTAAGAGCCAAAGAGAACCTTGCATTCCCTGTGAAAGTCGGTGACAAAGAACTGAATGTTGTCATTCAAGAGTATCAACTGCACCCTGTACATGGTGAGGTAGTACATGTTGATCTTAGAATCGCTGTTCCCGGTCAGGTAACTGACTATCTTGTCCCTGTTGTGACTCACGGTACTCCGGTTGGTCTGAAAAACAAAGGTGTACTCGTTATGTCAAAAAGAAGAATCAAAGTAAGAGGGGCGATCGAAAATATGCCTGCAAAATTTGATCTGGATGTTGAACCGCTCAACAGAGATGACTCTATTCTTGTCAGAGATGTTGAGGTACCGGAAGGTTGTCGCCTGATGGACAGACCTGATGTTGCAATCTGCGGTGTAATCAAGTCCAAATAATGAAAGTACCGTTGTGACACTCTTCGTAGGTCTGGGAAATCCGGGATCACAATACGAAGAGACACGGCATAATATTGGCTTCAAAGTTATCGACGCACTTATCGAGAAACATGAAGCCAGAGATATCTCAAAATCTGCATTTCACGGTGAACTGTACCGTACCGTTTCCACTCTTTTTTTAAAGCCTACTACCTATATGAATCTATCTGGGAAAAGTGTATTGCCTGTCAAACAGTTTTTTAAGGTAGAAATGGAGAACATTATCGTCATACATGATGATATAGACCTTCCGTTCGGGGCAGTACGTTTTAAAAGAGGGGGAGGTCATGGGGGTCATAACGGACTGAAGTCTATAGACAGTATGATTGGGAAAGAGTACCTTCGTATTCGTATAGGTGTTGGTAAACCAGAGCATAAATCACAGGTAGCAGACTATGTTTTACAGGCTTTTGTTCCTGAAGAAATGCAACAGATTGACGCACTTGTTTCCCATGTGGCAGAAGCGGCAGATGCACTGTTGCACTGGGATCTCAATGAAGTGAAATCCCGTTACAGTCTGAAATCAATTGGGGGACTGGTGCAATGAACATGCTTACACCACCCCTCTATTTTCGTTATTTGAGTCTGCGCTATCTTAAGAATCTGCTATGGATTCTGATGGGTCTCTCTTTCGCTTTTGCATCCATTAACTATTTTCAGTATGCACAAGAGCTTCAGGTCGCATGGAACTACAAGATACTCTATATCTTTTATATGTGGCAGCAGGCACTCGAGATGCTCTACCCGCTCTCTATTATTTTTGCATTGATCATGACGAAACTCTCCTTGGTAAAACAGAATACCATGGGCAGCTTTCATGCTTTCGGATATAGCAAAAAACGTCTTGTTGCTCCACTTTTTCTGGTCGCGTTTGTAGTATATGTTCTGTTTTTGGGTTTGAACACAACCGCTTTTGCCTATGCAGGAGACAAAGGGGAGGCACTGCTTAAAAATGAGATCGGTACCTATAATGTCAATGATATTTTTTTTAAATACAATGATACTTTTGTCTATATGCAAAAGCTCGATCCTGTCCACAAACGCATCGAGAATGTGACAATCTTCAAAGTGAAGGGACATAAGGTACTCTATACGATCCATGCCCCTAGTGCTTTGTTTGACGGTGAGAAGTGGGATGCCCAAAATGCACTTTTAAAAACCCATATATATGATAGTCATGGGAATCTGGTGCGCTACAAAAGTGAACAAAAAGAGCATATCGATACCCTAAGAGGGTATAAGCCGAAAATTATTGAGTCTCTCTATGAGGGGAAGTCACTCAATATCATGGATGCCTATCATACTTGGCAACTACTGCACAAACAGCATCTCAATTCCGACAAGATACGCTCAGCACTGTATGAAAAGAGTGTAGTGCCGCTTTTCTCTCTGGCAATGTTACTCATTTTGTTCTTTAAACTCCCATTTCATGCACGTATGATGAATATGGGGCTTGTGATAGCATTTTCCTTGGGAATTACTTTTGTAATATGGGGGATCCTTTTTGGTTTGGATCAGGTAGGTTCTAACGGTGTGGTTATCCCCGAGCTTACAGCACTACTGCCGGTAGTGCTATTGTGGATTTATGCAGTGTATCTCTTTTTTACGGATGAACGTAGTATTGCCTGAAAACACAGAAAGATGCTTTAGAGGTGCCCTTAATTAACTTTTAGATAAAATCACCCCAAATTAGCTTAGGATACAGGATGTCAATAGATTATAAAGCACTGGTGGAAAAATACGGCTCACCGCTGTATATGTATGATTTTGACTATATAGAAAATCGCTATATGACACTCAAAGAGGCGTTTGCCGGTAAAAAATCACTCATCAACTATGCGGTTAAAGCAAACTCAAACCTTTCGGTCATTCAGCACCTTGCAAAGCTGGGTGCGGGGGCAGACTGTGTGAGCATTGGAGAGGTGTACCGTGCGCTCGATGCCGGTGTGGACAAGTATAAGATCATCTTCTCCGGTGTCGGGAAACGCGATGACGAGATAGAAGAGGCACTCAAAAGAGATATTTTGATGCTTAACCTTGAGAGCGAAGCGGAGATGAAACGTGTCGAACTGGTTGCCAAAAAGCTTGGCAAAGAGGCGCGCATCTCTATTCGTGTCAACCCCAACATCGACCCACAGACCCATCCGTACATCTCGACAGGACTGCACGAGAACAAATTTGGTGTCGAACTCGATATGGCAAAACGGATGTATATCTATGCAAACAAGTCGGAGTATCTCAACCCGGTAGGCATCCACTTTCACATCGGTTCTCAGCTGACCAATCTTGACCCCATCAGAGAGTCAGCCATGATCGTTGCCGATCTGGTACGGTCACTCAAAGCGATCAAGATCGATATCAAATTTTTTGATGTCGGCGGCGGGATAGGTGTGGTCTATGATGATGAGACACCCATAGCGGAGCAGGCGTATGTTGATGCCATTGCCGAGGCGACCAAAGGGCTTGATGTGACACTGATGTGTGAACCGGGGCGTTATATGGTTGCCAATGCCGGAGCATTTTTTACGAAAGTACTTTATGAAAAGGTCAATAGTGGAAAACGTTTTGTGATCGTGGACGGGGCAATGAATGACCTGATCCGTCCAAGCCTCTACAACGCTTACCATAAAATAGAAGCACCGGGTGTTGAAGGGGAAAAGAGTGAGGCGGATGTTGTCGGACCAGTATGTGAGAGCGGTGACTTCTTTGGGAAGAATGTTGCTCTGCCGCCGCTATCACACGGTGACATTGTTGTGGTGCACTCTGCCGGAGCTTACGGTTTTACCATGGCAAGCAACTACAACACCCGTCCAAAACCGGCTGAAGTCGCACTTCAAGGCGGTACAGACAGACTGATAAGACGGCGTGAGACCTATGAAGACCAGGTACGTCTTGAAAAAGAGTTCCTGCAATAAAAAAGAAAGGAGGCGGTAATGACACTGGATGCCCTCAGAGAGAAGATCGATCATATCGATGATACCCTGCTCAAGCTCTATAATGAGCGTATGGAGCTTGTGCATCAGGTAGGAGAGCTGAAAAATACCACGGGTGCCCCCATTTACCGCCCGGAACGCGAACAGGCGATCTTGCAGCGCCTCAAAGCACAAAATGATGGCAAGTTGACCGATGAGGCGATTGATGCGCTCTTTTTGGAACTCTTTGCCGTTGCGCGAAATCTTGAGCGTCCTGAAGCAGTTGCCTACCTTGGACCTGAAGCGAGCTTTACCCATCAGGCGGCAGAGAGCAAGTTCGGTGCGATGAGCACCTACTATCCTGTGGCAACGATCAAGGGTGTTTTTAGGGAAGTAAGCAGCAAAAAAGCGAAGTTTGGTGTTGTTCCCATTGAAAACAGTTCCAACGGAATTGTCAGCGATACGATCAGCTGTCTGAACGACTATGATCTGAAGATCATTGCCGAAGTGGTGGTGGAGATACACCATGTACTGGCGACACGTGCCGATAAGATAGGGGATATCAAGCGTATCTACTCCAAAGATATCGCTTTTGGACAGTGTCAGAACTTTTTGAATGATTTTGGGTTTGATGAGGTGGAGCAGATTCCGGTCGAGTCTACGGCAAAGGCAGCCAAGATGGCGGCAGAAGACCCGGAGAGCGCAGCTATCTGTTCGGCGGTTGCCGCGAAAATCTACAATCTTCCGGTGCTCTTTGAAAATATAGAAGATAACCAAAACAACAGAACCCGGTTCTTTGTTATCAGTGATTTCGAGAATGCACCAAGCGGCAACGATAAAACTTCTCTGCTTGTCAGACTGCCGAACAAACCGGGATCTCTGGTAGAGTTTTTGAACGATTTTGAAGCGGCTAACATCAACCTGACAAAGATCAAATCACACATTGTAGAAGGGGTCTCTATCTTCTTCATTGAATTTAACGGACACAAGGATGATCCGAAGATCAGTGTGATCATTGACAAACACAAAGAGTCGATCAAAGTGCTTGGTTCGTATGTGAAAGAGACGGACGACATTTAAGAATTAAAAATTAGAAATTAAAAGTTAAAATTGGGGATTTGGATGAGATTTAACAAAGTATTAGATGGTATTAAAACCTATGAAGCGGGTAAGCCCATTGAATTGGTAGTACGGGAGTTTGGAGTGAAGCCTGAAGATGTGGTCAAACTCGCTTCTAACGAAAACCCCATCGGTACTTCTCCTGCAGTAGCAGAGACAATCCGCAACCATGCCGAAAAAGCACATCTTTACCCTGATGACAGCATGTTTGAACTCAAAGAGGCACTTGCACAGAAGTTTGATGTGGATGAGGGAAACATCATTATCGGTGCGGGGAGTGATCAGGTGCTGGAGTTTATCTCCAGAGCACTGCTCAATGAGACCGAATCGGTCTTGATGAGCGCTGTTACCTTTGCGATGTATGAGATCTACGCCAAGCAGATGGGAGCGAAGATCTACCGTACGGCAAGCTACGCACACAAATACGACGAGTTTATGGAGGCGTACAAAATGTACCATCCAAAGATCGTCTATATCTGCACACCAAACAACCCTACCGGAGATGCTACGCCCAAAGAGGAGGTGCTGCGTATCATTGAAGCGGTTGATCGGGATACGCTGGTGGTAGTGGATGGTGCCTATATGGAGTATGCCGCTGCTAAAGATGCTGCGATGGCAATTACCCCAGCAGATTTGATCGGGTATGAGCATGTGATCTATCTTGGTACCTTCTCCAAGGCGTACGGACTTGGCGGTATGCGTGTGGGGTACGGGATAGCCCAGCCGCAGATCATCAGTCAGCTTTACAAGATGCGACCGCCGTTTAACATTACGACACTCTCGCTTGCTGCTGCGATCACAGCGGCAAAAGATGAAACTTTTGTACGTGATTCCGTAGCACTGCATCAGCAGCAGATTAAGCGTTATGAAGCTTTTGCTAAAGAGAACGGGTTTGACTATATTGACAGCTATACCAACTTTATTACCTACCTCTTCCCTGAAGATATGGATTCGACTGCTATTTCTGATGCACTGCTAAAACGCGGTGTCATTATCCGAAATTTGGCATCTTATGGCATGAATGCTGTACGAATCACAGTAGGAACGGCACGGCAAAACGATATCTTCTTTAAGCACTTCTCAGAGGTGATTGGATGAAAGAGGCAGTTGTAGCAGAGGGCTCCGAGATAGAGATAGTCTCTTTTCGCATAGAGGATTTCATGAAGGATGAAGCCAAATCTGTTACGATAGAGAAGATTACCAAAAAAGAGATCAAACATATGGCAAAAGAGATGGGGCTTTCTGTTGATGATGAAAAGCTCGCTTTTGCCAAGCGTATAGTGAATGCGTATATTACACGGTAGAGAGGCAATGATGGATATTCGTGATGCATCGGTTGAAACACTGGAAACACTTGCACAGCAGATACGGGATCGTATTCTTGCAACAGTGAGCAAGAATGGCGGACATTTGAGTTCGACACTGGGCGCAACCGATCTGATTGTAGCTATGCACAAAGTCTTTGATGTGACCAAAGATCCGTTTATCTTCGATGTGTCACATCAGGCATATGCCCATAAGCTGTTGACAGACCGTTGGGATCGTTTTGACTCATTGCGTCAGTTTGGCGGTATTTGCGGCTATACCAAACCAAAAGAGTCACCCTACGACTATTATGTAGCGGGACATAGCTCTACCTCCATTTCACTGGCTGTAGGGGCTGCCAAAGCGATTGCACTCAAGGGGGAAAAGCGTATTCCGGTTGCCTTTATCGGTGATGGGAGTATGAGTGCAGGGATGGTTTATGAAGCACTCAATGAACTGGGTGACCGTAAATATCCGGTCGTGATCATCCTCAATGACAATGAGATGAGTATTGCCAAACCAATAGGTGCTATCTCGAAACTCCTTTCTCAGACCATGGCAAGCCCGCTTTATCAGAAGTTTAAGACGAAGGTCGAGAAGATTGTAGATATGATGCCCGAAGGCACCAGCTATATGGCAAAACGGTTTGAAGAGTCGTTTAAGCTGATCACTCCCGGGGTGCTTTTTGAAGAGATGGGTATCGAGTATATCGGTCCTGTAGACGGGCATGATATTGCCGCGCTGATAGAAACAATGGAGGTAGCCAAAGGGCTTGGCAAACCGGTCATCATTCATGCACAGACGACCAAAGGCAAAGGGTATGAGATTGCCGAAGGCACCAAAGAGCATTGGCATGGAGTAGGTGCATTTGATCCTAAAACAGGCGAATCTTACAAGAAGAGCAGTGCCAAAGCAGCAACGAAGATATTTTCTGAAACACTGGTCGCAATGGCGGATGAAGATGATAAGATCGTTGGTGTAACGGCTGCTATGCCAAGCGGAACAGGGCTGAATGCGGCGATGGAAAAATATCCTGAACGCTTCTGGGATGTAGCGATTGCCGAGCAGCATGCGGTGACCTCCATGGGACCGCTTGCCAAAGAGGGATTCAAACCTTTCTGTGCCATCTATTCAACTTTCTTGCAACGGGGCTACGACCAAGTGATCCATGATATCTGCCTGATGGATCTTGGGGTTGCCTTTGCCATTGACCGTGCAGGTATTGTAGGAGAGGATGGCGAGACCCATCAGGGAGCGTTTGATGTCTCTTATCTGCGTGCAATTCCCAATATGACACTGCTGGCACCTTACAATGAGACGAGTATGAAAAAGGTGATGGCATTTGCGAGAGACTACGGTCGTCCCTGTGCATTCCGATATCCGCGCGGTGCATTTATGGCAGAAGATTGTGATGTCCCAGAGTATACATTGGGCAAAGCACATTTCATCCAAGAGGGCAGCAGTGAACTGTTGCTTATCGGGTACGGGAATGGTGTAGGCAGAGCACTTCAGACAGCATCTTTGCTCTCAGAATCCGGGATAGATGCGGCGGTGCTCGATCTGCGTTTTGTCAAACCGCTGGATGAAGCGATGCTCTCTTCTTTGGCATCAAAATATACAAAGTGGTTCGTTTTCTCCGATTCTGCCAAAAAAGGCGGGGTAGGTTCCGCGATACTTGAGTATTTGTCCCAAACGGGTATTCATACGGTATCGTTAACCTCTTTTGAGTATGATGATGCATTTATCACACACGGCAATACCAGGCTGGTGGAAGAGAGCATGGGACTGTTACCGGAACAACTCGCAGAACGTGTAAGGGAAAAATTAAAAATTAAAAATTAAAAAGGAAAGCAGTAGGGTGCGTAGTCACGCACCGATACTGGGTTTGAATAAATCTCCTGTCGGTGATTTATTTAAGTTCAGTGACAGTGGACGAATATTAAACATCTCTTATTGAAGTGTTCTAAGCTGCAGGCGAAGCTTTAGTGAGATGAATTGAAGATTGGCTTTGCCGATCTTCAAGAAGAAGGAGTATGGATGAACGAATACATTTTTACCAGTGAATCAGTAACCGAAGGACATCCTGACAAGATGGCAGACCAGATATCTGATGCGATTCTGGACTACATCATCAAGGAAGATCCCAATGCCAGAGTGGCATGTGAGACGTTGCTGAGTAACGGTTTTTGTGTGATTGCAGGAGAATTGAAAACAACAGCGTATGCACCGATGCAGGAAATTGCGCGCGAAGTGGTTAGAGAGATTGGATATACCGATGCCTCTTACGGTTTTGATTACCGCAGTGCCGGTGTACTCAATGGAATTGGCGAGCAGTCACCCGATATCAATCAGGGGGTTGATCAGGCAAGCGGAGAGATCGGTGCGGGAGATCAGGGATTGATGTTCGGTTATGCGTGCAAAGAGACACCGGAACTGATGCCGCTGCCTATTACACTGGCACACCGTCTGACCTCAAAGCTGGCAGAGGTACGTAAAAACGGTACGGTACCGTTTCTAAGACCAGATGGTAAGGTGCAGGTTTCGGTCAAATATGTTGACGGAAAGCCGGTTTCTGTCGATACGGTAGTTGTCTCTACCCAGCACCATGATAATGTTTCTCTGACACAGGTGCAAAAAGCAGTCAGAGAAGAGGTGATCAATCCTGTACTGGAAGCTTACGGTATGCTGCATGATGAGATCACCTATCACATCAACCCGACAGGGCGCTTTGTGATTGGTGGTCCACAGGGTGATGCAGGCCTGACAGGACGAAAGATCATTGTCGATACCTATGGGGGGTCCTGCCCACACGGCGGCGGGGCATTCTCTGGCAAAGATCCGACCAAGGTCGACCGCTCGGCTGCCTATGCGGCACGCTATGTTGCCAAGAACCTTGTCGCTGCAGGTGCCTGTGAAAAGGCGACTATCCAAATAGCCTACGCTATTGGTGTGGCTGCACCGGTCTCTATTCATGTAGATACACACGGTACTGCTCATGTGGTAGAAGAGAAGATTGTGGCATGTGTCAAGGAGCTGTTTGACCTGACACCAAAAGGGATCATGGAGAGTCTGAATCTGCTGCGTCCTATTTACCGAAAGACAGCAGCTTATGGTCATTTTGGTCGCGAGGATGAAGATTTTACATGGGAAAAAACAGACAAAACAAAAGCGATTAGAGACTATTTAAGTATCTAATTAAAGAATAATTTAAATAAGTTTTGTTATAGTTTGACCATCTTACATAAAGGAGAAAACAAATGGCAGTAATGATTACAGATATCTGCATTAACTGTGCAGCTTGTATTGATGAGTGTCCAGTTGAAGCGATCGTTGATGAGGACGATAACCCAACTGGTGAGGAGATCTACTACGTATATGCAGACAAATGTGTTGAGTGTGTAGATTATTTTGAAGTACCGGCATGTGCTGAAGCATGTCCTACAGAAGGATGTATTCAGTGGAGCGACTGTGTTGAGGGACAGCCTTGTTCTGAAAACAGAGGTGCTAAAGGCGAGCCGGTCATTGAAGACTAATCTTCATTTGGGTGACCGGATCTTTGGTCACCCCTTCTTTCTTCTTTCTTGAAATTCCTTAAATTAATATATTTTTAATATCCATTTCGATACAATTCCGCCCGAATACTTCCCGACGAAGTACACCATCCCCAATTTTAGGAATATAATATTATGGAACAAACACTATCAATCATCAAGCCCGATGCAGTTGCAAAAAATGTTGTAGGACAGATTCTTGCACGCTTTGAAGAAGCAGGTTTGAGAATTGCAGCAACGAAAAAAACAAGACTTTCCAGAGTAGATGCAGAAGCATTTTATGCAGTGCATAAAGATCGTCCTTTCTTTAAGGACCTTGTAGATTTTATGATCTCTGGACCAGTTGTCGTTTCTGTACTCGAAGGTGAGAATGCAATGGCAAAGAACAGAGAGCTTATGGGTGCTACTGACCCAAAAGAGGCAGCTGCCGGAACGATTAGAGCAGACTTTGCTGACAGTATCGATGCCAATGCGGTACATGGAAGTGACTCTCTTGAGAATGCAGCAGTAGAGATTGCATTTTTCTTTTCACAGAGAGAAATTCACTAAGCAGTCTTCTTTGAAGATTCTTTTTGAAAAGGTAGGTACGACGGCAAAACCTCTGGAGCTTTCGCTTCAGGATGTACGCCTGAGAGGTACCTTGGCAAAGAGCGGTTATCATCGGGTACTTCTTGATGCAAATATGGAAGGAAATCTCCCTTTGGTGTGTGACAGATGCGGAAAATTGTTTGACTATCTGCTTGATACACCGTTGAAGCTGACACTCAGTGATCAGGTATCGGAAGATAAAGATGATTTGGATATAATCGAGTTTTTGGATGGCGTTATTGATGTAACATATATCCTCCAAAGCGAGATCAATGCCATCGAAGGTGCGTTTCACTACTGTGACAGTTGTGACGGCAGTGAAGAAGCACTTGAGATAGAATTTTAAACCATACAAAGGATAGACCATGGCAGTACCTAAGAGACGTGTAAGTAAAACAAGAGCGGCAAAAAGAAGAACACATTATAAACTGACCCTTCCTATGCCCGTAAAAGATAGCGACGGAACATGGAGAATGCCTCACCACATGAACATGACAACAGGTGAGTACAAAACGAAAAAAGCGTAATTGCAATGATCAAAATCGCGATCGATGCAATGGGTGGGGACCACGGTCCCGAGCCGATTATTGAAGGCGTCGTGTTGGCGTTGGAAGAACAATCTTTCCTGCCTATTCTTGTAGGCGACAGAGAAGAGATTCTTTCTCTGCTACCCCAATATTATATCAATAAAGTTGAGATTGTTGATGCCTCTGATGTGATTGAAATGGCAGATCAGGCGACCAATGCACTCAAGCGTAAAGACTCCTCCATCTATAAAGCGGTGGAGCTTGTTCGCAATAAAGAGGCAGATGCTGTTGTCTCTGCAGGGCACAGTGGTGCTACTATGACGCTGGCGACACTACGTATTGGCCGGCTGCCTCATATCAGCAAACCGGCATTGGCAACCTTTATGCCCACCGTTAAAGGAAATCGTTCTTTGGTTTTGGACGTAGGTGCAGTAACAGACTGCACTCCGCAGAACCTGTATGAGTTCGGTTACATGGGAGAAGCCTATGTGCAGAGTGTCATGGGACGTGCTCATCCAAGAGTAGGTCTTTTAAGCAATGGAGAAGAAGACAGCAAAGGGAATGCTCTAACCAAAGAAGCATTTAAACTGCTTGATGATTTGGAAGGTTTTATCGGGAACGTAGAGGGTGGCGACATTTTCGGCGGCGATGTTGATGTTATTGTAACTGACGGATTTACCGGTAACATATTGCTGAAAACAGCTGAGGGTGTACAATCTGCTATTTTCACTTTGATGAAACAGTATATTAGAAAATCTCTTCCCGCAAAGATCGGTGCATTGATGATGAAGAAAAAGGTCTTTGCATCGATGAAAAAAGAGGTGGATCCTTCAGAGTATGGGGGTGCACCATTGCTTGGAATTAACGGATGCGCTATCATCTCTCACGGTTCCTCCAATGCCAAAGCTATCAAAAACGCTATCTTTCAGGCGATTAAATATACCGAATCCGGTGTGAACAACAAGATAGAAGCACTTATTACCAAAAAAGCTTAAGCCAAAGGGCTTTGGCTTTCTCCTTTTCTCCTGAATTCTTAGAATATTATGGTAAAATGATATTCGATTTTAGCGGGTTCCAAAACTGTTGTTTATATCCCGCTCCCAAGGAATACAATGTCAGTAACACAGCCTGTTTATGCCGCGTTTAGGGCAATTGGTGCCTATGTACCCCAAAAGATTCTTTCCAATGCAGATCTGGAAAAGATGGTAGATACAAGCGATGAATGGATTACAAAACGTACAGGGATCAAAGAGAGACATATTGCAGCAGACAATGAGTTTACAAGCGATATGGGTGCGAAAGCGGCAGCACTGGCTATTAAACGGTCAGGACTGGAGAAAGAAGAGATCGATCTGGTCGTATGTGCTACCGTAACACCTGATTATTTCAATATGCCTTCAACCGCATGTATTATCTCTGACAAACTCGGTATCAAAAATGTGCAGGCATTTGACATTTCTGCAGCTTGCAGCGGGTTTGTCTATGGGCTTTCTGTCGCAAAAGCTTTTGTTGAATCGGGTATGAGAAAAAACGTTTTGGTTATTGGTGCGGAAAAGTTCTCTTCTATCGTAGATTATACAGACAGAAGTACCTGCATCCTGTTCGGTGATGGTGCCGGAGCAGCAGTAATATCGGCTACAAAGAACAAAGAGGAAGGATTTGTAGACATCCATGCAAGCGCGGATGGCGCATATGCAGATTTTCTTGTGACACCTGCACCGGGTTCACGCAACCCTGTCAGCCAGAAAGTGCTTGATGAAGGGTTGCAGTATGTGCAGATGAAAGGCAATGAAACCTTTAAACTTGCAGTCAAGACACTGACAAAAGACGTTAAAGAGATCCTTGAGAAAAACAATATCAGATCAGAAGAGATCCCCCATTTTATTCCCCATCAGGCTAACTACCGTATTATCAAAGCAGTGGGAGATGCATTGAAAATGCGTGAAGATCAGGTTGCGTTGACTGTGCATAAGTACGGCAACACTTCAGCTGCCTCAATCCCTATGGCGATCAATGATCTCTGGGAGAGTGGAAAACTGAAAAAAGGTGAACTGATGCTGCTTGATACCTTCGGCGGCGGTTTGACATGGGCTTCGGCACTGCTGCCGTTTAGCGGAGAGAGCGTTTAGCGTTAAGCGCGTAGCGTTCAGAAGAGTTTTTATGCGTATCGGGTTTATTGGAGATATTGTCGGTAAACCCGGGCGCTTGATGCTCAAAAAACACCTTAAGCGTCTGCGTCAGGAACACTTTCTTGATTTTGTTATTGCCAACTATGAAAATGCCTCCCATGGGTTTGGATTGACCCGCAAAAATGCTGATGAATTGCTTGGCTACGGCATCGATGTGATGACCGGAGGCAACCACAGTTTTGATAAAAAAGAGATCGTCGAACTCTTTGAGAGCCATCCGCTTATTAGACCCATGAACTACCCCGAAGCCTCACCGGGCAAAGGCATTTTCCAAACAACAATCTGTGGACATGAAGTAGCAGTACTCAATTTGATGGGGCACTACACCATGCCTATGGTAGATAACCCGTTTACTATGATCACGTCCGTGGTCGCTTCGCTCAAGGCTCAGGGGATCAAACACATCATCATCGATATGCATGCGGAAGCGAGTTCTGAAAAGAATGTGCTGCTGCATATGCTTCATGAAGATGTCTCTGCCATTTTTGGTACCCATACCCATGTCGGTACGGATGACCTTTGTGTTAGCAACGGATGCGCCTATGTGACCGATGTGGGGCTGACCGGTTGTCGTGATGGGGTTATCGGTATGGACAAAGCTGTGCCAATGCGCCGTTTTCTTACCGGACTTGGTGGTCACCATGATATTCCTGACAGTTGTAAAGCAATCTTGCAGATGATTGTCTTTGAATTAGATGACAATGGTCGCTGTATAGATGCAGAAAAGGTGAAGATCTATGATGAGAAGCCAAAGATTGTAACCAAAGCGTGGGTAGATTAGGTATTTCGTTTAATCCTAACCTTTTTGGGATTAAAAAGCTCCAGAGCAGTTTTGACCATGGGCTCTTCAAGCAGGGCTGAGGGGTCTTTCTCTTTGGCTGCTTCGGTTTCACCAGCATCAGGAGCGATGCAGGAGCTCTTCATCTCGATCTCTTCGATCATAGAGCCGCTGTCTGCATCGTTATGAGCAGCATTTTCCTGTGGTATCTGCTCTATCGATTGATCCCCGCTACCTGCTACCTGCTCATTACTCTCTGCTACTTTTTGTGAGGTCAGACCCCTACTGGCTTTTTTTTTAGCGATATTTTTTATTTTGGTCTCAAATCCAAACAGCTCTTTGACAAACATGTTGATCACACCCCAGTGGGTGATGAGCATCTGCTTGTCGGCATCTTCGGCAGTGGACTCCCATGTCAACAGGTTGTCGGAAAAGTTGACAAAGCTGATGTTGCGTTCAAAACAGCTGCCAAGGTCGTAGTCTCGGTCATAGATCTTGGAGATGAGTTCTTTGAATTTTCCGGCGTTGAGCGTTGAGTGCTGAGCGCTGAGTGTTGAGGAAGGGGTTTCTTGTTGAGGTTTATCTGGTTTGCTTTGGATCTCTGCGCTTTCGTTTGGGGTGGTGTTGAGTGCTGAGCGCTGAGTGTTGAGCATTGAGGTGGTTTGTGGTGTATCTTGTGTTGTTGGAGACGGTGATACCTCTGGCTCTTGTGGTGTTGTTTTTGCAACAGCATGGGGCTCTTCTTGCTTCTCTTCCTGCATGGCAGGTGTTGTATCGGGTGCTTTTTTCTCTGCGGGCAGGGTTGCTACGATCTCCTCTTCGGTGATGGTGATCACCTCTTTGGGTGCAGAGAGATCCGGTGCGGGTGTAGTGACAACGATTTCGCTGACTTCTACCCCTTTTAGCTCCTGTTCGAGTCCTTTGATCATTGTGTCGATATCTTTGATCTGCAGCGCTTCCATCATTTTAAATAGAGTCAGCGAGAGGACAAACTCGCCATCGCTTCCAAGAGAAAGCAGGGTTTTTGACTCGGCGATGATCCGGAAGAAGCGCTCGATGATCATAGGAGTAAGTCTGTTGCTGCCTTCAAGCAGAAGGCTCTTGAGGTAGAGTGTCAGCTCATCGAGGATCATCTCCGCCTCATAATCGGCAGCTATTCTGATAAAGTCGAGGATCGCGGCAGTATCTTTTTTGACAATATCTTCAAGCAGCTTCTCAAGCAGACTCGGTTCGATGATACCGAGCATACCTGTGACTGTTGCGACATCGACAAAGTTTTGAGAATAAACGATCGCCTGATCGAGCAGCGTCAGTGAATCTCTCAGACTGCCTGCACCGGTACGTGCAATGATCTCAACCGCCTCTTTTTCAAACCCGATTTGTTCAAGGTTGAGAATATGCTCAAGGTGGCGTTGTACCAGCTGCTGGGGAATCTTTTTGAACCGGAAATGCTGGGTTCTAGAGAGGATGGTCGCCGGCAGTTTGAGCGGGTCAGTGGTTGCAAGGATAAATTTGACAAAGTCAGGTGGCTCTTCAAGGGTTTTAAGCAGGGCATTGAACGCCTGATTTGTCAGCATGTGCACTTCGTCGATAATGAAGATCTTGAAGCGTGCAGAGCTTGGTTTGTACTTGGTGTGTTCAATGAGGTCTTTGATGTCATCGATCCCGCGGTTGCTTGCCGCATCCATCTCAATGATGTCCATATGGCGGTTTTCCGCAGCCATCACACAGTGGATACACTCACCACAGGGGTGAGAAGAAGTGCCCTGTTCACATAGCAGTGCTTTTGCAAAAATACGAGCCGTAGAGGTCTTTCCGCTTCCACGAAGTCCGGAGAAGAGATAGGCGTGTGAGAGTCGGCCGTTATCCAGTGCCTGCGAGAGGGTTTGAGAGACTGCTTCCTGCCCGATGAGGTCGTTAAATGTGGCGGGACGGTACTTTCTTGCTAACGCTAATGACACACGGACTCCTCTTTTTAAAAGTAGCAATATTGTAGTCTATTTTTACTTTTGATTGGTATAACCCAAATCCCGAAATAGAAATTCATGACTTTGTATCATCATCGTATTCACGGGCTTCACATAAAACCATCGCCGAACCTACGGGTGCGACTCAAATTTTCTGCAAACCCCGTAAATACGAGCATAACACAAATTCAAAGAATTCTATTTCGAGATTTGGGTATAATCCGTAGTAGTTTATCAATAAGTCAGAGGAGGAGACTGGATGCGTCTTGATAACGAAGAAGAGAGCCAAAATGTAGAGGACAGACGTGGTCAGGGAGGTTATGGCGGCGGCAGAATGAGTATGGGAACCATGATGATGTTGTGGCCGCTCATCCGTCCGCTGTTGCGTTCTAAATTTGGGCTGCTGATCATTGGTGCGGGTCTGCTTGCCTATATGGCAGGGTACAATCCTTTGGCACTGATTGGCATGGGCGGCGGTGCGTCACATTCGGTTAACAAAGCGGTTGATGACAAGCGGGCAGTGTTCATTAAAAAAGTACTCAGAAGCACAGAAGAGGTCTGGAGTCAGCTGTTGCCACAGTATGGACTTCGCTACAAAGAACCGGTATTGGTACTTTATAGAGGCCATACCCACAGCGGATGTGGCGGAGCACAGTCTCAGATGGGGCCTTTTTACTGCCCTGTGGACAAAAAGGTTTATCTTGATCTTGGTTTTTTTGATGAGCTTGCACGCCGTCACAATGCGCCGGGAGATTTTGCACAGGCGTATGTACTTGCGCATGAGATAGGACACCACGTACAGGATATTGCCGGCACACTCGATAAGGTACAGAAGATCAAACAGCAGTGGGGCGGCAGAGGTCCGCGTGCCAATGCGCTGCAAGTCAAGGTGGAACTTCAGGCAGACTGCTATGCCGGTGTCTGGGGACATTATGCGCAACGGCAGTTTCATATGCTTGAACCCGGCGATCTTGAAGAGGCGCTCAATGCCGCAAGCAAGATCGGGGATGACACGCTGCTAAGAGAGGCGGGGCGTGCAGTACGTCCCGATGCTTTCACGCATGGCAGTTCCGCACAGCGTATGGCGTGGTTTAAGCGTGGATTTGAGAGCGGTGATTTGAGAGTGTGCAATACATTTCAGTAAGATGCGAACTTCTGAGTGTTAAGTGCTAAGGGTTAAGGATGAAGAGGGGTGCTACAATTAACTCCTATTTTGCTATAATCCACCAAATTGAATTCTCTGAAAAATCACCGGTTTCACTCGAAGCTTGGGCAGTCGTGAACATGAGAAGCGTAAGCGAAAGACAACTGCTTGTCTTTCGTAGCTTCGGAACCGAAATGGTCGGAGCAAAGCGAAGCCATAAAGGCGCCCCTTTCAGGGGTTGGGCACTCCTTTGTCGCCATCGAGTGAAACCTCTGTTGGTCATTATTCAGAAGGTTCAATTATTATCGTATAAGTGAGAAGCAATGAGTTACAATCCAAAAGAGATTGAAGCCAAGTGGCAGCAGCAGTGGGAAGCGGAGCAGGCGTTTGAACCGAGTGACTCCCTGAGTCAGAAGAAAAAATATATTTTGAGTATGTTCCCGTTCCCAAGCGGTCGTCTGCATATGGGGCATGTGCGCAACTACGCCATCGGCGATGCACTGGCACGCTACTACAGAAAACAAGACTACAACGTCCTGCACCCCATCGGGTGGGATGCGTTTGGGATGCCGGCTGAGAATGCGGCGATCAAACATGGACGCCACCCCAAAGAGTGGACCTACAGCAACATCGACTATATGCGTAAAGAGCTGGGTACACTGGGACTTTCATTTTCCAAGACACGTGAGTTTGCCACCTGTGATCCGCTCTACACCAAGCATGAGCAGAAGTTTATCATTGAGATGTTCCAAAAGGGGCTGCTCTATCGTGAGAGCACGACAGTAAACTGGTGTGAGAGCTGCCATACGGTACTTGCCAACGAGCAGGTCGAAGAGGGGTGCTGCTGGCGTTGTGATAATCCTGTAGAGCTCAAAGAGATGCCGGGCTATTATCTTGACATCATCCGTTATGCCGATGAATTGCTGGAAGATCTGGCGCAGCTTGAGGGCAAGTGGCCCTCCCAGGTGATCACGATGCAGCGCAACTGGATAGGAAAGTCTCAGGGATTGGCGTTTGACTTTGAGCTGACAGAGGAGAGCAAAGCAAAGCTTGACGGCAAGTTTGACCGCTATGAAGTCTTTACCACCCGTCCCGATACGATCTACGGTGTCACCTATTCGGCATTGGCGCCTGAACATCCTATTACCAAGTATCTTGTCGAACACAATCTGCTCGAATCTGAGGTGGCAGAGAAGATCAAAGCCATTGCCAATATGAGCGAAGTAGAACGTGCCAAGCAGGATAAAGAGGGGTATTCTCTGGGTATCAGTGTGATTCATCCACTTACAGGCGAACAGATCCCTGTCTGGACTGCCAATTTTGTACTGGCAAGCTACGGCGGCGGTGCAGTCATGGCGGTACCAGCACATGATGAACGTGACTATGAGTTCGCTACCAAATACAATCTGCCGATTAAACGTGTCATCGAAGGCGGCGAAGAGCTTCCCTATACCGGAAGCGGCAGACTCATCGAGAGTGACCGGTTTAGCTGTGTAGAGAATGAAGAGGCGAAAATCGCCATCATAAACTACATGGAAGAGGAGGGCAAAGGCAAGGGTACAACCAACTACAAACTGCGCAACTGGGGGGTCAGCCGTCAGCGCTACTGGGGTGCGCCTATTCCGTTTGTGCACTGTGACGAGTGTGGTCTGGTACCTGAGAAGTTTGAGAACCTACCTGTGGCACTCCCTGATGATGTGGAGATCACCGGTGAGGGCAACCCGCTGGAGAACCATCCGACATGGAAACACTGCAAGTGTCCAAAATGTGGCAAGGATGCCGTGCGTGAGACCGATACACTTGATACTTTCGTGCAGTCAAGCTGGTATCAGTTCCGTTATGCGACCAACCCTAAAAAATGGGAAGAGGTTGGCATAGACAAAGCAGATGCTGACTACTGGCTGGGGGTCGATCAGTATATCGGCGGTATCGAGCATGCGATCTTGCACCTGCTCTATGCACGTTTCTTTACCAAAGTGCTGCGTGATCTTGGCTATCACGACATTGACGAGCCGTTTCAGAGACTGCTGACACAGGGGATGGTACTCAAAGATGGAGCAAAAATGAGTAAGTCCAAAGGCAATACGGTCGATCCGGATGCCTTGGTAGATAAGTATGGTGCCGATACCGCGCGTCTGTTTATTCTCTTTGCAGCACCGCCGCAAAAAGAGCTGGAGTGGAATGATTCTGCGGTAGATGGTGCGTTTCGTTTCATCAAAAAGCTTTATGACAGAAGCGGCAAAGTTACAGGCAAGACGCTGCCTGAGATTGACCAGAGCAGCCTGAGCAAAGAAAGCAAACTGGCACGAGTCAAAGTCTATGAAGCACTGCAAAAATCTGCCGATGTCTATGAACATACGTTTGCTTTCAACACACTCATTGCTGCCTGTATGGAAGCACTCAATGCGCTTGATAAACAGGACAACACAGATGTTTGGACAGAGGGGATGTATATTATGCTCAACCTGCTTGAGCCGATCATCCCGCATGTGGCTACAGAGCTGAGCGAGAAGCTCTTTGGTCGAGAGAATTTTAACGGCAAGATCGAAGTCAAAGATGAGGTGTTTGTCCAAGAGAGTGTGATGTATGTTGTGATGATCAGCGGCAAGAAGCGTACCGAGATAGAAGTCAGCCCTGATGCGAGTAACGATGAGATACTTGCGGCTGCCAAAGAGGCAGGGGAAAAATGGCTTCAAAATATGCAGATCGTCAAAGAGATTGTGGTGCCGAACAAACTGGTAAATCTTGCGGTAAAACCGGTATAATTCAAACAGAAAGGTAAAAGCATGTCCCAAAACAAACCAACACTCTTCACTCTTCACTCTTCACTCTTCACTTTAGTAGCACTGTTGCTACTAACCGCCTGTGCCTATCAGCCCTCTTCCCATGTCATACGGAATCTTTTTAGTGATTCTGTCTATGTTCAGGTTGAGGTGGACAGGGCAGAGCCGGAAAATGCACCGTTTGTCAAGGATGAGATGAACCGTATTGTATACACTCGGTTTAAGGGACATATCGTGCCAAAAGATCAGGCAGAGAGTCAAATTTATATTACCTATTCGGGAACCTATTTTAGACCACTTAGTTATCAGAATGGTTATGTGACACGCTATCGTGCCTATACCCGGATGCGCTTTAGAATGCTGACTAAAGAGGGAGAGATTCATAAGAATATCAATACTATTTATGAATCTGATATCAAAGACAGTGCATTAACCTCTTCTGCACTGAGAATTGAAGCAATTAGAAAAGGGCTTGAAAAGGGTATGGACGAGTTCCTCGCCTATGTTAGCGCCCGTGCAGCGCAACAGAAAAAGGCACAGAACAAATAGTGCAAACCGAAAGCTTAAGCGGTTTTCTTGACCGAAAACCGCTCTACTACAAAGAGATCGATCATACGAGGGTACATCAAGCCTATGCGATCCTCAAACCCCACATTAGACATCCCAAGAGAGTACATATTGTCGGTACGAACGGCAAGGGCTCTACGGGGCGGATGATGGCGTATCTTGCCTGGCGGCAAGGAAGTAGGAGTGAGGAGGTAGGAGGTAGGAGTTTTGGTGTGGGTCATTACTCTTCTCCTCACATTTTGAAATTTAATGAGCGTATTTGGTTGAATGGTGAAGATGCCTCTGATGAGGTATTGGAAGCAGCACATCGAAAGCTTTTTCCTATCTTGGGCGAGGAGATGGCGGAGGCGCTCTCCTATTTTGAATATACGACTCTTTTGGCGTTGGTGGTTTACGAGAAGTGCAATCTGATAGTGCTTGAAGCGGGGCTTGGCGGAGAGTTTGATGCGACCAATGTTTGTGATAAGGAGCAGAGTGTCATCACCCCCATAGGGATTGACCATCAGGCATTTTTGGGAGAGAGCATCGAAGAGATTGCAGAGACAAAGATACGCAGTATCCAAAAGAGGGCACTGCTGGGACCGCAGCCTTACGATGAGGTGGTAGCAGTGGCGAAGCGGATTGCCGAAGAGAAAAAAGCGGAGCTTTTTAGCGCTGAGCGTTTAGCGTTTAGCGATGAGAAGGCAGTAGAGCTAGAAGCAATCGCACAGCAAAAAGGGTGGCCTGCTTATCTGGTTGACAATGCTATGGTAGCATGTCAGGCTTTGGATATATTGGGTATGTCGTATGATGTCAATGATTTGAAAACCTTAGAGCTTTTTGGACGATTCTATCCGCTGACCGAAAACATCCGTATTGATGTGGGGCACAATCCGCTTGCCGCCAAAGCGATTGTCGCATCGATGGAGCCTGAGACGGTGCTTATTTA
This sequence comes from Sulfurovum sp., assembly GCA_027082955.1. Taxonomy (GTDB): domain Bacteria; phylum Campylobacterota; class Campylobacteria; order Campylobacterales; family Sulfurovaceae; genus Sulfurovum. The sequence goes on along the minus strand of JALWTA010000038.1, from coordinate 48,999 downwards.
CAATTCGCTTGATGACAAGGATTATGAAGCGGTGCTGCGTATTCTGAAGCCGAAAGTCAAACGGGTTGAGATCATCCCCATTGTATCACAGCGGGCTACGACGATCGAAGCGATCGAGGCGGCATTAAAGCAGGTAGGGATCGATTATTGTATGTTTGAAGGCTACATTGATCCAAAGGAACATTATCTGGTCTTTGGATCATTCTATACAGTTGAGGCGTTTCTAAGAGAGTTAAGAGCTAAGAGTTAAGGGTGAAGAGATTTGGTATGCTTTTCTTTCGAAAAGCTTTTATCTGTTTTTGGAATCGAAGATTTTAGCCTCGTTACATATATATTGGGATAGAGAAAAAGAGGAAAGAGCAGAATGATCAGTCAAAGCAATATTTACGAGTATCTCGAAGCAGGTGTTGAAAACAATCTTCTCATCTGTGCCGATGACAAGGAGGCGAAGCAGGTAGGTGATGTGGTAAGGCTGCTTGGGTATGATACCTTTGTGCTGCCTGATATCCGTGTGAGTGTAGGGGAGGATTTGCGCCCCTACGCAGAGGAGATACAGGCGTTTTTTCACGCCCTCTTTGGGTTCTACCGTAGTAGCAAGCAGAAGGTGTTGATCGCACCACTGCATACAGTACTGCTGCCTTTTCCAAATCCTGAACGCTATGATGAGCTGAACATTGAGTTTGGTGAAACTCTGCCACTTACCGATCTCAAAGATAAACTTTACCGCTGGGGCTACCACTTTACCGATATTGCAGCGCAGCGCGGAGAGGTGTCGTTTAGAGGGGATATTATCGATATCTTTCCTGTGCAGAGTGACAAGCCGTACCGTATTTCGCTCTTTGATGAAGAGGTGGAGTCGATACACCATTATGATGAAACGACACAAAAGCGTGAGGGAGAAGAGCTTGAGGGCTTTACGGTTACACCTGTATTTCTTGCCCTAAGCAGTGAAGAGCATGAAGCACTTAAAAGCCGCTGTGAACGCAGTCCTTACGATACCTTTGTCAAAGATATCGACTCATTGGGAGTGTGGCACCTTGAAGCACTTTCACAAAGTGCGTTTGATGTTGCCAAAGGGGTGCTTTGTCGGAACCTCGATGAGGAGCTTACTGAGATTTATGAACTTGACACCCCTTTGGTAGCACGCAAAGCATTTTTGCTGTCCACCATCCCTAACGCTGCCCGCTACCGTGATCTTGAAGTGGCAGACCCAAACAAGCTCTTGGAGGCACATCAAGACAAAGAGATCATCATACTTGCCCGTAACGAGAGCATTGTCCGAGGATCACAGCTGCACAGTTTTGAGAATATACACTTTGTCTATCAGGATGGTATTGTCAATCTGATGGGAGAAGGTAAGCTCATTCTCTCTCTGAACAAACCTATGAAACGCAAAAAGGTTAAAAAAGCCTCTATCATCCTCGATGAGCTCAAACCCGGGGACTATGTGGTACATGAGAACCATGGGGTAGGGATATTTAGGGGCATTGAGAAGCGTGAGGTGCTGGGGGCGACCTCGGAGTTTGTTACCATCATGTATCAAAACGAAGATACCCTGCTCATTCCTGTAAGCAATCTTGAGGTGATCGACCGCTATGTGGCAGAGGGTGGGGCACTGCCGGTACTTGACCGCATGGGTAAAGCAAGCTTCAAAAAACTCAAAGGAAAGGTCAAAGAGAAGCTCTTTGCCATCGCCTCGCAGATCATCAACCTCTCTGCGCAGCGCCACCTCAAGAAAGGGATTGTGTTATGGAGCAGGGAGCAGGGAGCAGGGAGCAGTGAGGAGAGGGAGTTTGCCATAAAAATTGCAGCAGAGCATCAGCTTTTCCTCTCCAAAGCAGGCTTTGTGCATACCGAGGATCAGGAGCGTGCGATCTTTGAGATGCTGGATGATATGCAAAGCGGTCGTATGATGGACAGGCTGCTTAGTGCCGATGTGGGCTTTGGGAAGACTGAAGTGGCGATGAACGGGATGTTTGTGGCGGTCAAAAACGGCTATCAGGCGATGATGATCGCACCTACTACATTGCTGAGTTCTCAGCACTACAAGAGTCTCAAAGAGCGTTTCTATGAGTGGGATATCAAGGTTGCCAAGCTTGACCGCTTTACCACTGCCAAAGAGAAGCGCCAGATACTCCAAGGGCTTGAAGAGGGCAGCATCGATGTGGTGGTGGGTACGCATGCACTGCTTAAGGCAAAATTCAAAAACCTCGCACTCGTGGTGATCGATGAAGAGCACAAGTTTGGTGTGAAACAAAAAGAGGCACTCAAAGAGATGAGTATCGATACGCATCTGCTCAGTATGTCTGCCACCCCGATACCGCGTTCGCTTAATATGGCACTTTCACAGGTCAAGAGTTTCTCTGAGATCCTCACGCCTCCAACAGAGCGTCAGGGGGTGCGTACTTTTGTCAAGAGCTATGATGAAAAGGTGGTCAAAGAGGCAATCTTGCGTGAGCTTAGACGCGGCGGGCAGATTTTTTATGTATTCAACTCCATTGCCGGCATTGAAGAGAAGAAAAAGCAGTTGCTTGAGATTTTGCCCAAGCTTCGCATTGCAGTACTGCACTCGAAAGTCTCCTCCAAAGAGACCGAAGATGAGATGCTCAAATTTGAAGATGGCGAGTATGATGTCCTGCTCTCTACTTCGATTGTCGAGTCAGGTATCCACATGCCTCATGCCAATACGATGATCGTAGACGGGGCAGATAGTTTTGGGATTGCCGACTTGCACCAACTGCGCGGACGCGTGGGGCGCGGCGGCAAAGAGGGGTACTGCTACTTTATGGTCACAGACAAGGAGCGTCTAAGCGACAATGCCAGACGCAGACTGCTTGCCCTTGAGTCGCACTCAGACCTTGGCAGCGGGGCGGTGCTGGCATTTCATGACCTTGAAATACGCGGTGGCGGGAATATCATCGGAGAGGCACAAAGCGGTCATATCAAGCAGATTGGCTACAGCCTTTATTTGCGTATGCTTGAAGATGCTATCAGAGAGCTAAGTGGTCAGAGCAAAGAAGTGACACAACAGGTGGATATGAAACTTGCCGTGCAGGCGTATCTGAGCGAAGATCTCATCGAAGAGGATAGACTCCGACTCGAACTCTATCGCCGTCTGGCGCAGTGTGAGCGTGTCGGTGAAGTCTATGAGATTGAAAGTGAGATCGCTGACCGATTTGGCAAACCCGACACTGTGACACGACAGTTCATCGATGTCATGGTCATGAAGGTACTCGCCCGTGAACAGGGCATTGTCAAAGTCTCCTCCTATGGTGAGAATGTCTTTATCGAGTTTGCCGACGAGAGCAAAGAGCGTGTGGTGCTCAAGGCTGCCTCCAAAGATGATGATGATATCATCGCTGCTGCGATGGGCTTTTTAAAACAGAAGCAATAACGTTTAACTTTAGTTTACCTCACTCAAGTATACTCCTATTAATCAATACTATTCAGGAGTTACACTTGAGTCAAATCATTCAAAATATCAAACAGGAAATGGCGAAAGTCGTTGTCGGTCAGGAGAAGATGGTAGAGGGGCTGCTTGCTGGACTGCTGTGCCGCGGGCATATTCTGCTTGAAGGGGTTCCCGGACTGGCAAAGACCACGACAGTCAACGCGCTGGCAAAGAGTCTCGGGCTTGACTTTAAACGTGTGCAGTTCACCCCGGATCTGCTGCCATCGGACATCATCGGTACAGAGATATACGATCCTTCCAACAACAGTTTCAAGATCAAACAGGGTCCTGTCTTTACCAACCTGCTGCTTGCAGATGAGATCAACCGTGCCCCGGCGAAGGTGCAGTCGGCACTGCTTGAAGTGATGCAGGAGCGTCAGGTGACCATTGGAGATGAAACTTTCAAGATCGATCTGCCGTTCTTGGTAATGGCGACACAGAACCCTGTCGAGCAAGAAGGAGCGTATGAGCTTCCAGAAGCGCAGCTTGACCGTTTTATGATGAAAGTGGTTGTGGGCTATAACACCAAGGAAGAAGAGCTTGAGATCGCCAGACGTGTAGCAAACAACGCCTTTGGCGACATAGAGCAGGTGGCAACCAAAGAGGATATTGAACGCATCCGCAAAGAGGCGATGGATGTCCATATGGATGAAGAGGTGGAGCGCTACATCATTGAACTGGTATCTGCCACCCGTGACCCAAAAGCGTACGGACTTGAAGAGCTTGCACCGTTCATCGAGTTTGGTGCCAGCCCGCGTGCGAGTATCGATATGTACAAGGCAAGCCGAGCGATAGCATACCTCAAAGGACAGGACTATGTATCGCCCATTGAGATCGCCTACATTGCCAAAGAGGTACTCAGACACCGCATCATTCTCAGCTACGAAGCGCTTGCCGAAGAGATCATGCAGGATCAGATCATTGAGAAGATTCTTGCGGCAGTGCCGATTCCGTGAGAATTAAAAATTAAAAATTGGGGTATGCGGTGCGGTGGCTCCGCTTTTTTAGGAGATAAAAAGAATGAATAAAGCAGCCAAAAAGATTGTCCTTAAGACCAGAAAACAAGTCTATGGGGATATGCTTGGTAACAATGCTTCGCTCTTTCAGGGCGAGGGGTTCGAATTTGCCGAACTGCGTGAGTATATTTACGGAGATGATGTCCGTAAGATAGACTGGAAGACAACGGCAAAGCTTGGCAAGCCCTTCGTCAAGGTCTACAAAGAGGAGCGTGAACTCAATGTCGTTGTGGTGACGATGTTGAGCGGGTCGATGTATTTTGGTACCGTCAAACAAAAAAGCGATATCGCTGCCGAGGTGGTAGGTACCATCGGGTTTTCAGCGGTAAAGAATGCTGACCTGTTTTCGCACATACTTTTTGCAGACAAAATGTATGACCTGAGCAAGCCCAGCAAAAAACTCTTCTCTGTGCACAAAGCGGTAGAAGAGGTGATGGCATTCGACCCTCTGGGAAAACCTGCCGATTTTAAAGCACTGGTTGAGACACTGAACAACCGTTTGAAGAAGAAGGCGCTGCTCTTTATTATTTCCGATTTTGTCGGAGAGATTGATTTGAAACTTTTAAGTAAAAAACATGATGTCTTTGCCGTCATGATACGTGACAGGTTTGAAGAAGACCCAAGTGATCTTGGGTATCTGCGTCTGATCGATATGGAGACGAAACAGAGTTTTGAAGGCAACATTGACAGCGGTACCCTGAAAAGCTACAAAAAAGCGTTGCTGAAAAACGATGAGAAGCTCTACAAACAGTTCAAAAAGCAGGGGATACGCTTTGCGAAGATCTATACGCATGAAGACGCGGCAGTGAAGCTGATGAAAGGAATGAGGGTTTAGTGAAGAGTGAAGAGAGAAGAGTGAATAGTGTCGGTATGCTTTGCGGTGCAAAGCTTTTGTTGAAAGAAGAGGAGTATTTGTATGAATGAGCAGAATTTGACGGCGCAACTGCGTGATATCAAGCCGCTGATAGAGATCCCCGACAGCAGTTTTTACATCTACTGGGGGCTGATAGGCTTTGGGGTGCTGCTTGGGCTTGGCATTCTCTTTTTTGTTGCCAAAAAGCTGTGGGAGAACCGCAAGAAAAACCTTGCCAAAGCGTATCTTGCGGCACTCAAGTCCATAGACTGGAGCAACAGCAAAAAAGCAGCCTATGAAGCGACACACTACGCAAGGCTTTTGGCAACGGATGAGAGGCGAAAAGAGCTTTTTGCCCAGCTTGAACCAATGCTGGAAAAGTACAAATACAAAAAAGAGGTCGATGAGGTCGATCAGGATACATTGAACCAATATAAACTGTTTGTGCAGGTGGCAGATGAGTCAATTTAGTTTTGAATACCCATTGGCATTTTTGGTCATTTTACTCTTTTTGGTATGTGCAAAATGGTGCAAAGAGAGAAGCCGTGCAATCTTTTTCCCCCATGTGGCGACACTGATTGCCGGTGAGAGCCGGAAAAGTACACTGCTACACTGGCTTAAATGGGTCGGTATTGTTGCGGCGGTAACGGCACTGGCATCTCCTGTCATTACAAAGAGCTATACCAATTCCAAAAAAGAGGGGCGAGATATTGTCCTTGTGATCGACAGTTCAGGCTCAATGCGCCAGCAGGGGTTTGACCCAAACGATATCTTTAAAAGCAAATTTGATGTGGTCAAAGAGGTGGTGGAAGATTTTATCCAGAAACGAAAGAGTGACCGCATCGGGATGGTTACCTTTGCTGACGTGGCGTTTATCGCTTCACCGTTGACATTTGAAAAGGAATTTCTGACGAATATCACAAGAATGCAGAAACTTGGTATTGCCGGAAGAAAGACTGCTATTAACGATGCGCTGGTACAGGCATACAATATGCTCAGTAAAAGCAAGGCAAAGAGCAAGATCGTGATTTTGCTTACTGACGGGATGGACAATATGAGCAAAGTGCCGTTTCAGGATGTCAAAAGCATGATCGAAAAACGTGATATCAAGCTTTATGCCATCGGTATAGGCGGACCAAGAGACTATGATGCAGCCTATCTGAGTGCCTTGGCAAAAGCCGGACACGGCGAAGCCTTTGGAGCGGACAATGCTCACGCGCTGCAGCGGGTCTATGATGAAATAGACAAGATGGAAGCGACCAAGCTTAATGACAAGAAAGTGGTAGAGCATACCTACTTGTATGTCTATCCGCTCTTTCTTGCCGTGTTGAGTCTGCTGCTCTTTATCTATTTTAGAAATCAGAGAGGCATATAAAATGAAAAAGGAAAAATTAAAAATTAAAAATTATAGAAGTGTTGCAAAGCAACGCAAACCAAAACTATTCACTATTTACCCCAAGGGCACTTGTCACTTTGTTCGGGCGCACTATTCACTATTCACCCACCTCCAAAGGGAGGTGCATTGATGGAGTTTGTTTACCCTTACCTCTTTTGGGTGATGATTGTGCCGTTTGTGCTCTTTGCTGTGTTGGTTTCTACCAATAAAGAGCGGCTTTCTCGTATTTTTGATGCGAAAGTACTTGAGCGGCTGAGTGCAGGCAATGAGAGTATACCGCAGCGGCTGCGGAATATTATCCTCTTTAGTGCAATCTTTTTTATGATCGTTGCTATGGCGCGTCCGGTTGTCAACGAGGGAGAGAAGCGTGTCGATGTGCAGGGGCTGACGGTGTTGACCGCGCTGGATATCTCCGGATCGATGCGCAGCAAAGATGTCTACCCCAACCGTCTTGCGTTTGCCAAAAAGAAGATGATGCAGTTCTTTGATGGCATGCCAAGTGATGAGATCGGTGTGGCGGCGTTTGCCTACTCTTCATTCATTGTCGCACCCTTTACCTCCGACAAAGAGACACTGAAAATGCTGCTTCAAGGGGTGGATGAGAGCTATATCAATATGGGTTCGACCGATTTCAGCGCACTTGGCAATCTGGCTGCCGGAGTACTGGAGAAGAAGAAACCCAAAATCCTTGTCCTCTTTACCGATGGCGGGGATGAAGAGGCGATCGCCGGATTTGCAGATATTCTCAAGGCAAACAACATTGACCTCTACGCGGTACTGGTAGGTACGAAAAAAGGTGCCCCTGTACTTGACAATGATGGAAAACCGCTGACAATGAAAGACGGTACCATTGCCATTACACAGCGTAATGATGCACTTGGGCTGCTTGCCAAAGACAACGGCGGTGTCTATGTGATCGCAGGTAACGGAAAAGATGATATGAAAAAACTGGCAGATCTGATCCATGCCAAGTACAAAATGCGCTCACAGGGGAAAGTGGTGATCAAACAGCGTACCGAGTATTTCTATGTGCCGTTGATCGTGGGACTTTTTCTGCTACTGATCGGGTTTAGTTCATTCCCGCGTTTTGAACAGCGTACACGCAAAGGAGCAAAGTCATGAGAAGCGTTTTAAAGAAAATATTGATGCTGCTTTTAGTCTGGATGCCTCTTTATGCGGGGTTGACCGATTTTAAGACGATTAAAGAGGCAAATGAGGCGTACAAGGCAAAAGCCTACAGCAAGAGTGCAGCTCTTTTTAACACACTAGAGAAGAATGTACCGCAGAAAGCGTATGATGCGGGTAATGCCTACTATAAGTCCAAAAACTATGATGCGGCACTCAAAGCGTATGAACAAGCCAAAGGCAAAGGCGTTGATGAGGCACAGCGTCTGCACAATGTGGGCAACAGCTACTTTATGCAGAACAAGCTTGACAAAGCCATTGATGCGTATGAAAAAGCGCTGAAGATTCGGGAGGACAAAGATACCCGTTTCAACCTTGAACTTGCAAAGCGGAAGAAGCAACAGCAACAACAGAAAAAGAAACAGCAGCAGAAACAGAACAAGCAGAACAAACAAAACAAAAACCAGAAGAAAAACGATCAGCAAAAGAAACAGAATAAAGACCAAAAGAAGAACAACCAGAACAAAAAGAGTGGTCAAAAGAACAAACAAAACAAAGATCAGAAAAAAAACGGCAACAAAAACCAGCAGAAACAGAACAAGCAGAACAAACAAAACGACAAGAAAAAAGATCAGGATAAAAAGAGAGATCAGAAAAAACAGGGCAACAAGAAAAAAGAGGATCAAAAGAAGAAAGGTGACAAGTCCAAAAGCGGGCAGAAAAAAGAGAAACCCGAAAATAAGAAGGGTAACCAGTCTGCCGCTTCAGGTACCCCCAAAAAACAGAAAATGAGTAAAGAGGAGAAGCTTAAACAGGCTGAACTCAAACGTCTGTTGAAGAAGATGGGACAGAAGAAGACACCGACAATGATGTACCAGATGGGCGGCGGAAAGCCTAAAGAACGGAAGGATATCAAACCGTGGTAATGCGATTGGATAAGATGTCGGATCGGTATCAATGTACAAATATTTTGGAATCGGAGACTTTAGTCCCGAAGTAAAGCGAGGCTAAAGCCGTCGGTTCCTAATTTCGTAGTATTATTAATGAATCATAAGGAATAGAATATGAAACATAAAACCTTAAAAGTAAAATACAGAGTACTATTGCCGTTGTGGGTATTTGTGACACTTTTCACAGGGTTGGTTTATGCTGACAGTGTCGAAGCGGTACTTTCACAAAAAGAGGTAGTGGAGGGCAATACAGCACAGCTTCGCATCATTGCAGAAGGCGACCGTGCGCAGTTTCCAAACATCACCCAGATAGACGGTGTACCGGTGCTTGGCAGAAGCCAGACACAGCACACCTCCATGCAGGTGATCAACGGCAACAGCAGTATTACCCATACGACTGACCTGATACTGACCTTTGTACCGACCAAGTCGATGCAAATCCCCTCTTACAGTGTGACGATCGACGGCAAAGTGTACCACACCAAGCCGCTTACATTGAAAGTGGTCAAGTCAACGGCACCCAAAAGCCTAGAGAGCGGTGCATACAGCCTGAAAATGAGTGCAAACAAAACGCATGTCATAGTCGGTGAACCGTTGGTAGTTACGGTCTATTTTGCATTACGAAACAATATTAGGCTTTCGGACAACCCACAGTATCAGCGTCCGGAGTTCAAAGGCTTTTTGGTCAAAGAGATCAATGATCCCAAGCGTTATATGAAAGGGGATCATCAGATCACCGAACTTCGTTATGTGTTGATACCAGAGAAACCAGGTAACTACCACATCACACCGGCAACGGCGAAGATTGGGCTGGCAGATACCAGCCGCCGTGATATTTTCGGACGCTTCTTTGGTACGATCTGGAAGCCGATTGTCTCCAATGCGCTCGATATTAAGGTTGATCCTGCACCACAGGATGCTGACTTGATAGGACATTTCTATGTTGACAGTACTTTGGACAAAAATGTCACCAAAGCCAATAAACCTGTCAACCTGACTATAACCATCGAAGGAGACGGCAGTCTGGAAGATTACGAGATGCCAAACTATGAGATTGACGGGGTGACTGTTTACAGTGATGATGCAAAAGTGACAACGGAGGTGATTGGAGACAAGATCAAAAGTACCTATATCAAGAAGTTTGTCTTTATTGCCGACAGTGATTTTACAATCCCTGAACAGACATTGAAAGCGTATGATCCACAAAGCAAATCGTCAAAAACATTGACCATACCCGGATACAGTGTGCATGTAGAAGCCTCCAAACATACTGCTGCATCAGTATCGTCAAATGTTTCTTCTAACAATGAAAGTGGTACGGTACACAGCAATATCACCCCGCCAAAAGCAGACAATCCGCAAGAAGCCCCTGCTGTGTCCGGCGCATCGCTTCAAAGCAGCTGGTGGATGTTGGTACTTGCTTTTGGGGCAGGGATGGCAAGCATGTATCTTGGCTTGAAGCTACGCTTTAAACGTGCATCGCGCCCATTCAACGAATCTGAAGCGTTGAAGATACTTTATGGACATATGAGTGAAGACCCTGAAGTCGAAGCGATGGTACGTAAACTCTATGCCAAAAAACGTGGTGACAAGCGTGTCAAGATTGACAAAAAAGAGCTCAAGGAGATGGTAGCACGTTTTAGATAGTCTCGTTATAATACCCCATGATTTTTTACCTGTATGAGACCGGACTGGAAACGTTGGTAGAAGAGGTCAAAGCATTGACACTTCTGCCTGATGAGGTGCAGATCGTGCCAATCGATACTTTTTTGACACAGCACCCAGAAAATCTAACCCATCTGATCGTCAGTGGTTCGCTTGAAGCAATAAAACGTGTGATTCCGATAGTATTGGAAAAAGATATCACGCTGGGAATCATCCCGATGGATGAACAGAAAAACCTCAGAAGAACGTTCGCACTGCCCTCCAAGCTTGAAGATGCTGTAAAGCTGGCACTGGAACCTACAGAAGAGCGGATAGATCTGCTTTACTGTAACGGACAGATCGTACTTCAAGAATCGGTCATAGGTGAAGCACCGCCGCTTGATCAGTTTGAGAACAGCATCGGTCAAAAGAGCTGGAGAGAGCGGTTGGGACATTTTTGGAAAACACTTTCCCGTGTCAAACAACTAAAGCATACTAAGATGAAGATCACCGTTGCCAACGGCAATGAGATGAAGCTTTCTGCTTGCGGTGTGGTCGGTATTGAGTACAATAACCGCACTTTCGCCTCCAAGCTGATCGCTTCAGAGCTGAGTGTGATGGACGGAAAGTCTACGGTGGTGATTCTCTCTCCCCAGTCGATGCTTCAGTATGTCGGGTATCTTTTTAAATCTCTTGTGTCGCACTTGACACCAAGCAGACTGCCTGCTTCGGTTGGGTTTATCAGGAGTTCTTTGATCGATATTGAACCCCAAACCCCTCTGCCGATTGTGATCGACTCTCAGGAAGCAGGAGAGAGCCCTGCCAGTCTTGAGACCAAACAGGCAGTACTCCGACTTAGTGTGGGTGAAGCGTTTTGGGAGCAAAACAGCAGAGAGAAAAATACCAAAGAGTCGATCAAGGTCGATCATCTGCCATCTGATGAGGAGCGCATAGGGTTCCTTGGCGAAGGGATTCCTCTCTTTTCGCATGCAAGCCGTGAACAGTATGCCGCACTCTTTACCAACCTCAGGGAAGAGAGCAGGCTGAGTAGTACTTTTTTGACACTCTTGATCCTCTCGACACTGATCGCAACTTTCGGGCTTTTTGTCAACTCCTCATCGGTCATCATCGGTGCAATGCTCTTGGCTCCTCTGATGCAGCCGATCATTTCGCTTAGTATGGGAGTGCTGCGTCAGGATGGTGCTTTGCTTGGCAGCGGTGCCAAAACGATAGCCATAGGTGTACTTGCTGTGATACTGACAGCGGCACTGACCTCACTGTTGACCCCTATAGAACGCCTTACACCGGAAATGGCAGGACGTTTGAGCCCGACGATACTGGATCTCTTTATTGCGATTGTTTCAGGAGTGGCTGCTGCGTATGTAAAGAGCAATGAGAAGATTGCTAGTTCGCTTGCCGGCGTGGCAATTGCCGTGGCGTTGGTGCCGCCGATCGCAGTTTCGGGCATTGGTCTGGGATGGGGGCAGTGGCATATGTTCTACAGCGCCTTTTTGCTCTTTGTGACCAACCTTGTGGGTATTGTGCTTGCAGCGGCACTGACTTTTACGGTACTTGGGTTCTCTCCCCTCCATCTTGCAAGAAAGGGGGTGATGGTGTGGCTTATGATCGTTGCACTTGTCTTCATGCCGCTTTACAGTGCATTCAGACAGATGCAGGAAGATATTGCAATACAGAGCACCCTCACACACCATACTTTCAATGTAGGCGGACATGATGTCACGCTCAACAACGTAAAAGTGCTGCATCAGGGAGAGAAAGAGACTATCGCGTGTGAAGTGGTCAGTACAGGCATACTTTCGCCTGAAGAGAAACGACGTTTGAAAGAGGCTATACTTCAGAGTATTCACAAAAAAGCGTCGGTGGTTGTGAGTTATCGGTATAGGCTATAAAATATCATGAAGGGCATTTGCCTCCTGCATCCAGCTATTAAGTTCTCCCCAGGCTTCATCTTCAACCATTTGGCGACAGGCTTTGAGCTCTTTTTCAAACGCTTCTATCGCATCGATGAGGTTGGTTTTGTTCTGTCGGAAGATATCCTCCCACATATTTGGACTTGACTTGGCGATACGGCTCATGTCTTTGAACCCGCCGCCTGCAAGGGCTACAATGCTTTGGGGGTCTTCCTGACGCATGACAGCATTGGCAAGGGCATAGCTGAGTGCATGAGGCATGTGCGAGATGAAGGCGGCATGACGGTCATGTGCTTTGGCATCCATGAAGACCAGTTTCATACCGATAGAGGTAAAGAGTTTTTTGGCTCTGGTCTGCTGTATCTCACCACTCTTTTCCATGTCACACAGTACAACCACTTTGCCTTCGTAAAGGTCAGGAAGTGCAGCGGAGGGACCAAACTTTTCCGTTCCTGTCATGGGGTGTGCTGTGACAAAAAAGTGTCTGGTTTCTTTGGGAATATTCGCGGAGATTTTTGCTTTGGTGCTGCCTAGATCAATGACAGTACAGTCTGGGTTTTGGGGACGAAGCTGCTGTGCTACGGAGATGATGCCATCTACGGGAATAGTCAGGATGATAATGTCACAGTTACTGATGGCATCGAGGGAATCGACTATCTCGTCAACCAGTCCGAGCTTCAGTGCTTCTGTGCAGTGTTTCTGGTTGTGATCAAGTCCGATGAAACGGTGTTTTACTTCTGTTTTTTGAAGTGCAAGTGAAAGAGAGCCTCCCATCAGTCCAAGTCCCACAATACCGATTGTCTTTGCTTTCATGCGCTTCCTTTTGTACACGTGAGTTCCCCCTCAAAACACGCTCTCGGGGCGTTTGTGGGATTATAGCATTTTTTCATACGTCTCTTATTGAAAAGACGATAAAATTAATGCAAATTATTTTTAAGGTGACTCTCTATGGTAAGAAAAATCGTACTCTCCTGGATGCTTGTAGGCTCTTTGCTGCTGGCACAGAAAATCACGCAGATCAAGTTTGACGGATTGCATCATCTCTCCAAATCAGTTGCATTGGAAGTAGCAGGACTGCGTGTCGGTGAAGAGATGGATATCGCAAAAATAAACCAATCGATCGTTAATTTTTTCAATCAAGGGTACTTTAATGATGTTTGGGTCGACCGTGACGGCGGGACGCTGATTTATCACTTTAAAGAAAAAAAAGCGATAGCAAGTATCGAGATAAAGGGTGTCGGATCTGCAGACGAAGGAGATAAAATACGTAAAGAGATCGGCTTGAAAAAAGGTGACCTTTACGATCCTGAACATATTGAGAAAGCGAAAAAAGCATTGATCGCCAAATTGCAGAGAGACGGTAATTATGATTCAGTAGTGGAAGTAAAAGAGACACCTGTCGGGAAGAGTGCTGTTGCGATTGAATTTGATGTGAACAAAGGGGAGAAGATCAAAATAAAGAAGATCAACTTCCGGGGAGCCAAAGCATTGAGTAAAAGTGATCTCGAACACAGCCTTGCCAATAAGGAAGAAGATTTCCTTGGCTGGATACCATTTATGAATGACGGGGAGGTCAAGGTTGATCAGCTTCAATATGATGCTTATCGCATCAAAGAGACCTATATGGAGCATGGTTATTTGGATGCAGAGGTCAGCAGCCCGTTGATGAAAGTGGATTACAGTAACTACACGGCACAGATCGATTATGATATCAAAGAGGGACCGCAATATCGTGTCGGTAATATTTCCGTTTCTCACAATGTAAAAGGACTGAATACAGAAGAGATACTCAGTGAGCTGAAACTCAGCAAAGGACGCGTGTTCAATATTAAGAAAATGCGTAAAGATATCAATATGATCAAAAGCAAGATCGGAGACTTGGGGTATGCCTATGCAAAAGTACTGCCGCAGATGCACAAAGATCCTAAATCCAAAGTAGTCAGCCTGCAATATGTGATCCAGCCTGGTAAGAAAGTGAAGATCCATGATGTTTTGATTTCAGGTAACGATACAACCAGAGACAGGGTTATCCGCCGTTATATCTACCTGGCACCAGGTGATATATTTAATGCAACAGATCTCAAAGAGAGCAAGCATGCCTTGGGACGTACAGGATTTTTTGAGAGTGTCGATATACAGAGTCGACGGGTTTCAGATGATCAGATCGATCTTTTGGTAAAGGTCAAAGAGGCTTCTACCGGTACGATCTCGCTGGGTGGCGGATACGGAAGCTATGAAGGGTTGATGGTCAATGCAAGTGTTTCGGATAAGAACCTTTTTGGTACGGGGATTACAGGCAGTTTGGGATTTGATATTTCAAAAGTTTCCAAAAGCTACAACCTCTCATTCATCAATCCTAAAATCTGGGACAGTATGTACAGTCTTGGATTGAGCCTTTATAAAAGAAACTATGAATATATAGACTATACGGAAGATACCCTAGGCGGTTCATTGAATATTGGACGACAGTTTTTGAAGCATTGGTATGCATCTGTCGGTATTGGTTATGTTGACAACAAATCGACCTATAACAAAAATAGTAATGGACTGAACGATATCCAAAGACGGCTTTATAATGATCAGTATAAAAAACTTTCTGGCTTTGCGGGGATATCATTTGATAATACCGATGACTACTATCTGCCAAGAGAAGGGTATATTGCAGCTTTGAACGCCGAGTTTGCCCAGCTTGATGGTAATGACTATAATGCAACAACCTATCCTGCAGGTTACGGTACATTCAATAAGATCAATGCGAAGTTTGGTGCGTTCTATGGTATGGAAGATTTGATTGATTATGATTTGATCTTGCGTTTAAAAGCAAGAGGAACCTATATTAAGCGACGCAGTGAAGATGAGAAACTCCCGATCGCGGAACGTCTTTTCATGGGAGGTATCGGAAGTGTCAGAGGGTTCCAGCCCTATACACTTGCCCCTGTTCTGCCTACAGGAGAGCGTATTGGAGGTACCTACCGTACTTCAGTCAGTGTCGAAGCGAGTATTCCGCTTTCAAAGGCAGCAAAGATGCGCTTGGCATTCTTCTATGACTATGGTATTGTTGGGATGGATCCAGAACCCTACACTGACCAAAATGGTGTAAGACGATATTATGATCAGCCGGATATTAAACGTTCCTCTGCAGGTGTTGTTGTAGAGTGGCAGTCTGGATTTGGTCCGATCAACCTTGTATTTGGATATCCGCTTGATGATAAACCGGGGGATCAGGTTTCCCACTTTGAATTTTCTATGGGAACGAAATTTTAAGGCTTGACAACACGTGTTGCGTGTGTCAAAATTAGAAATTAGAAATTAGAAATTAGAAATTAGAAATTAGAAATTAGAAATTAGAAATTAGAAATTAGAAATTAGAAATCTTATTCAATGCCCAGTGCTTTGCACTTGGGTAGTTTCTCTTGATCCTCTATAATGACTGCAAATGGGATCGGTTTTTCCAGAGATTTGATCTTCTCTTTTGCCAGATAGAGCGGTTTGTTCGATGTGATCTTTAGTGTTTTGTCTGTATAGCTGAAATGAATTTTGGCACTGTTGGATGCTTCATGGATCAATACCGTCAGTGAGTAGATAAAACTGAGCCAAAGCAGTTCTTCTTTGGGTGGGAGCATCGATTCAAAACTCTGAAAAAGTGGTTTGTGCAACAACTCTTTGCCATGCATCCTCAGCAGAAGTGCAATGAGAATGATCTCTTTGTGGGTAAAGCCATAGTTGAGTTCTTGCATAGCAATATAAAATGCATGCTGGTGAGATTTGTAGACAGTAAGTGTCTTCCCAATATTGGAAAGTTTTAGCGCAGATTGCAACTGCATGAGATAACGCATATCATCATTGATCTCTATCTGCATAGTATGGTAGAGGTCTGTGGCAATTTTGAGTTTGTTCTTTTTTTTCGATTCAATATTGACATAAGGCTTGAAACGGTCAAGCAGACACGTGATACTTGGATTGATATCTTTAGGAAACCTCAAGTTGTCCTGCTTGAGCATATGTGAGAGGAAAACACCTTCCCTAACCCCGACAGCACTGGTCATAACTGTATTTGCACCGATTGTCTGTAGTATCTCTGTCCAGATCAGTGTTCCTTCACGAATGGTATCGTATCGGTTCTTTTTTAACGAGAACTTTTTGAGACCTTTGGCACTGGAAGTAGTGATATCATAAAAATAGTCTTTGTGTGTTTCTACGTCATAGGAGAAGGCATGCAGTTTGTCAAGCGGATATCCTGTACGTTTCATGATGCCTTTGCTTAGTGTTCTTGCTGTTCCACCTATGCCAATAGCGATATTGCTGCGAAAGTGGGCTGGAAGTGCCGTAAGTGCATTACGTATGTATGCTGCAGCTTTCTTGCGTGCTGACTCTCTGGAGGATTCTTTGTCAAAAAAGAGCTCCTTGAGCCGTACAGTCCCCAAATCCAGTGAGTAGGTATCCATAATGCGGCCATTTTCTATCAGTGCCATATCAGATGAACCGCCGCCAATATCAATCGTGACAGCTTGTGTAACTGGGAGAAGGTTCTTGGCAGAAACTGCTCCCAGCCATGCCTCCTTTTTGCCATCGATAATTCTAATATTGAGACCAAGCTCTTTTTTGATCCATTGGACAAAGAGTGTACCGTTAGGTGCATCACGCAGTGCTGAAGTAGCTACGCATAGTGTTTTCCGTGCCTGATATTTCTCAATGGTATGCAAAAAAGACTGAAGAGCGAAAAATGCACGTTTAATGCCGATAGGTTGGAGGTAGCCGTTTTTATCGTAAGCGCCTTCACCAATGCGGACTTTTGATTTCTGTTCGCAGATAAGGTGAAAGCCGTAACGGCTAGTTTTTTCAAAAATGACAAGTCTGGCAGAATTCGAACCGATATCGATGATCGCGGTTCGTTTTGCCATTGGCGTTACTCTTCTTCCTGAAGCTTTTCGAACTTGAATTTGAGTTCGTCGATGTTTTCGACATTGTCAGGATCGGAAACAATACAGTCGACTGGACAGACAGCAATACATTGTGGTTCATCAAAATGTCCAACACATTCTGTACATCTGTCTGGATCTATGATGTAAATCGGATCATTCTCCTCAATAGCTTCGTTCGGGCACTCTTCCCGGCATGCGTCGCATGCAATACATTCATCAGTGATCATTAATGCCAATTTCTTTTCCTTGTTTTGCTTAGTTTTGGGTATAGGGAGTTATAACCTATCAAACCTTATGCACAATTTAAACAGTACGAAAAAAAAGTGTCATAAAAAAAGGGTGGGTAAATACGTCTAAAGCAGGGATGACACAGAGGTTTTACCCTATCTTTTTGGGAAAACAGAATCGATACCCCCGACGTCTGACAGTTTCTATCGTGGTGATATCCAGTGGTTTATCCATCTTCTGCCTAATCTGGTTGATCGCAACTTCAATTACATTAGGGGTGACCAGTTCCGGTTCTTCCCAAATGGCATCGAGCAGTTGTTCTTTTGAAACAATTTGGTCTTTATGCATGGCAAGGTGTGTCAAAACCTCAAAAGGCTTTCCTTTCAGTTCGATTTCGTTGCCCTGATAGATAATCTTCTCTTCTTCCGGGTTGATAACAAGCTCTTCTATCTCAATGATATTGGAAGCACCAAAACGCAGTTTCGCCTCAATACGTACCAGCAGGATCTCTTCGTCAAGCGGCTTTCGGATAAAATCATCGGCTCCTGCACGCAGTGCTTCGATCTCACTGTTTTTGTCCAGACGTTCGGAAAGGATAATAACAGATGTTTTGTGGGCGTTTTTTTTGATATCACCAATCATGCCAAGGGCATTCTCCGGTGCCTTTGCATGCCAGTCGAACAGAACAAGATCATAGTTGCGTATATCAAGATAGTATTTGGCGTCAACAAGATTTTCTACCATATCATTCTGATAATTGTGTTCACTGAGAAGACGTGAAAGTGCGGCAGCTTGTTCAGTATCGTGTTCTATCACCAGTACTCTCATGCTATCAACCTTTCTTTAATAATTAAATGATTTTTAAATTATAACATAAAAAAAGGGGTTTCTGAAAGTTTTTTTAAATTTAGGGATATGGAGGTAGTTTTAGTAGTGCCATTGTGCACTGAGTGCAACGCGGCAATTGTGTAGAATATCCGGTTTGCTGATCTTGAGTGAAAGCATACTGATCTGCGGGTAGGATGTGAGAATCATCTTTTCAAGTGCCAGCAGTGCCTCTTCAAGAAGTGTGTAACGTGCATTCTGTATTAGTTCAACAATGCGTTCGGACAGTATAGCATAATCGATAAACTGCTCGTCTTTATAGATGTAGGAGGCTTCCAAATCGACAATAACGCGTTGTGGGCGATCCCGTTCAAAATCAAGCAGTCCTATGATCGCTTCAAAGGTTAATGATTCAATATGGATTGTCATCATCAGACTACTTTTGTCTCTTCTTTGTTGATCAGGCGGACAATATTGGGGATATGTTTATAGAAAATAATGATGGCAATGATCCAGATGGGTGCATGTGCCATGTTTGGGTAGAGCAGATAGGATGCTGTCAGGAGAGCTGCAAGACCGATGAGTGATGAGAGAGAGGAGATCTTTAGCAGTTTTCCTGCTACGAACCATACAGCAATGGCGATGAGAGAGGGAACAGGAAGGAGTACAAGCAGTACACCAAATCCGGTAGCTACTCCTTTGCCTCCCTCGAAGCCGAGAAAGGCAGAGAAACAGTGTCCGACAACTGCCAGTACTGCGATAGTCCAAAGCACACTTTCCGGGGCATCGAGTGCCATGGCGACAAAAAGAATGATCATCCCTTTGACGGCATCAAGAAAGAGCGTTGCCGCTCCAAGCTTTTTGGCAAGTTTTGGGTCTTTTTCTTTGACGACACGAAGTACGTTTGTCGCCCCGATATTACCGCTGCCGGCTTGTTTGATGTCTACACCGGCGAACTGCTTGGCAAGCAGGTAACCGAAAGGAATGCCCGCGATCAGGTAGGCTGCAAGGTAGAGCATGATGTTTTGATTGAAAAAGTCCATAATTGTTCCACGATTTTAAGATAGGCTCTCTATAAGTAGAGAAGCAAAGTATGCAATTTTATCCGAATTTTGCTAAAATAGCCAGATTATAGAAGGATGGTACATGAGTATTGACTATAAAGCGGAAATAGAGAGACTGAAAAGAGAGTTGGATGTCACACTTGTTGCACACTACTATCAGCGTGATGAAGTGTTTGAAATGGCAGATATTACGGGTGATAGTCTGGAGTTGGCACGTAAGTGTAAAGCAGATGATAACCCGTGGGTGGTTTTTTGTGGTGTAGGCTTTATGGGGCAAAGTGTGAAGGTGATCGCACCGGAAAAACGTGTTTTGATGCCCAAGATCGCCTGTTGTGCCATGGCGCGGATGATCGATGGAAGTTACTTTGATGACAGTGTGGATTATATGGTCAAGCATGGCATCGCCAAAGAGGATATTCTGCCTATTACCTATATCAATTCCGATGCGACAGTAAAAGCAAAGGTTGGAGAGATGGGTGGATATGTCTGTACTTCCTCCAATGCGTTCAAAATCATTGAAAAGGGTCTTGAGACCGGCAAGAAGATCCTTTTTGTGCCCGATCGGTGTCTGGGACAGAACTTTGCCATTAGGATGGGATTGAAGTCCTGTGTGATAGGAGAGGGTGAGTGTGACCCCAAAGAGGCGGATGTGATCTGTTTCAACGGGTTTTGCTCCGTCCATCAGCTTTTTACGGTAGATGATATTGAGTTTTACCGTAATAAATATCCGGGGATCAAGATTGCAGTCCACCCTGAGTGTGATCCAAAGGTAGTGCAGGCAGCTGATTTTGTCGGTTCTACTTCTCAATTGATCAAGTATGTCAATGAACTTGATCCTGAGCAAAAGGTTGCCATTGGTACGGAGTACAATTTGGTTAACCGTATGCGCCAGAAGAATACCTATGTCCTCTCATCGACTAAACCAGAATGCCCGACGATGAATGAGACGACACTTGAAGACTTGTACAGGACGCTCAAGTCCATAGAAGATGGCAATCCGATCAATGAGATCCATGTTGATGAACATACCGTCAAGTATGCCAATCTGGCACTTGAAAGAATGTTAGCAATCAAATAAAATCCCTAAAAAAGCAGAAAAGATGTTAAAACAAAGATTTATCGAAGCACTAGTAGCCGAAGATGTAGGTAGAGGCGATCTCTTTTCCCGTATCAGCGAATCGGTGGATATCCGAGCCTATGTAGTTGCCAAAAGTGACGGTGTCTTTGGCGGGCGGGAATATATTGAATTACTGGCACAAATGTATGGAATTGCGTTAATGTGGGATGTCAAAGACGGCAGTACATTTCATACTGGTGAAAAGCTTTTCTATGTCAGTGGAGATTCCAAAACACTCCTATCCTTGGAGCGTTCCATCCTTGATATGGCACTGCATGCCAGCTCTATTGCCACGCTGACGGCACAGTATGTCAAGGCGATAGAGGGTATGGGGGTCAAGCTGCTTGATACCCGCAAGACCAGACCGCTGCTTCGGGAGTTTGAGAAGTATGCTGTACGCTGTGGTGGTGGGCTGAACCATCGCATGGGTCTGGATGACTGTCTGATGCTCAAAGATACCCATCTTAAAACCATCGATGATCTTGATGCCTTTATGGCAGAAGTGCGCCAAAAGATTCCCTTTACTGCCAAAGTGGAGATAGAATGTGAAACACTTGAGATGGCACAAAGGGCGATGAAAGCGGGTGCAGACATCGTTATGTGCGACAATATGTCTCTTGAAGAGACCAAGGAGGTCGTAGCATACCGCAATGCCTATTACCCGCATATCTTGCTTGAAGCGAGTGGCAACGTAACACTGGAGACAATTGTAGAGATCGCAGCAACGGGTGTCGATGCGATCAGTTCGGGTGCGATCATCCATCAAGCAAACTGGATTGACCTTTCCATGAGGGTTGAAGCGTGACCGCAGCTGAGCATGGCATATCACCTGAAATGGTTTCCGATGCCAGGGCATTACTGGCATCTACCACATCTGTTTCGATTCTGACCCATATCAACCCGGATGCTGATACTATCGGAACAGGATTGGGAATCTTTGCTCTTTTGAAAGAGATGCTTTCTGTGCCTGTGGAGATTGTGAATGTTTCTAAAGATATCCCGCGCTATCTTGATTTCCTCCCACATTATCAAAAAATCAAAAAACAGAGCGATTTTGAGCACAGTCTTGTAATCACTTGTGATGGAGGAAGTCCGGATCGTTTCGGTATGCCATTGTCAGACAGACAAATTCTCAATATCGACCATCATCACAGTAATCAGCATTATGGAACGGTCAATGTTGTGATTGACGGATATGCCTCGGCATCTCAGGTAGCATACAGGCTTTTTGAACAGATCACATCTATCAGTTACGAAAGTGCACTCTGTTTTTATGCGGCACTCTTTTCAGATACCCGACATTTTACAACATCTGCCGTGAATCAGGAGGTCTTTGCTGTTGCCAGTGAACTGATCGCCTATGGGATCGATCCTTCCGAAGTGGCATTTCATTTTACGCAGCGTCAATCTCTTGCTTCTTTGCGTATTCTTGAACGGGCGTTGCATTCGCTGGAACTTTACCGGGAAGGACGTGTGGCGATCATGACGATCACTGTAGCTGATCAGCAGGCAACGGGGGCGACAATGCCCGATATGGAAGGGATCGTCGATTATGGGCGTTCTTTGGCAACAGTTGAAGTTGCCGTTTTGCTGATCGCCCTTAGAGACGGCGGAGTGAAAGGTTCGTTACGCAGTAAAGGCAAAGATGTATCGCAGCTTGCATCTGTGTTTGGCGGCGGGGGACATAAAGCTGCAGCCGGTTTCATTGTACCAAAAGCACAAATGCAAGAAATTATCGATACAATTTTGGAGCACATCGCCAGTGAGGAGAATGCATGGCAAGACGAATAAGAGTCAGACGAAAAGGCAAGGGCAGCATGGTGTTTCTTTTGTTGTTCATTATTGCGGCAGCAGGTGCTGGATATATTTATACTGCACCGGAGTTTGAACGCATTGCTCCGACAATAGAGAGCCCAGAGCATCTGTTCTGGAACAGAAAAGATCCACTCAAGATCACTCTTAAAGACAATAGTGGTCTGCACAGCTACAAAGTGACGCTCAGTGACGGGAAGAACACGGTCGTAGTTGGGAATGGTATTATGGAGGGAGATCCGAAAATGAAAACATTGTCGGTGACCTATCCGACAGGAAAAGGGCTTAATCCCAAAAGTAAATCGTATACGCTGAATATTGCTGTAACAGATAAGAGCCTCTGGCACTTTTTTGGTGGAAATACGACTGCCAGGAAGATTGGTCTTACTATTGATTACACGCGTCCCAATGTGAATGTGATCGCCAATTCACGCATGATCAGTCAAGGCGGATCAGCGTTGGTGGTTTTTCAGGCGGAGGACAATCATCTTGACAAACTCTATATTCAGGCCAATACCCATACCTTTGCTGCAGAACCGTATAAAAAAGAGGGTTATTATGCAGCTTTGATCGCATGGCCATTCACAGAGGATACTTTCGATGCAAAGATTGTAGCTACCGATAAAGCCGGTAACAGGCGTGAAGTGCATATTCCGTTTTATCATAAAAATCCGCACTATCGTACAACGAAAATCCGAGCTACCGACAAATTCATTGATGGAAAAATAACCGATCTTGCTTCAAGTGATCCTGAATACGCACAGATCAAGGACAGGCTGGAGAAGCTCAAGGCTATTAATGAGACGATGCGTCTAAAAAATGAAGCACTGATCCATAAGCTGAGTCGACACGTCTCTGACGAGATGATAGATGCATGGCATGTCAAGCGTTTCTATCCGCTGAAAAACGGGAAAAAGGTCGCCAGTTTCGGAGACCATCGATACTATTACTATAAAGATAAAAATAATATCGTATCCGAATCTTATCATGTAGGTTATGATTTGGCCAGTACGAGAATGGCAGATATCGTAGCATCCAACGCAGGCAGGGTCGTCTTTGCTGAGGAGAACGGCATTTATGGGAATATGCCTCTGATTGATCACGGACTTGGGCTTTACACACTGTATGGGCACTGTTCAAAACTTTTGGTCAAAGAGGGAGACAAGGTACATGCAGGAGAGGTGATCGCCAAAACAGGCATGACCGGTCTTGCACTTGGAGACCACTTGCATTTCGGTATACTGGTACAAGGGATAGAGGTACGCCCTATCGAGTGGTTTGATAAGCACTGGATCAGGAAATTTATTGATAATGTATTCAAGGAAGCTGACCGTATTATCGCGCCGCAGCAGAAGAGTTCACAAAAAAACAAAATGTCAAAATCGTGAATGTAGAGCGTATTTGGTTTGAGCAAAAGAATTTTATAAAAAAAAGGTAAAATTGCACAATAGTGTATCATTGTATTTTTTTATATTTTATAGTATAATGTAGATGTATGATGTACAAATTGAGGAAAGAAAGGGGGACGGTGTGCAGCAAAGAACGATCAAAAAACCCGTTGAAGTCGTTGGTGTAGGTCTGCATAAAGGTGAACCGATCAGGCTTCGTCTTGAACCGCTTGGAACCGATTCGGGTATTGTTTTTTACCGTGAAGATATTGCGTTAAGCATCCCCCTTTCTCCTGCAGCAGTGATCGATACACGTATGGCGACAGTGATTGGAAATGAAAAAGGTTTTATCTCTACGATTGAGCATTTTCTCTCTGCGCTCTATGCCTACGGGATAGATAACCTTCGCGTGATCGTAGACGGCAATGAAATGCCTATTATGGATGGTTCTGCCATCTCTTTTTGTCTCCTGCTGGATGAAGCGGGGATAGAAGAACAGGATGCGGCAAAGCGTATTATCCGTATCAAAAAACCTGTAGAAGTAACAGACGGTGAAAAATTTGTCCGTCTGCTGCCTGCCAAAAATGCTTTGTTTGATTTTAGAATCAAGTTTGACCATCCGGTGATCGGTGAGCAGTCACATCGTTTTGAGTTTGGTACACACAGTTTCATTGATGAGATTGCAAGAGCCCGAACATTTGGTTTTGCAAAAGATATCCAGTATTTACAGAGCCAGAACCTTGCACTTGGTGCCAGTCTTCAGAATGCCATAGGCTTGGATGAGCACAGAATACTCAATCCGGAAGGATTGCGTTTTGATAATGAGTTCGCCCGCCACAAAGTATTGGATGCGATGGGTGATATGATGGTCACCGGATACAATATCCTTGGACATTATGAAGCATTTGCAGGAAGTCATCATCTTAATTACAAGCTGACATCAAAACTGCTTGCTGACAGCAGCAGTTTTGAATTGGTCGCTGTTACTTCTCTACAGAGCAGAGCATTTGCAAAAAGTTTCGCCTGATATTACGCTGCTGGTCCTCTCCATTGCCTCTCCGATGCAGATAGGGGTCTATGAAGACGGCATACTGCTAGAGTGTGTAGAAAGCAGCAGTAAAGTCTCTGAAGCCCTGTTGCCGTTGCTCTCCTCCCTGCTTGAGCGTTATGATGTATCACGTATTGTATATACACGGGGTCCGGGATCATACATGGCGATCAAACTGACCTATGTGATGCTGAAAACCATAGAGATCGTACATGGAATCCAATGCAAAGGATGCAGTGCTTTTGCCCTGAATGGAGGCGCCCCGATCAAAGCAGTCGGCAATCTCTATTTTATCAAGGAAAAAGAGACTATAATTACGAAAAAAATTGAGCAGCCGGTCAATACATCTTTTGTATTGCCTAAAAGTATTCATGATCTTGAAATAGATGAAGAGTCGTTTCCGGAGTATCATCTGCCGGCTGTTTAGCGGAAGAAGTTATCTATGTTTGTAAGCGTACCGGCCACTTCGGCAAATC
This sequence comes from Sulfurovum sp., assembly GCA_027082955.1. GTDB lineage: Bacteria > Campylobacterota > Campylobacteria > Campylobacterales > Sulfurovaceae > Sulfurovum. The sequence continues at coordinate 23,753 of JALWTA010000038.1, read as the reverse complement.
TCGGTCCTGGTTTTGATACACTGGGGCTTGCTGTCGATTTGAGAAATGAGATTATTATCAAGCCTTCCAAGTTTTTAAGTCTGTCGACGCACGGAGAAGGTTCAGACAATCCTAAGATCAAGAAAAACACTCTGTTCTTGAATATTTTCAATGAGAACTATAAACGTCTTGCCGGCAGAACGGAGAACTTTCGTTTCGAATTCTATAACCGTATCCCTATTTCAAGAGGATTGGGAAGCTCTTCTGCTGTGATCGTCGCAGCACTCAGTGCCGCCTATACCGCTGCAGGCGTGCGTTACAACAAACGTGAAATACTCAATCAGGCACTGCGCTACGAACACCACCCGGACAACATCACTCCTGCTGTGATGGGCGGTTTCAATGTCGCCTGTGTCGAAGGGGACAGGGTATATAGTAAAAAACGCAGGCTTCCAGACTATCTAAAAGCTGTTGTCGTAGTACCTAACCGGACCATTTCTACAGCGAAATCCCGTACCGTACTTCCAAAGGTTTACAGGAAGGAAGAGACAGTATATTCGCTTTCCCGTGCAGCATATATGACGGCACTCTTTATGAGCGAGTCATGGGATTTGCTGAGGATCGCATCCAAAGACAAACTGCATCAGGCGCGAAGAATGAAGATGATGCCAGAACTGTTCGAAGTACAGAAAGTCGCCTTGAGAAACGGTGCGATCATGAGTACACTCTCGGGATCAGGCTCTACCTTTTTCAATCTTGTGTATGAGAAAGATGCAGAGAAGATTCATCAGGCACTGCAGTCACGTTTTCCTCAGTTTCGGGTATTTACCCTCTCTTTGGATAATAACGGGGTCATTACCAAGGGCTGAGATGCCCTTAATCTCTTTTTGGGTATAATACCGATGAAAAAATCACAGCCTATACGCATGTGCATCGCATGCCGAAGCAGACATCCTCAACATACTCTGATCCGACTCAAGCAGGCAGGTAACGAAATCATTGCGTATAATGGTACGGGAAGAAGTTTTTATGTATGCAGTGATTGTGTTCAGAACAAAAAAAAGATCAAGGGCTTAGTGAAGCGTTTCAAGCAAGATGAAGAACGTTTTTCTAAGCTTTTAAAGGAGTTAATCAATAATGGATAAAGTAAAAATCCAAGAAGTAGCAGAAGAAGCGGGACTTTCGAACAGCGAACTGCTGGAAAAGGCAAAGGATCTCGGCTTTGACGTAAAAGCGGCAAACAGTACGATCAGTCTTGAAAATGCCGGTATTCTCGTGGACTATGCTATTAGCGGCACCCTACCAAAAGGGTTTAAAAAACCCGGTGCGAAAAAGAAAGTGACAGTTGTCAAAAAAGCCAAGGAAGAGACCGCAACGCATGCGGATGAAACTCCAAAAGCAGAAAAAACAGAAGTGAAAAACGAAACGGTACAGCCTGAAAAGACGCTTGAAACTGCAGTAGAGAATGCAGCAAAAACATCTACACCAGAAACCGTATCAGAAGAAGTACAGGAAGCTGCACCAAAACCGGAAGTGAAAAAACGAAGGGGAATCTCTGTTGTAAGCAAAACAGCCGAAGCAGATACCCCGACGGTAAAAGCCGATAGCGAAGAAAAACCAAAGCGCAGAACACTTTCCCGTACGGGTATCAAGATTGTCAGAAAGGCAAAACCAGCTCCGTCCCGTGCAGCAACCAAGATCTCTATGACAGATATCTCTACCCCCGCACCTTCCAAGAAAAAAGCGAAAAAAGGACCGGCTCAAGCGAAGGATACTGGCAAGAAGATCGATATTTTCAATCATGACAGCATGAGCGGTGACATCGACAGCGGTTTTGGTGAAGAGGAAGTGGTACTGCTGGACTTCTCCGATAAGAATATCTATGAGGAGATGATGCGTCAGGAGCAGAAGCGTAAAGAGGAAGCGAAAAAACGTGAGCTTGCTGCAGGAGGGCCTGCAAAAGGCAGACAGCCGTTCCGTCCGCAGCAGAAACGTTCACTTAAACGTGGTGGTAAGCGTAAGAAGTACCATAAAGAAGAAAACAAAGAACAGATCACCTCTGTAGAGATCCCTGAAAATGTAAGGGTATACGAATTTGCTGAAAAGGTCGGGAAGACTGCCGGTGATGTGATCAAAGTACTCTTTGCTCTTGGTATGATGGTAACCAAAAATGACTTCCTGAGTAAAGATGAGATTGAGATCCTTGCCGAAGAGTTCGAAGTGGAAGTGACCACAATGAACCCGCTGGATGAACTGGATTATGTCGCGGCATACGATGCGATTGAGGATGAGTATCTTGAAGAACGTCCGCCGGTTATTACCATTATGGGGCACGTTGACCATGGTAAGACGTCACTGCTTGACAAGATACGCTCTGCAAAAGTGGCAGACAAAGAAGCAGGCGGTATTACGCAGCATGTCGGAGCCTATCAGGTAGAAAAAAACGGCAAGAAGATCACATTTGTCGATACTCCGGGCCACGAAGCCTTTACCGAGATGCGTGCACGTGGTGCACAGGCGACCGATATCGTCATCATCGTCGTAGCGGCTGATGACGGTGTGATGCCACAAACCAAAGAGGCGATCGCCCATACCAAAGCAGCGGGTGTACCGATGATCATTGCGATCAACAAAATGGACAAGCCTAACGCCAACCCTGACAATGTGAAAGCACAGCTTGCCGAGATCGATGTCATGGCGACAGACTGGGGCGGGGAGTATGAGTTCATCCCTGTTTCGGCACATACCGGTCAGGGGATTGACGATCTGCTTGAGACGATTCTGCTTCAGGCAGAGGTGATGGAACTGCAGGCAAATCCGAACCGTAAAGCCAAAGCGATCGTTGTAGAGAGCTCTTTGGAAAAAGGATTTGGACCAGTAGCGAATGTAATTATCAAAAACGGTACACTCAATGTGGGTGACAATGTGATTGTCGGGCAGACCTACGGGCGTGTCAGAGTCATCAAGGATGACAATGGCAAGAATGTCAAGTCTGCACCGCCAAGTGCTCCAGTCGCTGTTGTCGGACTCAATGATGTGCCTGGTGCGGGTGAAGTGATGGTCGCGATGGACTCAGAGAAAGAGGTGCGTGAACTTGCAGAAAAACGCGCAGAGTACGAAAGAGCCAAACAGCTCTCCAAGAGTACCAAAGCCTCTCTTGAAGATCTCTCTGCACTCATTGCGGAAGGTCAGCTAAAAGCACTGCCTGTAATTATTAAAGCAGATGTTCAAGGATCACTTGAAGCGATCAAAGGCAGCCTTGAAAAGCTGAGAAATGAAGAGGTCAAAGTAAACATCATTCATGAAGGTGTGGGTGGCGTGACTGAGAGTGATGTTACCCTGGCAGATGCGAGTGAACATGCTGTAGTGCTTGGTTTCAATGTCAGACCGACTGGTGCTGTGAAGAAAAAAGCCAAAGAGCTTGGCATAGAGATCAATACCTATAATGTGATCTATGATCTGCTTGATGATGTCAAGGCACTCCTTGGCGGTCTGATGAGTCCGGTCATCAAAGAAGAGGTCACAGGTCAGGCTGAAGTACGTGAGACATTTGTAGTCGGCAAAGTCGGTACGATTGCCGGATGTAAGGTAACGGAAGGCTCTATCACCCGTAACTCCAAAGCAAGGCTTATCCGTGACGGTGTGGTTGTCTATGAGAGCTCTATTGCTTCACTTAAACGCTTTAATGAAGATGCCAGAGAGGTCAAAAACGGATATGAATGTGGTATCATGCTTGAGAACTTCAATGACATTAAAGAGGGTGATGTGATTGAAACCTTCAAAGATGTCGAAGAGCAGGTAAAACTCTAAGATGACACCCGAAGAGATCAAGCGCAAGCGTACAGAGTCGGTACTCAAAGAGATCATCCCCGAAGCGCTTGCTACCCTGGATGACAGCCGCATCAATGCACTTCAGGTGACAGATGTTGTCTGTTCAAGAGGCAGAAGCGATGCGAAGGTCTATCTGGACAAGTCAGTGCTCAGTGAAGCCCAACAGCGTGAAGCACTCAGACAGCTTAGGCTTGTAGCCGGATATATCCAAAACCACTGTAAACAGAGTGAAGGGTGGTTCAAAGCACCACGCTTTACATTTGAATTTGACGAACAGCTTGAGAAACAGAGCCGCATGGAAGAACTCTTCAAACAGATCGCACAACGAAAAAGGGATGAGGGAGAGAACGATGAATCTTGAGGAGCAGATCGCCAAGATTGTAGAAGCCAATGGTGCCAGATTGTATGATATTGAAACCGTTACAGAGTTTGATGAAAAGATTTACCGTATCTCCATTACCAAAGAGGGTGGCGTAACACTTGATCTGTGTGCAGAAATTTCCAACGAACTCTCACCCTTTCTCGATGTCAATCCTCCGATGCACGGGCAGTACCGCCTTGAAGTCAGTTCCCCCGGGATTGAACGCAAACTGACAAAACCTGCGCACTTCAAACAGTCTGTCGGTGAAAAGGTCAAGGTGAAGGTGCTTGGCGGAGAGAAACTCAAAGGTACACTCAAAGCAGCGGATGATGAGGGAATCGTTGTTGAGACCAAAGAGGGCGATAAGACCTTCAAGTATAACGAATTGGGTACCGTCAAGACCTATTTCGAGTTTTAAAAGTGGGCAAGGGCATGGATGATACATTCTATATGCAGCTTGCCCTTGATGAAGCATGGAAATACCAGCTTTTAACCTACCCTAATCCTGCTGTGGGTGCTGTCGTGGTACAAAAGGGTGCCATCCTTGCTGTAGCAGCTCACCAAAAAGCCGGTACTTCCCATGCCGAGGTACTGGCACTTCTTTCTACTTATGAAATACTCTCCCAAACGACTATCGATTTTGACAGGTTTGATGCGCAGAGGGCACATGCATTCCTTCTGAGTCTACCCAAAGGTTTTTTCTCAAAATGCAGCATCTATGTAACACTTGAGCCCTGTGCACACAGCGGCAAGACTCCCTCTTGTGCATCGCTGCTGTCACAGCTTGGATTGAAAGAAGTGATTATCGGTACCACAGATCCTATCAAAGGGCATGATAACGGAGCACAGATCGTTGCAAAACAGGGCATCAAAGTGACAGTTGGGGTGCTTGAAGATGCCTGCAAAGATCTAATAGAGCCTTTTTTGATCTGGCAGCAGCGTGCTTTTGTGCTCTTTAAACTCGCACAGACTACCAATGGACGCATTGGCGGCGGGTATCTGAGCTCACAGGAGTCTTTACAGCATGTCCATCGGTTACGTGGGGTATGTGATCGGCTGCTTATAGGAGGTAATACGGTACGTACAGACCGTCCCACACTCGACTGCCGCTTTACAGGAGAGAATGCACCCGATATTGCAATCTACAGCCATGAACAAACCTTTGATGATACCATACCGCTCTTTAGTGTACCCAAAAGAGAGGTAACAATCACCAATCAGCTTGATTTTCTAAAGCAGCCCTCTTTTGTGCTGGTTGAAGGAGGCGAGGGGATGTTAAAAGCATTGGCAGATCGTATCGATTGGCTGCTGATCTATCAGACACCTAAGCTCTCTACCAACGATTTATCCTATAATATCGAGATGAATTTGGCATTCCTGCATCAGGCGCGTATGGGCAGAGATATTATGATTTGGAGTAGAGACATTGGGCATTGAAAAACTTACCGACAAAGAGGAAAAACAGGCAAAAATCGTAGAGATGTTTGATAACATCGCTGATACGTATGACCTTGCCAATAGAGTACTGAGTATGGGGATCGATATTCAGTGGCGAAAAAAGGGGTGTGACAAAGCCTTTGAGATACTGAATAAAAAGCAGCTTGCACAGGTAACAGATGTGGCGACAGGTACAGGAGACCTGCTGATCTACTGGCGTGAACAGGCGAAAAAGAACGGTGTGCAGATTGAAAAGTATGTTGGCATAGATCCTTCAGTAGGGATGCTGGAAGTGGCACGCAAAAAGGTTGACTTTGCCGAGTTTATCGAAGGCAAAGCGCAGGAGCTTCCTATAGCAGATGCCAGCAGTGATGTGATCTCGATCAGTTACGGTATCCGAAATGTGGTTGATAGAGTGGAGGCACTGCAGGAGTTCCATCGTGCCCTGAAACCCGGCGGTATCGTAGTGATTCTTGAGTTTACCAAACAGGAACGCAAAGGTATGCTGGACAAGGTTGTTGATTTTGGGATGAAACAGGTACTTCCTCGTGTCGGAGGACTCATCTCCAAAAACTATGAAGCCTATAAATATTTGCCCGATTCTATTGAAGAGTTTTTGACCACTGAGATGCTAAGCCAAGAACTTGAAGAGACAGGGTTTGAGATGAAATATACCAAATCGTTTTCGATGGGAATCAGTACGCTTTTGGTAGCCCAAAAGCGTTGAATGAGGAATGAGGAATGAGGAATGAAGAATGTCGGTTTGTATTGCTTCGCAATGCTTTGACTAAAATAAAAGCTTTCCGTGAGGAAAGCATACCTCAACTCTTCACTCTTCACTCTTCACTCTTCACTTCATCTGTATGGAGTATGCCATGCAGATGATGAGCGTAAGCTCCCTCAACACCAAAATTAAATCCCTCCTTGAGGCTACTTTCATGCATATCCTCGTAGAGGGCGAAGTGGCTTCGGTAACCTACCATACCTCAGGACATCTCTACTTTACTATCAAAGATGACAAGAGTGCGATCAAGTGTGTGATGTGGCGCTCTTCTGTAGCACGAATGAAGTTTCGCATCGAAAAGGGGATGCATATTGTTGTGGAGGGGTCTGTAAGTGTCTATACACCAAGAGGGGAGTATCAGTTTCAGACAGTCAAGATAGAGCCCTACGGACAGGGTGCGCTGGCACTTGCTTTTGAACAGCTCAAAGAGAAGCTTAAAAACAAAGGCTATTTTGATGCACAACGTAAAAAAACGATTCCCAAAGAGATTCACCATCTAGTACTGGTCACTGCCAAAGAGAGTGCTGCACTGCATGATATGCTCAAGATCATCGAGAAGCGCTGGCCGTTGGTAGAGGTCACTGTCGTCGATACGCTGGTGCAGGGAGAACAAGCGGGCAGAAGTATTGCTTCGGCATTGAAGTATGCAGATACTCTTGGTGCAGATGTGATCATCGTCGGGCGCGGAGGTGGTTCGACAGAGGATCTTTGGGCATTTAACGAAGAGGTGGTTGCCGATGCGATCTTTGCCATGCACACACCGGTAGTGAGTGCCGTAGGACATGAGGTGGATGTGCTCATCAGTGACTATGTGGCAGACTTGCGTGCACCGACACCGAGTGCAGCCATAGAGATGGTACTGCCGGATAAAAATGAATTGCTTTATCTCTTAGATGAAACTGCTGAGGGGTTCGTTCGTGCAGTTGAGGGGCAACTTTTGCGCAGGATGCAGCAGCTTCATCATATGGAGTCACTGCTTCGACAGCAGGCACCTACCCGAAAACTGCAAGAGATTGAACAGGCATTTGGCAGGATGCAGGAGGAGTACAGACGTACCCTGTACTATAAGTTTGGACAGTATATGATGCAGCTTCAACCGTTGAAAAGCCGTTTTGAACAGAGTATGGCACTGGTACTGCGCCAAAAAGAGCAGCAGGTGGCGTATCTGTATGAGAAGATGAAATTGAGTGATCCGAGGCTGCAGTGTAAAGAAGGATGGGCACAGGTCTCGTATAAGAAGAAACCAGTTTCTCTGTCGCAGATTGAACCGCAGATGAAATTTCTCCTTGAGGATGCTTCTGTCAAGCTTGAAGCGGTTTGCTTAAGTAAAAAAGAGATATGATATAGCATCATTACAATCCAGCCCGAAGAGACCGGTACGGATATTTCCTAAGATAGAAAAGGCAGAGTATGGGAACTTCTACCGAGATATATAGTATTATCGGCATCTTGATCCTGTTCGCTGCAGCAGTATTGCTGTTTTGGATGTTCCGAATACGGCGTAATCAGATGGCAGAGCGCCGTATTACTATGTTCAAAAAAGCATTTGATGTTTCGGAGGATGCTGTATTCGCACTTTCTGAAAATAATGATATTCTATATGCCAATAAAAGTGCAGTTGCTTTATTGAAACTTCCTCCAGAATATCTGCATAGACCTCTTGAACCAATGCCGAAAATTCGTATAAAGAATGCTTGGGTTGCGCTTGATACATTTTTGCAGGAACTGCCACAGACTAAGAGAGACAATATGCAGGCATTCCCGCATTCAAGTTTTATTGTTGAAACATATGAACATAGTTTGCCTGTCAATTTGTATGTTGATCGATCTTCTTTGGGTACAGGAAAGGAGCAGTTTTGTTATGTAATAACTGTCAGGGACCTTACCAAAGAGTATGAATGCAGAGAATTGGAACATCGTCACATATTGACAAAGCTTCCCAATCAGCTTCAAGCCAAAGAGGATCTCAATAAGCTTTTCGCGAAAATCCACCTCCATAATAAGAAAATGGCATTGGTGCTGATCAGCCTTGACAATTTTACACAGATTCGTTCTATCCTTGGACATGCGCAGGTTGATCAGATCATTGTACGTTTTGCCCATTATCTGGATCAAATGGCTAAGTCCTCCTCCTACTATGCCTATCATTTGGCAAGCAATGATTTTCTTATATCTGTTCCTATTGTAGAAACGGCAGATGAAGTGGTCTATTTTTGTCGCCAAGTACAAAAAGAGTTGCGTACTTTTTACAAAATCAACAATGTACGTTTTCACCTGACTGCTTCTGCAGGAATCAGCATTTATCCAGATAGCGGATCTACCCTTCAGTTGCTAGACCATGCCTATAAAGCTTTAGCTGAAGCCCAGAAAGAAGGGATTGGTCATGTACATGTGTATGAAAGAAGTGAACTGGAAAAGAAATATAATGAATTAACGCTCTTCAATGCAATTCATGAGGCAATTGACAAAGACGAATTTGAGATACACTATCAGCCGATTGTCAGAACTAAAGATCAAGAGGTGGTAGCAGCAGAAGCACTGATACGATGGCGACACAGTGAGTATGGATATATTCCGCCAGATGTCTTTATCCCTATGCTCGAACAGTCTGGATTTATTATTGAATTGGGACGATATGTGCTTTCAGAGGTCTTAAAACAGCAAAAACGCTGGGAAGTCTTTAAGTTTAAGCCAATTGAAGTTTCTATCAATATGTCTCTGCTTGAAATAGAGACAGAAGGTTTTGTTGAAAATGTTTCAAGACAGCTTATTGAACATCAGGTGGCACCGGAGCTGATCAAGTTTGAGATCACGGAAGGGGTGGCAATGCAAAATGAGGGACAGGCTGACAGACAGATAGAAGAGCTGAAGAAGTTAGGTGTTTCTCTCGCGCTGGATGACTTTGGAACAGGATATACCTCATTTGCCTATCTCAAAAAATTCCCTGCGGATGTTCTTAAAATCGATAAAACACTGATTGACTATATCCTTGAAAATGAAGAAGATCAACGAATTATACGTGCGATGATCGAACTTGGACATAATTTAGGAATGAAAATTGTTGTTGAAGGGATTGAGAGCAAGGAGATGGTTGATCTTATAGGTTCATACGGCTGTGACTATATGCAGGGGTATTATTTCAGTAAACCGCTTCCGGCATATGAATTTCAGGAGATGATAAGAAGGTAGGGCGGGGTTTCGAACCTATAAATGACAAACTATTGTCATTTATTTACGGTTCTCCCAGCCTTCGCCGGTACTCCTTCGTCGCACAACGGCTACGGTTTCGAACCTATAAACGACAAACTATTGTCGTTTATTTACGGTTCTCACATCATACCGCCCATGCCTCCCATGCCGCCCATGTCTGGCATTGCAGGTGCTGCCGGTTTGTCCTCTTTGACATCTGAAACAGTTGCTTCAGTGGTCAGCAGCAAGCTGGCAACAGAAGTTGCATTTTGCAGGGCTACACGCTCCACTTTGAGCGGATCGATGATACCGGCTTCAAGCATATTGACATATTCGCCTGTTGCTGCATTGAATCCAAGGTTGGCTTCATCGGAGTTGGCTACTTTGTCAGCAACTACACCTGCATCAAATCCTGCGTTGGAAGCGATCTGCTTCATTGGCGCATAGACAGCTCTTAGGATGATATCTGCACCAACCTGCTCATCACCTTCAAGATCAAGGCTAACTGCTTTTGCTGCTTTGATGAGTGCTGCACCACCACCGATGACAATGCCTTCATCAACTGCTGCTTTGGTCGCAGAGAGTGCATCATCGACTCTGTCTTTTTTCTCTTTCATTTCAGTCTCGGTTGCTGCACCGACTTTGATGACCGCTACACCGCCTGCGAGTTTTGCCAGACGCTCTTGGAGCTTCTCTTTGTCATACTCACTGGTAGTGTTCTCGATCTGGATCTTGATCTCTTTGACACGTGCTTCAACGGCTGCTTTGTCACCTTTGCCGTCTACCACGACAGTATTGTCTTTGTCGATGACAACACGTCCTGCTTGACCAAGGTCAGCCAGTGTTGCCTTGTCAAGACTGAGACCAAGCTCTTCAGTGATGACATTACCGCCGGTAAGGATAGCGATATCTTTGAGCATCTCTTTCTTTCTGTCACCAAATCCAGGTGCTTTGACTGCTGCGATGTTGAGTACCCCTTTGAGTCTGTTGAGTACCAATGTTGCGAGTGCTTCACCTTCCACATCATCTGCAATGATCAGCAGCGGTCTGCCGCTTTGCTGGATCTGCTCAAGTACAGGGATCAGATCTTTGAGTGATGTGACCTTACTGTCAGTAATGAGCAGCAGCGGGTTTTCAAGCTCACATGTCATCTTCTCTGAGTTGGTTACAAAGTATGGTGAGAGGTATCCTCTGTCAAATTGCATACCTTCAACCACTTCAAGATCATCATTGATCCCTTTTGCCTCTTCAACTGTGATGACACCGTCTTTGCCTACCTTCTCCATCGCTTCGGCGATCAAGTTACCGATAGTCTCATCTGAGTTTGCAGAGATGGTTGCCACCTGTGCGATCTCTTTTTTATCTTTGACCTCTTTTGCGATCTTTTTGAGCTCATCGATGATCGCTGCACTTGCTTTGTCCATCCCTCTTTTTACTTCAATAGGGTTGGCACCTGCAGTGATGTTGCGAAGCCCCTCTTTGAAGATAGAGTGTGCCAGTACAGTCGCAGTGGTGGTACCATCCCCCGCTTCATCAGCAGTGTTGCTTGCGACCTCTTTGACCAGCTGTGCACCCATGTTTTCCAGTGTATCTGAGAGTTCGATCTCTCTGGCTACCGATACACCGTCTTTTGTGATGTGTGGTGCTCCAAAGCTTTTTTGAATGAGAACGTTACGCCCTCTTGGTCCCATAGTAACCTTGACGGCATCAGCAAGTTTGCTTACACCTTCATACAGTCCGTTTCTTGCATTGTCTGAAAAATGGATCTCTTTTGCCATGATTCAACTCCTTTTTTGTTATATATTATGAAAATAGTAATTAAGCGATTACACCCAGTACATCGGAGACTTCAAGTACAAGATACTCTTTGTCCTCCAAGACCAGTTCTGTGCCAGAGTATTTTCCAAAGACAACGACATCATCTACATTGACATCTTCCACATCGCTTCCGATTGCCAATACTTTTCCTCTTGAAGGTTTTTCCTTCGCATTGTCCGGAATGATGATACCACTAGCTGTAGTGTTCACCTCTTCAACTCTCTCTACAAGAAGTCTGTCACCAAGTGGTTTAAAGTTCATCTTATATTCCTCCGTCTGTTTAATTTTGTAGCGTGATTTTACACTATTTTTTGCTAAATGTCAATAACCTTTAGTCTAAATGACTAAATAAATCTTCAAATTTTTATACAAATATTTTGAAATGAAGTCTCTCTATATGCTATAATTGCAGCATAAATTGCAAGAAGGAGCAAATGATGGCAGAAAAGAAACCGAAAAAGATCGTTCTCTTTACCTCACCAAGCTGCAAATGGTGTACGGTTGCCAAAGAGTACTTTAAAAAGAATGGATACAAATTTAAAACAATCGATATTACCAAAGATGCCAAAGCAGCACAGGATTGTGAACGGCACGGCTGCAGGGGAGTACCGGTAGTCCTCATTGGCAGTCGCTGGATCTGCGGATTTGACCAAAAAGCGATCGAAAAAGCACTTGGTTAAGGTTTTTTAACCGTGCTTTAAGAAATAATGCACTAAAATCTCGACCTCCAAAGACAACGTCAAGGTAGCTCAGCTGGTTAGAGCGCTGGTCTCATAAGCCGGAGGTCGGGAGTTCAAGTCTCCCTCTTGACACCATCCCTACATTGATGACTTCATTAAAAAAATTGACATTCAAAACGATATCTAAACGCTTTATCATTTTTTCTCCATGTTTTTATCCTTAATTAAGATTAAAAAATATAAATGCGTGTTATACTAGTAAGACGTGCATATTTATGCGAAATTCCAAATAATTGTAAGGATAGGAGTAAAAAATGATGAAAAAGACAGTTGTAGCACTTTTGGCAGGTTTGGCTTTGGGAAATACACTATATGCAGATTCCGCACCGGGAGACAAAAAGTTTTTAGGGCTTGAAGTTGGTGCAGCGGAAGTACAGGGAGATACATACAGTGAACTGAATAAAAAAGGAAATACCGCAGAATTTGGTATACGTCTTGGTGCCCAAACAGATGACTGGCGGACAACATTCGTATATGATTACTATAACAGTTCCAGTGATGACCAAAAGGTGAACAAGGGGCTTGCAATGATCGATTATTTTTTCTATAACAGTGGGTCTGAAGTAAGTGTCCGTCCTTTTATAGGGCTTAATGTCGGTTATGCCAATTATCAAAGTACTGCAATAGATGTTTCTGGTGTGATGTATGGAGGACAGGCAGGAATTGTTATCGGTATCACCCCTCAAATTGATCTTGATCTTGGATACAGATACTCTTTGACACAAATAAATGAAGTTGATCATCTTAGCAGTGTAGTATTTGGTTTTAACTATCTTTTTTAACAGTTTGAAGGAATATAGAGAATGAAAAGAAAAATCATATACAGTTTGTATGCTGCATGTGTGGCATTGATTGTTACAGGATGTAATACCTCAAGCAGTACAGGGAATGTACCACCGTCTCAAACAACATGGAGTATGTCAATAGTTACACCGTCTATTGCTACCGATACTGGAAAGGGAACAGATATTATTCATATCGCAGTACACACGCTTGATGAGAATGGGCAGCCGCTTTCGAACTTGCCAATAAAAGTTGCTTTAGTTAACGGTGCTGCACGATCATGCTACTATGAAGGAAGCAGCGGCCAGATACGTACCACTGCCCCTCTTTCTTTTGTTGATCCCAATGAGAATCTTGCTGCATTGAACATCGCAGCGAATGATACGTTGATTGTGCTCCCTACCGCACCTCGTCAGGGAAGTAGTTATTTAGGTGATTGGAAGATCACCAAAACAGGGAGTGCACTGGAGTTTGGACAGGATATTGCGTATAATGTGGAAACAACTGATCAACTTCATTATGTGATTGGAAATGAAAAGTGTCTGCTTGGAAGAATTAAAGTAGCACATGTACAATTCCCTAATGACAATAATAGCAGCGAATCTCCAGAAGATAAAGGACTTTCATACTTTGATATTGTATATGACAAAGACCTTGAAGGAAAAGCAGTCGCGATTGGTGTCCATGTAGATAAAATTCGACAAGGCGCAGCAGCATGGATCACGCTTCCTTCAACTGCTGCTGCACAATAACGGTAAGATAATATTCGGGTCGATTTTCACCCGAATATTTAACCTCACCTTTCTCAACTTTCCACTATAATTTCACAGAAAATTCATCAACAGGTTACAACCATGATCGATCTTAAATACCTACAGAACAATTTTGAAGAAGCAAGTGCCAGATTGCAAAAAAAAGGGGTGGATACCGATACGCTATCGCATCTAAAAAACCTCTTTGCTGAGCTCAAAGCTGCCAATGCGGCACTGGAAGCTGCCAAAGCGGAGCAGAACAGTATGTCCAAACTCTTTGGGCAGTATAAGCGTGAGGGCAAGGATATTACCGAACTCAAAGCCAAAGTAGATGCGAACAAAGAGGCGATGGTACCGCTGCAGGAGCGAGCCAGAGAGGCAGAAGAGGCACTCTTTTCTCTTGCACTTGCCATTCCCAATTTCCCCGATGATGACGTTCCTGAAGGTGTCGATGAAGAGGATAATGTAGAGCTTCGCCGTGTGCTGGAGCCAAGATCCTTTGACTTTGAGCCGCTTGAGCACTGGGCACTGGCAGAGAAGAATGGATGGATTGATTTTGAGCGTGGTGTCAAGCTGGCAAAGAGCCGTTTTGCTGTGCTGAGAGGTGAAGCGGCGAGGCTGGAGCGTGCGCTGATCAACTTCTTCCTCGATACCAACAGGCAAAAAGGCTTTGAAGAGCTTTGTGTACCTTTTATGAATAATGCACAGATGCTGCAAGGTACCGGACAACTGCCAAAGTTTGAAGATGATCTTTTCAAGGTTGAGGGAGAAGATCTCTATCTGATCCCTACAGCAGAGGTGCCTTTGACCAATATGTATCATGATGAGATACTCCCTGAGGACACTTTGCCTGTATTGATGACCGGCTATACACCATGTTTTCGTAAAGAGGCAGGAAGTGCAGGACGTGATACACGCGGGATGATCCGTCAGCATCAGTTTGACAAGGTCGAGATGGTTGCCATTGCCCATCCGGATAAGAGTGATGAGGTCTTTGAGATGATGGTGCAAAATGCTTCAGATATCCTCACAGCACTGGGACTGCCGCACCGTGTGGTAGAACTGTGCGGCGGAGACCTTGGCTTCTCTGCAGCGCGTACCATTGATCTTGAAGTGTGGCTGCCTGGGCAGAACAAATACCGTGAGATCAGCTCCATCTCCAACACCCGTGATTTTCAGGCACGCCGTGCCAAGATCCGTTTCAAAGACGGTAAGAAGAACAGACTGGTACACACCTTAAACGGTTCGGCACTGGCTGTGGGTAGAACGCTGATTGCGATTATGGAAAATTATCAGAATGAAGATGGGAGTATTGAGATTCCTGAGGTGTTGAAGAAGTATATGTAATATTTCTTGTTATTGGTATATTGGTCATTGGTGTATTGGGGATGGGTATTGTCGCGTAGGGTGCGTAATCACGCACCTTCAAACCATTCTCCAAAAAACAATGTTCTTCTTATCTAATGAATGTAAAAGGTGCGTGTTTACGCACCCTACAGGTTATAAAATAACTTTATGCGGTCTCTCTTTCAATTTTCCTTCCATACTCAAATAGCTGTTAAGCGCACCGATGTAGGCTCTGGCACTGGCGAGCATGGTATCCAGATGCAAACCGTGTCCGATGACGGATGGTTCATCGTTGAAACTGACTTTGACGGTCACATTTGCCAAAGCATCTTTTCCTTCTGAGACCGATTTGACACGATACTCATCAAGCCTTCCGGTATATCCGGTAATACGGTCGATCGCTTTAAAGACTGCATCAATTGTACCGCCGCCGATGCTTGCATCCATCACCTCTCCTTCTTGGGTGCGTATTTTGACTGCGGCACTGGGTACTCCCTCAGAGCAATCCATCAACTGGAGTGAGACGATCTCATAAACCTGTGTCGCTTTGGTCATTTCGTTGGTGACAAGCGCACGGATATCATCATCATAGATATCTTTTTTGCGGTCGGCAAGGATCTTGAAACGCTCAAAAGCACGGTTGAGTGCCTCATTATCCAAATCAAAGCCAAGCTTGTGGAGCTTGTCTTTAAATGCAGCACGTCCGGAGTGTTTGCCCAGCACCAAAGTATCACTCAAATCAAGCCCAATATCCTGTGGACGGATGATCTCGTAGGTCTCTTTGTTTTTAAGCACACCATCTTGATGGATACCGCTCTCGTGTGCAAAGGCATTTTTACCGACAATCGCCTTGTTGGGCTGCGGCTCAATGCCTGTAATGGTAGCGATAAGACGGCTGGTAGGGTAGATCTCTTTGGTGTTGATATTGGTATCAAGCCCGCCAAAGACATCGTTTCTTACCTTCAATGCCATGACGATCTCCTCAAGTGCGGCATTACCCGCTCTTTCACCAAGTCCGTTGATGGTACACTCTACCTGTCTGGCACCATTCATCACTGCTTCAAGGGAGTTTGCCACCCCAAGTCCAAGGTCGTTGTGGTTGTGGACAGAGATGATCGCTCTGCCTTTGGTGTACTCGCTCATCTCCTTGACCATGGCACCGATCTCAAAAGGAAGTCTGAAGCCGACGGTATCGGGAAGGTTGATAGTCGTAGCGCCTGCTTCAATGACTGCATCGCTGATCTCTTTGAGAAAACCGATGTCAGAACGTCCCGCATCTTCGCAACTGAACTCCACATCCTCTACAAACTCTCTGGCATACTCGACTGCATGCACAGCACGTCTGATCACCTCGTCCGGAGTCATTTTGAGTTTGTGCTCCATATGGATCGGACTGGTGGCGATAAAGGTATGAATGCGCTGATGCTTTGCCTTGGCAATCGCTTCTCCCGCAGCCTTGATATCGGCGTCAATTGCACGTGCAAGTGAACAGACTGTTGAGCCAGTCACACGCTGTGCGATCTTGTCGATGGCATCAAAGTCTCCAGGACTTGCTGCAGCGAACCCTGCCTCGATAATGTCCACACCCAACCGCTCAAGCTGTGCTGCGATCTGTATCTTCTCTTCAGTGTTCATTGAAGCACCGGGGCTCTGCTCACCGTCTCTCAATGTTGTGTCAAAAATTTTAATGGTTTCTGTGTTCATTGTTTTGCCTTATGATCTGTGCAAACCGTCTGTCTTGTTGCAAACGGTAAAAATTGTCTAATTTTACCTAAAAAGGGGTTAATTAGAAACTAAAAGATTTAAACAGGGGTATATCAAAGAGTGATTAAAGAGATAGTAGTAGCAGGAGAGAAGCGTTTTGTGTGAAAATAGTATGTTGCTGTATGAAAGTTTTCATGGGTTTCTCCTGTGATTTTTTAGCAGTATAACCAAATTTAACAAAAATAGCAAGGAAAAAAATTATCGTTTAAAATGTATCTTCCTTGTTGTCATCGTATGCAGTGCACGCAGTGGTCCATAGACCACATAGGCAAATATGATCAGCGCAAAGCCTTCGGCAGCGAAGAGGTAGAGCAGTGAGGCACACAGTACCAACACGATCATAGTTTTAAAAACCAATGGTTTGTCAAGCTGTATTTTTTTAAAAGAGGGGTAACGGAAGTTACTGACCATCAGCAGGGCAATACCGAGTACAAGAAAGAGCAGTATAATGCGGTATGCTTCAAGTTCATACTTTTGCAGCAGCAATATCCACATCGCCGTAAAAATGGCAGCAGTAGGAATGGGAAGCCCTATGAAAACGTTAGGGTCACTTTTGGCAGTGGAGATGTTAAAGCGTGCCAGACGGATCGCACCGAAGATCACATAGAGTGCGGAGACAAGGATACCAAAGCGTCCAAAGTCATGCCCTGCAAAGAAGTAGAGCAGCATCGCCGGAGCAATTCCAAAGGAGATAATGTCTGCAAGGGAATCAAACTCGACACCAAACTGGCTGGTAGTGTTTGTCAGGCGTGCAACCCGTCCGTCAAGTCCGTCAAAGAGGAGTGCAAGGAGAATAAGCCAGGCACTGTTGACAAAATGTCCCTGACTGGCTTCAACGATGCTGATGACACCGACGAAGATGCTGCCTGCTGTAAAAAGATTCGGCAGCAGGTAGATGAGTTTGGGGGAGGTGCGCATCTATGCCTCCTGATCCCCTCGTTCATCAGACTGTGATGGTGAAGCAGGTGTTTCCTCTTCGGTTTGCTTTTGAGAGACATCCTTTGCCTCTTTGGCTTCTTTGTTTTTGGCAATCGCCTCTTTATGCGCCAGACGGCTTGGCATACCATGTTCTTGTTCGAAGTTTTCAATGATCTTTCTTACAGTGGTACCCTCGATCACCTCTGCATCGAGCAGCTCTTTTGCCATACCCTCGATGGCGCCTTTGTAGGCAGTCAGCGTCTCTTTGACATAGGCGTAGCGCTCATTGAGCGTGCGTTTGATGTAGGCATCCATCTCTTCAGCCATCTTCTCGCTGTAGTCTGTACTGACCGCCCCACCGCCAAGGAAAGAGTTTTGGCTGCGTGAGAGTACCATCAGCCCTGCAACATCAGTCATACCGTAGACAGAGATCATGTCTTTCAGGATCGCTGTAGCACGGTCAAGGTCGTTGCCTGCCCCGGTACTGATCTCACCGATAAATACCTCTTCGGCAGCACGTCCACCAAGGAGTACATCCACTTCGGCAACGAGTTCATGCTTTTGTTTGAGGAAACGCTCCTCATCTTCAGGCAGGTGCAGGGTATAGCCCAGTGCACCAAGTCCTCTTGGGATGATGGAGACTTTTGTAACCCGTGTGGCACCTTCGGTAAGTTCAGCCATCAGGGCATGTCCGCTTTCATGGTAGGCAACGATCTTTTTCTCTTTTTCGTTGATCTTGCGGTTTTTCTTCTCCAGTCCGACAAAGGAGCGCTCTATGGCTTCAAGTAGATCTTCCTGTTCGATCTGTTTTTTGTTTTGTCGTCCTGCCAGAAGTGCCGCTTCGTTGATGATATTGGCAAGATCGGCACCCGCCAGTCCGGCAGTCTGTTTGGCAACCACTTCAAGGTCTACACTTGGGGCAAGTTTGACATCTTTGGAGTGGACTTTGAGAATGGCAAGACGACCCTCGTAGTCAGGCTTGTCGACAAGTACCTGACGGTCAAAACGTCCGGCACGCAGCAGCGCAGCATCGAGTGTTTCGGGACGGTTGGTTGCTGCAAGGACGATGACCGGTGTGTCAGTACCGAACCCGTCCATTTCTGCAAGCAGCTGGTTGAGTGTCTGCTCGCGCTCATCGTTGCCCCCGAGCTGTCCACCTGAAGCTCTTGATTTACCAATCGCATCGATCTCATCGATGAAGATGATAGCAGGTGCCTCTTTTTTTGCCTGTGCAAAGAGGTCACGTACACGGCTTGCACCCACACCGACGAACATCTCAATGAAGCTTGATCCGCTGACAGAGAAGAACGGCACAGACGCTTCTCCTGCAACCGCTTTGGCAAGGAGGGTTTTACCAGTCCCCGGAGGGCCCACAAGTAGTACCCCTTTGGGGATCTTTGCACCCAGTTCGATGTAGCGTTCGGGGAACTTGAGGAAGTCAACGATCTCTTTGACCTCATCTTTTGCCTCTTCGACCCCCTGTACATCGTCAAACTTGGTATCTGGTTTTTCAGAGTTGATCAGCTTGTCTGCTTTGCCTGCTCCAAGGATGCCTCCACCCATTCCTTTGGACATCTTTTTTGCCAGAAATATCCAGATGGCAAAGAAGATGAGGATTGGCAGGAGCATACTGATAAGCTCAGAGATAAAACTGTTGCCTACAATACCTTCGTAAGGGATATTTTTCTTCTCCAGCAGCGGAATGAGTGTCTCGTCATAGGTGGGTACGTTTTGTGCCACATAGCGTATTTTGCGTCCGCCCTCTTCGCTGATTGCTTCAACACTTGAAGGGGTGAGTTTGACACTTTTAACCGTTCCCTCTTTGATCTTGGCTTTGATGTCAGAGTACTTCACCTGTTTTGTCAGGGAGACATTCTGTGTATTCATCAGGGTGCTCAGACTGCCTCCACCGTCTCCGACAAACGACTTGAAGATCAGGATGATGACAATAGAGAAGATGGCAAATGCCAGCAGAGGGTTGTCGTTGAAAAAGTTGTTGTTATTGTTGTTATTCTGGTTTTGGTTATTCTGGTTGTTCGCCATTGCTGTCCTTTGTGTAAACTAAAGTGACCCACTCATCTTTGTGGATACGTCTTTGAAGTGACAGATCACTGAAAGCTTCTGCTACCGCTGTCTCTTTTTTATCCAAAATACCTGAAAGTATCAGGGTTCCGCCGAGTTTGAGTACTTTTTTGAGATCGGCTGCGATCATTCTAAGCACATCGGCGATGATATTGGCAATGACCACATCATAAGTGCTATCTGCTTTGTCCACAGAACCTTCCCAAAGCGCTTTATAGGAGGCCTCGTTGAGTGCAAAGTTCTGCTCACAGCTTGTTACCGAGACCGGGTCGGTATCGCAAAGCGCTACAGTTGCGCCCAGTTTGGTACATGCAAGCCCCAAAATGCCTGAACCGCATCCTACATCGATAACACTGTCACCAGGCTTGACGACGTCACTGAGTGCCTGAAGACAGGAGAATGTGGTGGCATGGTGTCCGGAACCGAATGCCAGTGCCGGGTCGATCTTGATATTGATCAGATCCTCTTTGGGTGCATGCCAGCTTGGGAAGATATAAAACTTCCCTGCTTCAATGGGCTGGATGGACTCCTGATAGGTTTTGATCCAGTCCACATTCTCTTTCTCTTCCAGTGTAATCTCCATTTTGATAGGAGGTTCTATCTCACTGCCCAACGATAGCAGGGCATCTTTAACGTAAGTTAAATCATTTTCGCTGCGGAGGATCAGCTTCTCTTTGCCAAATTCGATACCGTCATCATAGAGGTTCATAATAAAATCAGCGATCAGGTCGACATACTGCGCATCGAGTGTGACGGTCAGTTCATAGTATCTATTTTGCATGGACTGCCTCAAATGCCTCTTGAAGATCGAGCGTGCCTTCGTAAAAAGCCTTGCCGACAATGGTACCGTCGATACCCGCATCGATCAGTGCTCTGATATCATTCATATCTTTCAGCCCACCGCTGGCGATGGTTTCAATCCCGGAAGCCTCTTTGATAGAGAGGGTAAAGTCGATGTTGACGCCAGTCATCATACCATCACGCCCCACATCGGTACAGATGATTGCCTCCACACCGCAGGCTGCAAACTCCTTGGCAAGGTCGGTCGCTTTCATGTCTGATGTTTCTGCCCACCCCTCGACTGCCACCATACCGTCGATCGCATCGATACCGACAACGATGGGGTACTTTGATGCCATCGCTTTGACAAATTCCGGGTCTCTTACCGCAACGGAGCCGAGGATCAGCCGGTCAATACCGAGATCAAGATACATTTTGATGGTCTCCTCATCGCGGATACCGCCGCCAAGTTCGAGTTTGAGATTGCAGTGTTGGCGAATCTTTTTGATCTGCTCAAGATTCTCCGGTTTTCCGGCAAAGGCGCCGTTGAGGTCGACCAGATGTACCCATTGGCTGCCCAGTTCCTCAAAACGTTTGGCAACCTGCCACGGTTCGTCACTGTAGATCTTGGCTGAATCCATCAAACCTTTGGAGAGTCTGACGGCTTTGCCGTCTTTGAGGTCGATTGCGGGAAGAATTGTCATTTTTGAGCTCCGTCAAAAATGGATTGATGATTGATGATTGATGATTGATGATATTGGTATGCATCGCGTGGCGATGCTTTTATTAGGTATATTTGCATTTTTGTTCCTATAACTTGGTGAAATTTTCTATAATCTTCAGTCCATTCTCATGGCTCTTTTCAGGGTGGGGCTGGATGCCGAAGATATTTTTGTTCTGTACTGCTGAGACAAATTCGTATCCGTAGTAGGTCTTTCCTATGGCGTAGGTATCGTCACAGACTGCATGGTAGGAGTGGACAAAGTAAAGATAAAATTCATTCGGAAGCCCATCAAAAAGCACAGATCTCCCATCCTCCATCTTCCATCCTCCATCATCAATCCTTTTTGTGCTTTGCACAAAAAGTTCGTTCCATCCCATATGCGGTACTTTCAGCGGATGATCGAACTTGCTCTCATCAAACGCCACGACTTTGCCAGGGATCAGACCAAGCCCTTTGTGCTCACCGAACTCTTCGGAACTTTCAAAGAGAAGCTGCATACCAAGGCAGATGCCAAGCAGAGGTTTGCCGCTTGCCCCAAAGGCTTTGACTGCTTCATCCATGCCGTTGCTCTTCAAATGTGCCATAGCGTCGCCGAATGCACCTACACCGGGCAGGATAAGACGGTCATATTGTGCCAGGTTTTCCGGATCGCTCTCAAGTACGGCATCGGCACCGACCTTTTTGAACGCATTGATGACGGAGGCGAGGTTGCCCATGTTGTAGTCGACGATTCCTATCATACACGGTTCCTTTCATTTGCATGAAAACTGTACATCTGATGATAGAGAAATAGGGTAATGGCATGCTTTACATGGTTCATGATTCATCGCTCAATTGTGGTTTAGTTTATATAGGGGGATTATAGCAAATTAAATTGAAAGGGCTTATTGGATCAAGGTTTGAATCCAAAGATTTATATTGTAAAACAAAATACTGAGAAAGAGCATGGTACTTAAGAAATAGACAGTTCGTTTGTGTAGGATAATAGTGATAAATTTCTCTTTTCCCACTTCTTTCAGTGTCAAAGCAAGCAATACCCACCCCCCGATACTGCTGGCTAATGCCAGTCCTGAAGCCCCCATTGGATAGATCAAGAGCAAAGAAAAAGACAGAGAAGCTATGAGAGAGTAAAGAGCAATATGTGCAGCTTTTTGGTGCTTGTGGGATGCGTAGAGAAACAGGGAAAAGAGTTTAGCCAGACCAAACGGCAGTAGTCCTATCAGATACATTTGTAGTACATTTGCTGTATGGAGTGTTTCAAGAGAGGAGAACTTGCCATGTTCAAACAGGAGCCAAATAATAGGTTTTGCAAAGAATATCCCTCCAATCGTTGCACCTCCCAGCAGAAAAGCGAGGATCCAAAATGCCTGTGTGACATTTTCATAAGCTTTTTCGTGGTTACCGTTGTTGAGTGCTCTGGAGACAGAGGGAAAGAGTACGGTAGAGACCGATATAGCGATCAGTGCCATTGGAAGATTGAAGACTCTATTG
The DNA here is from genome assembly GCA_027082955.1 of Sulfurovum sp. Classification (GTDB taxonomy): domain Bacteria; phylum Campylobacterota; class Campylobacteria; order Campylobacterales; family Sulfurovaceae; genus Sulfurovum. The sequence continues at coordinate 973 of JALWTA010000038.1, read as the reverse complement.
GCATAGAAGAGGAAGGAGACGGAACCGGGTACAAGAAAGGTTGCAAGCAGTGTGTTGCTGAAAGAAGTGATTTGCAGGGTTGAACTGCCGATGATCCCGGAAAGAAAAAGTTTTTTAAACTGTTTGGTGTCGGAAGCAATGTCTTTTGTCTTTCTGTATTTGATACCGCCCCAAAAAAGACTGTCGAGTCGAAAGTGTCGAAGTACCAGTACGTGCGCAGCTACCTGCAGGAATCCTCCGATGAGTACAGAAATACTTAATGCATATGCAACGCTCTTTGGATCCTGCTCGATATAGAGCCATAATGTACATATCATGGTAAAATTGATGAGTATATTGGACATAGCGGTTGTCACGAAATGTTCTTTGTACTGTAACAGTGTACCTAGAAAAGTGATGATAAAGACAAAGTCAAAATACCAGAAGTTGATGGCTGTTAGTGGTGCAGTTTCTTGAATGATATCCCAATTCCAGCCCCAGGCAACCAGTTTGGTAACAGGCTGCGGGAAAATTGTAACGACGATTGAAATAACAACCATGAAAAGCAAGAAGCGTAAAAAGATCGAAGTTGCAAAAACACTTTTATTTTTGCTTGCAATAAAAGAGGGTAAAAATGCCTGTGTAAAAGCTCCTTCTGCAAAGATCGTTCTAAAGAGATTGGGTAGTTTGAATGCAATAAAAAACATATCGGACCATATTGAAGCTCCCAATGCCGATGCCATGAACATATCACGGATCAATCCTGTGATTCGAGAGAGCAATATACCAAAGCTATTTGTAAAGACCGACTGTAACCGCATTGCATTCTTTAGTGTTGAAGTGAAAGTATTTTAGCGTAATATTGAAAAAAAACTCAACTTTCGCACATAAACCCAAGCTCTTTTTGCGTGTAGGCTCTGAGTAGCGCGATAATTTGAAGTATATCTTTATTCTCCTTGACAATATTTTCAATCTGAGCGATGTTTGTGAGTAT
>JALWTA010000037.1 GCA_027082955.1 Sulfurovum sp. | reverse complement strand
TTTTGTATGGTTTGAACCGCATTTTGGGCATTTTTTTACAGCGCATTGTAAATAATCCCTTTTTAAGCACCATGCTACCGGGCTTTGCTTAGGTTTTTAGCAACCCGTTTTTTCCATTAAGTCGAAATCTCTATTTCGAGATTTGGGTAACTATTCACTGCACACTATCCAAATACAAGTTCAAGATTTTCTCATCAACCTTGGAGATAGCAAGCCGGCGTATCTGCTTCGGGGTGAAGTAGTGGTCTTCGCTCTGCTCAAGCGCATCATAGAGATAGACTTTGCAGGTGAGTTTGAAGTGGGTGTAGGTGTGCGTCACTTCGCCTATGTACTCCGCGGCACACAGCGGCACTTCGGTAGTTGGAAACCCCCAGAGACCATGCAGGAATTTCCCTTGCCGTTTTGTGAGGGCGAGTTTGTTGTTGTAGAGATTGAGCATGATATGCTGCTCTCGTGTCGGTACGGTACGTCTCTTTTTTGTTGGATAGCGTTTGGGATCGTGCTTGCCTTGGCAGATGTTCTCAAAGGGGCATCTTTCACACTGGGGTGCTTTGGGTGTGCAGAGGGTTGCCCCAATGTCCATCATCGCCTGATTGTACCCAAAGGGGTCGTTTCTGTCGACCATCTCATAGGCGATCTGCCAGAGGGCTTTGTCATCGGCATTTTCCATGGCATGGATACGGCAGAGGATGCGCCGTACGTTTGCCTCCATGACTGGTACGCTCTGACGGAACGCAAAGGCGGCAACGGCATGGGCGGTATTTTTGCCGATACCGGGAAGTTTCATAAGCTCCTCTATCTTGGAGGGTAGTGCGGGGGCAGTGCCTTGTGTTTGAGTCAATATTTGTGCTGTTTTATGCAGGTTTTTAGCCCGGTTGTAGTACCCAAGCCCTTCCCACATTTTCAGCACCTCATCCAGCGGTGCATTGCCAAGTGCCTCAAGTGTGGGGAACTTCTCAAGAAACGGAAAGTAGTACCGCTCCAAGACGGTTTTGACCTGTGTCTGCTGCAGCATTACTTCACTGAGCCAAATAGGGTACGAATCATCCGTGTTGCGCCACGGCAGGTTGGTTCTGCCGTGTTCTTTGTACCAGTTTTGAATCTTTTGGTGTATGGCTCTCATCCGCCCCAGCCGTGCATCTTTTTGGAGACCACCACATCATAATGTGCAAAGAGGTCATCGATGGTGCTGGAGGCGACATAGTAGTGCTCCTCAAGCAGGGCAAGCCATTCCCAGCGTACCTCCCGTTCTCCTTTGGGAAGAAACAGCAGAATGTTCCCGCCGTTTTTCATAATGGGGTGTACGCGCTTGAGAAAGTCTTCTCGTATAGATGCGGGAACAGAAGCTGTGACAAAGACATAGTCAAAGACCTTTCCCTGCACCATGTAGCGGGGGCGCTGGAGGGTAAATTTGACAGGGTGCACGCTGGGGCTCTCTTCAAAGGTTCGCTGCATAGCAAGGAGAAAGGACTCTTCAAGACAGTTTATCTGATACTCATATCCTTTCTTCTCGACAAAATCACCAAGGATGCGTGGCATCTCTTCGCCACTTTCGGCAAAATGGAGCAGGCGAATACCCGGATGGTCGGGAACGATCTGCAATAGTTTTTCAAGACTTGTTCGCTCAATGTTTTTCATAGCCAAGAGTGTAGCGAAAAATCAGCTTAGATGTGTATAATATTTCAAAAAACACGACAAAAATTCAGCCAGAAGGTAGCACTATGATACGAAAAAAGATTTACAACCCTGAATCTGAGGAGAAGACCAACGAGCGGAAGATCTTCGGTGGAAACCCGACAGGAATCTTTGAACTCAATGACATCAAATATCAGTGGGCATACAATCTGTGGGAGATGATGCTCAACAACACATGGTTCCCCAAAGAGGTGGACATGACACGCGATGTCAACGATTACAAACATCTTACCGATGCAGAGAAACAGGCGTATGACAAGGTGCTCGCACAGCTGATCTTCATGGATTCGCTGCAAACCAACAACATCATAGACAACCTCAATCCGTTCATCACCGCTCCGGAAGTGAACCTCATTTTGGTGCGTCAGGCATTTGAAGAGGCACTGCATTCACAAAGTTATGCGGTAATGGTTGACTCCATCTCTACCAATACCGACGAAATTTACGAGCTGTGGCGTCGCGATATGAAGCTTAAACACAAAAATGATGCCATTGCAAAAGTCTATGAAGATCTTGCAGCAGACCCGACCGATACAAACATCGTCAAAGCAATGTTTGCCAACCAGATCCTTGAGGGTATCTATTTCTACAGCGGCTTTACCTATCTTTATACGTTGGCACGTGCAGACAAGATGCTCGGTTCTGCGCAGATGATCCGTTTCATTCAGCGTGATGAGGTAACCCACCTGCTCATTTTTCAGAACATGATCAACACCATAAAGCGTGAGCGTCCAGAACTCTTCACCAAAGAACTGATCGATGAAGTGTACGAGATGTTCCGTTCAGCTGTGAAGCTGGAGAGTGAATGGGGTGCCTACATTACTCAGGGGCAGATTTTGGGGCTGACTGATGAGATTATCGAACAGTACATCAAGTATCTTGCCGACCAGAGACTGCATGCGGTAGGGCTCGAAAAGCTTTACAATGTCGAGCATCCTATTAAGTGGGTGGACAACTTCTCCAAATTCAATGATCAAAAAACGAATTTCTTTGAAGGAAATGTCACCAACTATTCCAAGGGAAGCCTTGATCTGGATGACTTTTAAAGGCTGCCTGTATGCTGCATAGACGTGCACCTATGGCGGCAGTAACACTGCAGCTTCCTTCTGAAAAACGCTACCAGAGCAACCTTGAAACGCTGCTTGCCCATATCAGAAGCCATGCGGACAAAGAGATCATTGTCGCTCCGGAAGTCTTTCTGACCGCTTACGACTATGAACACCTTGCAACAGCAGCAAAATTTTCCGCCAAAGCCCTGAAGGTGCTTAAGCAGGAGATCGGTGAGCAGATCGTTGTCTTTACCCTGCTGATCGAAGAGAAGGGACTCTTTTACAATCAGGCGGTGGTGATTCACAGACACAAAATCGTTCACAAACAGGAGAAGGTAAAGCTTTTCAAGCTTGGGGATGAAGACATCTATTTGACAGCAGGCAAAAAGAAGCGTATCAAACCCTTTGAGATAGACGGGGTGAAGTATGCGCTGCTTATCTGCTTTGAACTGCGGTTTAAGGACTTATGGAAGCAGATAGAGGGTGCCGATGTGGTCTTTGTCCCCGCACGCTGGGGCAAGCCAAGAAAACGCCACCTTGAAATCCTCTTTCAGGCACTTGCGGTAATGAACCAGTGTTATGTCATTGTCTCCAACAGCAGCGACAGTGACATGGCATCCTCTTCAGCCATTATCTCTCCAAACGGGGATGTGGTTATGGATGATACCAAAGAGGCAATAGAGGGAAGCGTTGATTTTAGAGAGATCAAGAAGATACGACGCTATATTGTGATGGATTAACCATAGTTTCGATAGAATGCCGTCAAAGATAAGCAGACAGGGGATCACCACAATATGATCAAGGCACGAAACAGGCAAAATCTTGTTGCCGAGATAGAGCAGCATTTCCCTTTGCATCCGCATGTTAAAGCAGCGTTTCTCGAAGTGGACAGAGAAGCTTTTGTGCCGCCTGAGTTTAGACACCTCTCCTACAAACTCGATGCGCTGCCGCTGGCTGCCAGCCAGTGGATCTCCTCTCCTCTGACTGTTGCGAAGATGACCCAGCACCTTGAGCTTAAAGGGGTGGACTCGGTGCTTGAGGTAGGCTGCGGGAGCGGTTATCAGGCGGCGATTTTGAGCAAGATATGCCGACGGGTCTTTACCATTGAACGCATTGACGAACTGCTCAAAGAGGCAAAACGCCGTTTCAGTGCACTTGAGATGCACAATGTCTTTACCCGTTTCGATGACGGGCAGCGCGGATGGAAACAGTATGCCCCGTTTGAGCGCATTCTCTTCTCTGCGACGGCAAAAGAGGTGCCGCAGGTGCTGTTTGACCAGCTCAAAGAGGGCGGGATTCTGCTGGCTCCCATTGAGCAGAGCGAGAACTATCATATACTTACCCGTTTTTACAAAAAGAACGGACGCATCACTTCCGAGGCGATCGAACCGTGCCTCTTTGTACCGGTGCTTGACGGTACCCAAAAATAGCTCTTTCCCAAGCCCACACATCCTCCTCTCCAAAATTCATAAAAGTTATGCTATGATTTACCAAACATTGATACATTGGAGCAGGGAATGGAAAAGCTGATGAAACCAGCAGAGTATGCCAAAGAGCTTGGCATCTCCAGACAGGCGGTCTATGCGAAGATCAAACGGGGCATCTTAACAGCCAAGGATGTGGAGGGCAAACTGTACATCGTTGTCGATACCGATGAGGTGGAACCAAAGAGCGATGCACCCAAAACTGCCCAACCGGCAAAGCCCCAGACAAAGCCTGCTGCATCAAAACCTTCCCCAAGAGCCGAAGCGGTACCCCAAAAAGACTATGAAGCGCTGCTAGCGGCAAAAGATGAAACCATTGCTGTACTCAAAGGTACCGTTAAAGATCTCAAAAAGTCCAACAAGCAGATCACTACCACCCTTCGCGGCGAGATAGACCTGCTCAAAGAAGCATTTCATGAGATGCGCACGCTCTACGTGCAGCAGATCGAGCAGAAAAGCGCACCTGAAGCCATTGATGTCATGACCGAAGAGGTTACGGAAGTGCAGGAGAACACGCCGCAGTGGGCGGGGATGAAAAAGCTCTTCAAGGCGCTGAATGTCAAGAAACAAAAAGAGAAAGAGAAGGTGCTCAAGCAGGTAAAAAAAGCATGGAAGTCAGGCGATACGCGTGTGATGAAGCAAGAGGGGAAGTTCAAGGTTGACATGCAGAGTGACTACTGGGAGCTTGTGAAGTAAGATGGCGATCCTCAAACAGTTTCTCAAAGAGTACAGTCTTTTTGCATCTATTGCCGCATTTGTGCTCATAGGGCATTTTGAGCACCTGCTGACAGAGAGTACTCTGGGCAACCTTGTCGGGCTTGGCGTGCTGTTTGCTGTGATCATCTATGCGGCTATGTCAGTCTCACACCATGCGGAGATGCTTGCGGAGAAGTTTGGAGAACCCTATGGGACACTCATCCTGACGATGTCTGCGGTCATTGTGGAGATCGTCATTATTGTCATTATGATGATGCATGCAAACAACCCTGTACTGGCAAGAGATACCATCTACTCGGCGATCATGCTTGACATCAACGGGCTGCTTGGGCTTGCGGCGATCATTGGCGGGTTGAAATACGGCGAACAGCCCTACAATGTCGACTCGACCAACTCTTACCTCTCGATGCTGCTGGTTGCCATCGGTATTGCGATGGTGTTGCCGGAGTTTATCGATCCTGCCCACCATCAGCAGTTCATGCTCTTCAATGTGGTGGTCTTTTTGCTGCTCTATACCATCTTCACGCGTGTACAGCTGAAGTCGCATCGCTACTTCTTTGAGTACAACCAGAGTGAGAGCTGCCCGGAAGGGGAGAGATGTGAAGCGCCGCACCATGAGATCAATGCATGGTACCATGCTTTCAATTTGGTTGTCTCTATCGTGGTGATTGGTGTACTCTCTGAGCTGCTCTCTGTCTTTATGGGCAATACACTTGAGACATTTGGGCTGCCGCTTGCCATCGGTGCTGTGGGTGTGGCGGTGATTTCCGCAGCACCGGAGCTGATCACTGCGGTACGTGCAGCGGTAGACAACCGTATGCAGACAGTGATCAATATTGCACTGGGTGCTTCCCTGGCAACGGTACTGCTAACCATCCCTGCCGTGATCGTGGTGGCCTACTTTATGGGGCTGGAACTGAACCTTTCTCTCACACCGGTACAGACCATGCTCATCTCCTTGACGCTGCTGGTAAGCATGGTCAACTTCAATGACGGAGAGACCAATGTGCTGGAGGGATTCCTGCACGTGATCCTCTTTATTGTCTTTGCCTTTTTGCTCTTTGTGTAAGCCAAAAGGGGTAAAATAATAGCATTATGAACCGTATAGCTATTCGTTTTCTCTCTGTTTTGCTGGTTATTTTGCTGCTTCTGCTGGGGATGGCACTTTACATTTTCAGCGATGCCGGCAACGCCTTTCTTGCCCCTTATATACAGTCACGTCTTGAAAAAGCAACAGGTATGCCTGTTGCCATAGAGCAGTTCAAGCTGCGTCCAGGCAGGGTCACACTGGCTGCACGGCTCAATGGGCAGCTGCATTTTCGTACCGTTTCAAACTACAATGTGTTGAAACGCTCCTTTTCGGGTGCGTATGCTCTTAGGGCAAAAGCATTCACCTATCAAGGGGTAACACTCTCAAACATTCACATTGGCGGAAAGTTCAGGGGCGTTACCGATATGATCCGTCTAAACGGCAAAGGGCATGCGCTCCATGCCCCGCTTGCCTATAAGGTCTACGTTGAAAAAGGGGAGCCTAAAGATATTGAAGCGATCGTCAAGGGACTTTCCATTTCGGAGCTGTTGGTACTTGCCAAAGAGCCGCCGATCATCAAGGGAAAAGCAGATCTGACCATCCATATGCCGCACATTGGAACGGAAGGTGCGAAGGGTACCGCGCAACTGCGGGTGAAAGATGCCTATTTGCAAAGGGCGCTCATCAAAAAGCATTATGGCTACACACTCCCTCCCAAAAGCCGTGTTTCTCTGCGTGCCGATGCAAAGCTTGACGGTGCTTTTGTGCTGTTTGATGCGCATGCAAAGAGCAACCTGCTGCATCTAACACTGACAGAGGGGCAGTATAATACACAGACCAACGCACTGCATTCAAAATATACGATGGCAGCCAAAGAGATGCGTATTGTTACCGGGAACAAACTCGCCGGTGCATTCAGTGCCACAGGAACCATTGCCGCCAAAGACAAAGCATTTCAAATCCACGGTATAAGCCACTCCCTTGGCGGCACGCTCAGTTTCGATGCGGGCAAAGAGGTACACCTGAAGATGCAGTCACTCTCGGCAGCGAAACTGTTGAGATTGACCCGGCAGCCGGCATTGCTTGAGGGGAACCTCGATGGCACTGTCGATCTGAATGATATGTCACTACAGTCAGGGAGATATCTGATTGATGTGACCAACGGCAGCATTCATGCTAAAACCGTAGCGCGTTTATGGAAACGAAAATTGCCGCTGCACAACCGGCTCAGTCTCCATTCGGAAGGAACACTTCAAAAAGGGGTGCTGTTTTCCTCTGCTTCATTACGCTCTACCATCGCAGACCTTACTCTTAAAAAGCTGCGTTACGAGACAGCCTCCCAGAAGCTCTCAACCCATTACGCATTGCGAATGAAAGATATGGCACTCTTGGGTGTGAAGTCGCATCAAGCCCTTGAGGCAGAGGGGAAACTCGGTTATGATAAACAGATCTTGGTAGAGGGCACGCTCAAAGGGCTTGGAGAGCATGTGGCATTTCACTATGCCGGTATCAAAGCTAATGTGAATGCAGCCGGACTCTACGCACAAAGGCTGCTTGCTCTGGCAGGATACCCTCAAGCCCTTCAGGGCAGACTCAATCTCAAAGCCGATATTGCCAACCTCACAACCCTTGACGGATCATTGCATCTTGCAGGGAAGCACCTTTCTACACAGCCAAGAGCGATGCAAAAGCTTATGGGTAAAGCCCTGAAAATGCAGATTGGTCTGCTTCAGTTTGATGCCAACATGAAACAGGGGCACGCAACGGCGGAAGGGCTTTTGCAAAGTTCCCTGGGTACACTGCGTCTGCAGCACATCCGCGCAGCACTCAAACAGCAAAACCTTTCGCTGGACTATGACTTGAAGGTGCCTTCTCTTTTAGCGCTTGAACCGCTGATTGGACGCAAACTCTACGGGGCAATGCAGCTTCAGGGGAAAGCGATGCAGCGGCAAGATGTTCTGAGTGCAACCGGAGAGACATCGTCTCTTGGCGGCAAAATCACTTTTGTACTCAAGCATAACCGGTTTACTATGAATCTTGGCAATGTGCCTTTGGAGAGACTCTTGCGTATGCTTGGCTACCCTCCGCGTTTTCTTGGTACGGCAGACGGCAAGGTGGTGTATGACACGGTATCAAGAAGAGGCAACGCCGATTTGATGTTGAAAAATTTCCAAATCAAGCCCAGCCCGCTTACCGAGGTACTCACCGCAGTACTGGGGAAAGACCCCTCGCGTATTATTTTCCGAAAAACCCATTACCATGCCGATATCAACGGCGATCAGGTGCGCTATACCCTTCAGGCAAAAGGGACACGCAGTGGCATTACCATTACACAGGGGTACATCAATACACGTACAAAAGCACAAAGCGGCAGGGTTAAGTTCTTCTATGAAGGGAAGGTGCTCTAGGGGAAGATCTCTGGCAGCACAGACAAGCCAAGGTTTGTTCTTGATGCCGGCAGTACCATCAAAGCGCAGTACGGCAAAAAACTTGAAGAGAAAGTTGAAAAGAAGTGGGGCAAAGAGGCGGGTGCACTGTTAAAAAGCTTCGGACTCTGATCACCTAAACAGCGGTAGAAGCTTATTTAGCGGTGATTCATCGGTATAGATCTTGACCGATCGGATATCGTAGCGGGCAAAGTGCTCGGCAAGTCTCGCATCGTGTGCCTCTCGGTGTGCTGTGTAGCGCTGTATGCTCTTTTTGGCGAAAAAGGTTTTGTGCGCTTTTGCGTTTTTGGGGTTATGCAGCAGCACCTCTCCAAGTTTTCTGGGAAAGTCCTCTTCTCTGTGCCGTATAATGACAGCAATGACTTCATGTCGCTGTGCCAACAGTGAGAGATCTGCTTCTTCGAGAAAATCACCAATGATAAAAAGCAAAGAAGGTTTGTAGAGCCTGCCAAAAAGGTTGCGCAGTGCGGTGTTGGTTTCAAGCGCTGTATGCAAAAGCGAAGCTTCATAGAGCTTCTGTGTAAACTGTTCAATGTGGTAGAGCTGTTTTGTCGGCGGTGTCGTGACTGTCTGGTCTGGCAGATAGGCAATACCGGTAAAGAGATCTCCGCCGTGTTGTGCGGCATACCCAAGCAGCATAGCAGTTTCGGTGATGGTTTGCTGTTTGGCATTCTCTTCCCCAAAATAGACCCCGCCATCCATCATCGCTGCCACCACCACGGAGAGCTCTCTGCTTGCATGCAGCTCTTTGATGTGGGGTTTTCCCAGTTTTGCCGTAATGGTCCAGTTGATCTTGCGGATATCATCCCCCATCTGATACTCCCGAAGCTCCGCAAAATCGTACCCTTCCCCATGCAGACGAGAAAGGTTGTGCCCACTGAGCAGTGTATAGACCTGATGACGGGCTTTGAGCTGGAGCGCTCGGAAATCGGTGCTCATTTTTTGAGCTCCGATTTAGTGAGGAGGTAGTAGGTAGGAGTTAGGAGTTGTTGTATGCATTGCTGCGCAATGCTTTGATTGACAAGAGAGAATATGTAGGGTGCGTAGGCACGCACCTTCAAACCGTTTGTAATATAAGCATGTTTGGTTGTCATGCGTCTCAATGGTGCGTGATTACGCACCCTACGAGAAAGCAATAACAGCGCAATATTTTTATTGACCAAGGTTGACAAAAGCTTACATCGTATTATCATTCCTACTTCCTACTTCCTACTTCCTACTTCCTACTTCCTACTTCCTACTTCCTACGGTACCGGCACCGCTTCAACGATCTTGGTAATGATCTCATCACTCTGAATGCCTTTGGCCCTTGCTTCATAGCTGAGTACGATGCGGTGGCGGAGTACATCATGGATGACATAGCCGATATCAGCAGGACTGACATAGTCGTTGCCCCGCAGGAAAGCTTTGGCACGGGAAGCTTTGTAGAGGTCGATGGAGGCACGGGGGCTGACACCGTACATGATGTCAGCAGCAACACCCTCCAGACCAAACTTCTCCGGGTTGCGTGTGGCGGAGACAAGGCTTACGATGTACTGTTCGAGTTCGGGGTCTATGTGGATCGTTTCAAGCTGCTTTTGCAGTGCAAAGAGCGCCTCTTTGTCGAATACCTGCTTGACTTCGCCAAAGCTTTTGGTCGCTCCTTTGCGCATGATCTCAAGCTCCTGTGCCTCATCGTTGTGGGTGACGACCAGTTTCATCATGAAACGGTCAAGCTGTGCTTCGGGCAGGGCGTAGACCCCCTCCTGCTCAATGGGGTTCTGGGTTGCCATGACCAGAAACGGATGCTCCAGAGGGAAGGTCTCATCTCCAATGGTCACCTGCTGTTCCTGCATTACCTCCAACAGCGCCGACTGTACCTTTGCCGGCGCACGGTTGATCTCATCTGCCAAAAGCAGATTGGTAAAAAGAGGTCCTTTTTTGATGCTGAAGGTGTGCTCTTTGGGGTTGTATATCTGTGCACCGATAATGTCGGAGGGGAGCAGGTCGGGGGTGAACTGGATACGTTTGAAGTCCAGCCCAATGGCACGGGAGAGTGCATTGATAGTGGTAGTCTTTGCCAGGCCGGGCACCCCTTCTACCAGAATATGCCCTTCGCACAGCAGCCCGATGAGCAGCCCTTCGATCATCGCTTCCTGTCCGATGACCGCCTTGGAGAGTTCGGTTTTGAGTTGCATGATGGTCGTTGTCATGAGAGTTGCTCCTTTGCTTCCTGTTTGAGTTGTTTGAGTGTCTGGTTTTGGTCGCCGTAGAGGCTTGCTTCCAGTTTGCCAATAACGCTTTCAAAGCGTTTGTCTCCCTGTGCCATGAGCAGCGCCAGCAGGGCTTTTTCATCTGCACATGCATCTATCTTCGCTTTGAGGGGATGGGTCTGCATACGGGTTTTCTTGCGCCGCTGTTTCATCAGCCATGCGGTTGCAAATCCTGCGATAAACGCACTGAGGTATCCCAGCAGGGGGTATAACCACTGCCAGTTGACTGTCAACGGTTTGGGGTTGTCAACCTTGTCAACGAGGGTTGATTTGTCAACAGGCGTGATGGTGATAGGTTCGGCAGGGATAGTCAGTTTGTAGCTGCGTTCTGTTTTGGGGTTGAATGCTTGAAGGGTTGTTTCCGGAAGAGTGAAAGAGTGTGCTGCGGAGATCGCCATAGGGTAGATGACAGTGTTGTGTGTCCCATCTTGTGAATGACGGATGTGCGCAATCGGTTTTTCACTAAAAAGGGTGAAAGACTTGTCAGGCGTTATAATATGCGGCAGTACCGGCGGGTAACCATTACCGGAAATGGTGACTTTAAGGGGGATAGGTGCATAGGCATCTGCTTTTTTTTGTTTCAGGCTAACGTCAAGTTTGAAATTGCCCACAAGCTGTGTCCCCTTGGGCAGGGGTTTGACATGCAGCTTTAGCGGAGCAAGAGAGATCGGGTAGTCTGTGGTCTCAAGTTTTTTAAAGTCATCACGGTCTCCTGATGAATAATAGCGCACTTTGTCATCATTGGTGACACGTTTGATAAGCTTGAATGTAATGTTGATATCTCCGGAGCGCAGCGGATAGATCTCATAGAGGTTGTGTTGGTGGGCATGGTGCAGTGTATCATCATGCCGTGCATAGATCTGATGTATGCGGTAGTCGGTGTTGGGTACAATGGAAAATTGAAAAAGCAGGATAGGTTTTGGGTTGGTCTGGTTGAAGTCGACTGAGAGCAGAACAGGCTCTTTCACATAGGGGGAGAGGGTATCGGCATGCATCTTTACAGTAAAATCTTCCGCATGCAGCGACAATACCAGCAGCAGTATGATCCCTATCTTACCAAGGCTGTGTTTCACGGATATATCCTTTATTGATCAGTTCATATACCTTTGAGCCAAGTGGCTGTTTTTGCGGTTTGTTGTCCATAAGGAGCCGCTGTTTCTTTTTGGCATGTTCCTTGGTGTGCCTGCTGTTCTCTCCACCGGAACCAGAACCCGAACTCTCCTGTTTCTCTTGGCTTTTTTGGTCTTTTTCACTGACCTGTACTGCCGCTGACGGACTGCCTCCCTGCGGTTTGGGAAGGGAACGCCCCTGTGCCTGTTTGCTGTTGTGCTGCAACAGTACGACCAGTTTCAGATTGTGCAGTGCATCGGCATCACTTCCCAACTGTAATGCTTTAGTATAGTACATTTTGGCTTTATCGTATGCTTTGAGATGGGCGTAGGCATTGCCAATATTGTAAAGAAGTGTCTGCTTAAGCGGCATGGAACGGGTTTTGATGGAACGGTAGAGTGCGATAGCACCTTTGTAGTCTCCCTTTTTGTAGTGTATTGAAGCAAGTGTGTAGCGGCGTTGAAGCGAATCGGTTTCGCTTTTTTCAAGAAGTTTTGCACTGGTATGATACCTTCCTTTATTGTAGGCGTTGTAGGCGGCATGCAGATAGTAAAGGTCAAGCGGTGAGGCCTGTGCCGAAATACCCAGAAGTGAAAAGAGCAGCAGAAGATACTTGGACGCCCGTGTATGCAACATGAAAAAGAGCAGCAGTGCAAACAGCAGCGGCAGCGGATAGAGCTCTGTGTAGTGATAGCGTTTTTTGGTGACAGTATGTGAAACATCCTCTGCGGAGGCGAATGCTTTCTCGATCGCTTCTGCCGTTGTTTCCGGTGAGCTTTGTGGTTCGATGTAGTGACCATTTACAGCCTGACTGAGCTGTTTGAGGATCGGGTTGATGCGTGAGACGACAAGATGCCCCTCTTTGTCTGTCAATTGAGTGCCGTCTTTTTTGGGAATCGTAGCACCTTTTTGCGTTCCCATGGCAAGGACGGTAAGGTGTACGGGAGAAGATGCAAGTGCTGCAGTAAGGTGTTCCAGATTTTGTTCTTCACCCCCGTCGGTAATGAGCAGAAGTTCCCTTTTGACCTTTGGCATGGAGGCGATCTTGGCAAAGAGTTTTTGCAAAGAGGTACCTTTGGTCAGGATGTTGTCCCGGTTGAGTGCGTGCAGTGCTGTACGGACAATGGCATGGTCTGTTGTAGGAGGAGAGAGCAGCAGCGGATTGGTGGTAAAAGCAATGAGCATCATGTTGTCACGGCTGTTTTGGGAGAGAAGTGCATCGATGGTCTTTTGTGCAAAGGTATAGCGGTCCGGTTTGATATCCTGTGCACGCATAGAGTAGGAAACATCCAGAGCGATGATGATATCGTGTGCCTGCACCTGCGCCTTCTGAATACCTTTTTGCAACTGTGGTCTTGCAAGAGCCAGAAGGAGCAGGGCAAGGATGAGCCAATGGACACGTTTGTGCATACCAAGCGGTCTATGGTAGTATCCAAGCAGTATAAGCGGTATGAACAGCCACAACAGCTGCGGATAGAGCAGACTCATGCCGATGCCTCCTCTCTCCAAAAGAGCCAAAGTATGATCAGCATTGCCCCGAGTATCGGCAGGAAGATCAGGAGGCGTTTGTTGAGGTAGTTCTCTCCGCGAATCTGGCTTGGCTCAAGTGCCGCGATATCACTGAAAACCTCTTTGAGCGCATCGGCATTCAGCGCACCGTAGCTTTTTGCACCGGTAGCCTTGGCAATGGTCTCAAGCAGCCCGCTGTCATAGTCACGTTTGCTGCCGATGCCGATGGTGTAGATCTTGACTCCCTGTTTTTTCGCTTCTGCAACTGCTTCTTTGGGAGAGTGGCTTCCGGCATTGTGGTAGCCGTCTGTGATGAGGATGATCACCTTCTGTTTCGCCTTCCCAAAAGAGAGGGTGCGCAGAGACTGCATGATAGCATCCCCGATAGCGGTACTCTCTCCGGCAATGCCTTCATTTGTCATTCCAATCAGATCGGACAGGGCTTTGAGATCATAGGTGAGTGGTGAAGCGGTATAGGCAAATGTGCCGAACACCACTGCCCCGATGTTGTCATCATACCGGTGTTCAATAAAAGCTTTGGCCAATGCAATGGTCGTTTCATACTTGGTTTTGAAACGGTCTTTTTCATCAAATCCGCTTTGTGCCATGGAGCCTGATGCATCGATAGCAAGGACAAGGTCTCGTCCTTTCTTCGTTGCGTGCCCTTCACTTTCATAGACAAACGGTCCGGCAAGGGCAGTGACCATCAGAGAAAACGCGAGGATCTTCAGCCACGTATCGGCAGAAAATACCGGACTTTCTGTGCCTGCCCATGCTGTTTTTGAAAAGTAGAAGCGTCTGCTGTAGTTGCGACACCAGATGAAGCAGGGTATCAGCAGCAGCAACAGCAGAAACCAGGGAGAGGCGAATGTAAAGTGCATAGGTTCATTTTAGCATTTCTTCGATAAGGGCACGATGTAGTCGCAGATAGAGCAACGATGTGAGTATGGGTTTTGTAAGTTTTCTGTTTTTAGATTTGGGTATAATTATTGGCAAATATAAACAATAAGGTGAGATGATGCAGCGATGGCGCAAGGGAGTACATACCTGGCTTGGTGCAGTGATGGCAATATGGATATTGCAAAGCGGTTTGCTTTTTGCGAACAAACTTGCTTATGAAGAGCATGCGACGGCGGTGATCTTTAACTCCTTAAAGCCGCAACCTTCCAAAAGTTTTCTAAAGCGACTTTACAAAAGGGTACTCTTTTTGCCTATATGGATGCAGGAAAAGAAGCTCTCTCCGGCCGCGGAAGGATTGTTTCGTACGATGAAAGAGGACGAGACGCTGGATTCCAAAAGTCGGCTCTATTATGATGCCCGCCATCTTGAACAGGAAGCACAGGCGCTCTATGGTGTACCGGGAAACTTTTTGAAGCGAATGGAAATGGAGTTTAAAATCTCTTTGCTCTATGAAGCCTATGTCAACTACGCCTATTTTGGGAGTATCAACTGGGGAGCCTTTAGGGCACGCATTGCCAACCTGATTGTCAACGATGTCAGTACGGAGTGGGAACTGCACCGTCCCAAGGTCGATGCCATCGCTATGGCGGAAAAGGCGATGTTGGGACAAGATATGTATGCGATGTTGAAAAAAGCAGTACCGACAGCTTACCACTACAAGGCACTGCAAAAATCGCTGGCACACTACCTGAAGCTTCAGCAGAAGGGTGGATGGAAGCATGTATCACTTGGGAAGACATTGAAACCGGGAATGCGTGACCGTGGTGTCTATGCACTGCGTGAACGCCTGAAGGTGACAGGAGATTATGTCGGGTGCAGCGACAGCAGTGAAGATGACAGCTATGACCGCTGTCTTGTGGAGGCGGTCAAACACTTTCAGCGCCGAAACGGGTTGGCAGATGACGGGGTGGTCGGTCCGGCAACACTGAGGGTATTGAACATTCCCGTCTCCCGCCGTATTACCATCCTGCGTCTGAACCTTGACCGTATCAAATGGTTCAATCCAAGACAGCCGCACAGACATATCATTATCAATATTCCGTTTTTCAGACTCTATTTTGAACAGGACGGCAAGCTGATAGACACCATGAAGGTGATCACCGGAAAACCGAATCATCCGACCCCTATCTTCTCCGATGAGGTTGAGATGATCGTGCTCAACCCTTACTGGAATGTGCCCAAAAGCATTATCCAAAAAGAGATGATCCCAAAACTACTGCGCAATCCGCATGCTATGGCAAAGGAGAATATAGAGGTTTACACAGGGTGGGGAAAAGATGCACACAAGGTAGACCCTGCATCAGTGGACTGGTCGCAGTACCGCTACTCCAAAACAGTACCCTACCGCTTCGCGCAGGTGCCGGGGTACAAAAACGCGTTGGGTAAAGTGAAGTTTCTTTTCCCGAACCGTTTTTCGGTCTATATGCATGATACACCGACCAAACCGCTCTTCAAACGCCCCAAACGTGCCTTCAGCCACGGATGTGTGCGGCTGGAGAAGCCAAGAGAACTGCTCAAGACCTTTGCCTCTTTTGAAAAAAATGTCGATTTTGAAAAATCGCAGGAGATTTTGCAGGGCAAAAAAAATGTCTATCTGCGTCTTAAAGAGAAGGTACCGGTTGACATCATCTACCTGACAGCATGGGTCGACTATGACGGGAAACTTCAGTTCAGAGACGATGTCTATCACTACGATAAGATGCAGTTGCAATCGTATAAAAGGTGGTAACGATGGCGTTTGCGTATGCGGTGGCACTGACCGGCGGTATTGCGACAGGTAAAAGTTCGGTCGCCAAGATGTTTGAAGAGGATGGTTTTACGGTAATAGATGCGGACAAAATTGCCCATGATATGCTGGATGAGCAGGCTCAAACGGTTGCACAGATGTTCGGTGATGAGGTGGTACAGGATGGCAAGGTGGACAGAAAACGGCTTGGGGCGATTGTCTTTGCTGAACCAAGAGAGCGCAAAAGACTCGAAGCACTGTTGCATCCGCTGATCTATCAGCGTATTGAAGAACGAGCCCAAAAGGAAGATGCCAAAAGCAAACCCTACATTGTGGACATACCGCTCTTTTTTGAGGGCAGACGCTATCCCATTGGACGTACGCTGGTAGTCTATGCACCGCAATCTCTCCAGATAGAAAGATGTATGCAGCGTGACGGTCTTGAAAAGGAAGCGGTACTGGAGCGGCTTGCTGTGCAGATAGACATTGAAGAGAAGCGCTATCTGGCAGACTATGTCATCGACAACAGTAAAGACCAAACCCAACTTAGGGTAGAATACGAAAAAGCAAAAGAGGCGATTTTGAAGGAGTTTGCATGACCGTAACCAAATATTCCGCCAACGGCAATGATTTTATCATCTTCATTGCACAGGAGAAGGCAGACAGGAGCGCGCTGGCACAAAAGCTCTGCCACCGCCAAAACGGTGTCGGTGCAGACGGTATGGTCGTGGTGCTGCCGCATCCGGAGTATGACTTTGAATGGGAGTTCTACAATGCCGACGGCTCCTATGCGGCAATGTGCGGCAATGCCAGCCGTGCAGTGGCACACTTCGCGCATGAAAAGGGCATCTGCAAAGATGGCAAAGCAGAATTCCTTACCGGTGCAGGGGTGATCCGTGCTACCATTAACGGCGTCTATGTGGTCAGCGACATGGTTGCACCGCGCATTATCCGTACCGATATTGAAGAGGATGGTGAGAACTGGTGGCTGATAGACTCCGGTGTACCGCATCTGGTAGCGGTACGTGACGACATCGACACTTTTGATATCGCCCAGATGCGCAGGCTCAGAGAGAAGTACAATGCCAATGTCAATATCTGTAAAGTAACGGATGATGCCATGTATGTACGTACCTATGAACGTGGGGTAGAAGATGAGACCCTCGCCTGTGGAACAGGGATGGTCGCCTGTTTCATTCGCAACCACAAAGAGGGGCGTGTGCTCGACCAGATACGTGTACACCCCAAAAGCGGGGACGAGCTCTATGTCAGCTATGAAGACGGGGTATACCGCTTTGGCGGCAAAGTAACCAAGACATTCATTGCGGAGACACTGATATGAGAAAACATGGTATGAGGCTGCTGGCAGGTACGCTGCTTGCTCTGTCACTATTGGGAGCCGGAGAGTTTGACAATGCGATGGAAGCCTACAAAAAAGGCAGCTACATTGAAGCGCTTAACGGGTTTTACATGCTTGCCAAGAACGGTGACGCGAAAGCACAGTTCAATGTCGGGCTGATGTATGCCAAGGGGCAGGGTGCACAGCAGGATCTGACCAAAGCGATGACTTGGTATGAAAAAGCAGCTAAGCAGAATGTCGCTGCGGCACAGTACAACCTTGCCCGTCTCTACCATGCGATGGGTACAAAAGATCCCCACGCACTTGAGCGTGCACGCTACTGGTACGAGAAAGCGGCACAAAACGGCATTAAAGAGGCGTACAACAACCTTGGCGCGCTCTACCTTAAAGGAGAAGGAGTCAAGAAAGACACAAACCGTGCCTTCTCCTACTTCCAAAAAGCCTCAGAGATGGGTGACGCAAATGCCAAGCTCAACCTTGGCATCCTGTACGCATGGGGTGAAGGCATCAACCCTGACAAGCTGAAAGCCTACGACAATCTGCGTGCCGCACTCCAAAGCGGGCAGACAGAAGCACAGCGCTATTTGGATCGTCTATGCAAAGAGAGCAGCTGGGTGTGTCAGAAGAAATAACCTCTTTTTTTATTTGGGGATTTTGTGTAGTTTGACTTCATAATTTGAAGGTGATACAATGACAGACAGAAAAGTCTGTTCCGTAAAACATCATACTCAGGAGTCAGTCAATGTACACTTTCTTTCGCTATGTGCGGCATCTGCTCGTACTCTTTTTGCTTTTCATCTCCAGTTTGGCTGTGGCTGCACAGCCCTTACCCAAGGATCTGTCCGGATTCGTCAAACGCGGCATGGATCTGTGGCATGTGCCGGGCATGGCGGTGGGGGTGGTCTCCAAGGAGAAGACTCTGTTCATGCAGGGCTTTGGAAAGACCGCTACTCTCAATGGCAAGCCTGTAGACGAGCATACTCTGTTTGCCATCTGTTCTGACACCAAGAACATGGTCGATGCCGGAGTGATGATATTGGTGGACGAGGGTAAGCTTTCCCTTGATGACCCAGTTTCAAAATACCTGCCGGAAGTGCATTTTAGCAATCCTATGCTTACTGAGCAGGTCACAGTACGTGACCTTATGACCCACCGTACCGGTCTGCCGCGTACGGACTTCTGGTCTTATTTTTACGCCATGCCGCTGAAAGAGCAGTTTAAGCACCTTGCATGGGTCAAACCACAAGCCGGGCTGCGTTCGCGTTTTATCTACAACAACACCATGTATGGTATGCTGGGAGAAATCATCCAGCGTGTCAGCGGTCAGCGTTGGGATCACTTTTTGCGTGAACATCTGTGGCATCCTATCGGAATGAATGAAACCTTTGGCTATCGCGGTGAAATTCCAAAAGGATATTCCCGTGTCACGCCCTATTACTACCTAAATGGAAAACTTCACAAGGCAGATTGGGATTTGCCCGATGATTTTGTCGACTCATCAGGCTCAGTATGGTCAAACGTACATGATCTTGCGTTGTGGGCACAGTTTATGTTGCGTGGCGGAGTGACCGCAAACGGCAAGCGTCTGCTTTCCAAAAAAAGCTTCAAGACGATATTTACCCCTCAAATGCTGATCGCTCGCGCCGATTTTCACCCTACCGCAGAACTTACCAAGCCCCACTGGACAAGCTACGGTCTGGGTTGGTTCCAAGAGGATTTTCAAGGACGTCAAATCGATTACCACACCGGCAGCTTGACCGGTTTCAGTGCTATTATCGGACTGGATCGCGAACAGGGTAGAGGAGTGGTCGCACTCATCAATCTCAGCAGCGCTGAGTTGCGCCACGCATTGCTCTGGGAAGTCATGGACAACCGCCCTGCCAATGCCCGCATTGACTGGAACGGTAAGGTCTTTGATCTTTACGAAAAACGCCACAAACAGCAGGAGGCTCAATGGCAAGTGTTGCAGAAGAAACGGCTGCCATCGACTAAACCGAGCTTGCCGCTGGATCGTTACACAGGACGGTATGAAAGCCCGGCAATCGGAAAACTTACGATTACCCGTTCTGGCAATACGCTGCATCTGGTCTCATCTCGGCATAACCTACCGCTAAGCCATTGGCATTTGGACACTTTTGTTACGGAGTACCTCCCGGCTACCCGTGAATTTCTAAAATTCAAAATTGAACCGGACGGGACGGTCAGTGGTTTTGAAGGATTCGGTGAGACCTTTAAACGGATCGGTGATTGATACGCTAAGTCGTAAAATCGATGAATAGGCAGGGCATTGCTGTACATGAGCATAAGTGATGCCCTTTTTCAAATTGGAGCACAAGCATAGGGGAGGTGACAATAACAATTCTTTGCTCCCGTTCCAAGCACAGAGAACAAGTAAACACTAAAATCCCTTTCTTACGCTGTCAACTGTGATAAACAGTCTATGCTTTGCATCAAGAAAAGGCACAAAACCAAATTTTTTGTAAAAATCAACCGCCCCGTCCTTGGCATCAACGACAATAAAAGGAAAAGCCACACTGTCACTGGCATGCAGCAATTTTTTCAATGCATCCACAAGCAGCCACTCTCCAAACCCTTTCCCTTTATATTTTTTATCTACTGCCAGACGTGCTATGAGACCGGCTGAATGTACATTGTGGTGTTTTTTCTGCAAGTCTGCGGGGAGTGCTGTTAGGTCTATGCTTATCATCGTCAGCGTATAGTAGCCTATGATCACGCTTGGATTGTTGTCATCTTCCAAAACAAATGTTCGGGTATTGTCTCTGCTTGCATGTTGACCTGCCATCAGTTGCAAGTAGTTGTTAAGTGCTTTCACCCCGCAATCAAAAGATTTTCTGTCATGCCTCTTTCTGTCAAGGACGACGCTTCTCATTGTGTTTTGGTCTCATAGTTTTTGACAGCTTGTTTTAATCTTGGATTGACCTGTGGTGCATCCAGTGCATCTACAAAAAGCATGGCATCTCTGGCACTGAGCTTTAGTGTGTGCTCTTTTTGCATAATCTTTTTCGCTTTTTCTATCGCAGCGTTCAATACAAAAGCATTGATACTCGATATGCCTGAAACAGCGGCTGCTTTTGACAGAAGCTCCTGGGTATCTACATCTACACGAGCCGTAATGCGAGGAGTTTTTGTAGTCATCAAAATCCTTTTATCTGTGCCATTTTGGCACTTTTTTGCATTATAGCAGAGAGTCGTTTGAAATGTCAATAGCGTCAAAAAACCTTTTTTGCTTTGGTAATCCTGCCTCTATGTCGTTTATTAAGCTTCTTTCATATATAATTCCCACCTACAAAATATGTGGTCGCGTAGCTCAGTTGGTAGAGCACTACCTTGACATGGTAGTGGTCGATGGTTCGAGTCCATTCGTGGCCACCACTTTAAAAACATAACACCCATTCAAATCATCGGTATATTTCACTTCTCATTTAAGCCGTTGCATTTTATTTTAACTCCAAACACTTTCTATTGGTCTGCGGTTTAGCTTCTTCTATGTGTTATAATTAAAGGAAGAAGGAGAGTAGATATGTTTGTTGTCTTGAACAGATGGTGGCATAGTTTGAAAATAGATGAATCAAAAGGGCTTATATACAAAAAATTCAAAGACCATCGTCTTTTTACCGCAAATGTTTTTCTTTTTGGTGCTTTTCTTGGTGTTATACTTTGGATATGGGACTATATTACCGATCCTGTAGGCGCTAAAGAGACGATAGGATTTCGGTGTTTTTTTCTCATTCTTCTTATAGAATATGTATTGCTGAGAAAGTGGAAGAACCCTTATATGCTTGGCTGGCTTGCACTATTTTTCACACTGCTTACTCTGGTAGACTATCTTCTCATTTTGACACATCTTGAGAAGGGTATGATATATGGTATCGCCGGATTTATGTTCTACATGCTTCTGCCGCCTATTGCATTTCAGGCTTTTCCTCTTTGGATCAATATCATCAGCATTATGATTGTCGCTGCTTTCCCTCAGCTCTTTGCAGAGGCAGGTTTTGTCAATGGTTTTCAGCAGGCAAACTATGCTGTACTGATTTGGCCAGCTGCGTCGATAGCGATTATTATACAGTACTTTTATGCCCGAAATTATCGTCATCGATATGAGATGGAAAAATCACTTGAGCGTCTTTCCTATACCGATATGCTTAGTGGACTTTATAACAGAAGATATTTTATGGAGACATTTCACAATCTTTTGGAGCATGCAAAAGCATCAGGGACATCACTGGGACTTCTGATTGCAGATATCGATAGATTTAAATCAATTAACGATCAATATGGACATCCTGTTGGAGATGAGGTGATAAAATCGCTCTCTGCACTTTTTGCCAAGGAGGTAGGAGCCGCAGGTATCGTAGCGCGTATTGGCGGAGAGGAATTTGGCATACTTTTGCCAGATACGGATAGAGAGGCTTCTTTGAAACTTGCAGAACAGTTGCGTTCATCAGCCGAAGAGATGAACATTGATGTAGTGGATGAAGAGCAGTTTGTGTGTACGATAAGCATAGGTATTGCAGTTTCAGAGGCAAATAGTGATGTTTCAACGCTCTTCAAAAAAGCAGATCAAGCACTATACAAGGCTAAGCAGTCCGGTCGAAATTGTATATATCGTTTTTCTTGAAAAGGACTTTATGTAGCAGTAAGTCCTACTCGTTGTGTATCCTGCAGATATAAAACAGGTCCAGAGCAACACAAAAGTGTAATCATCTGTTATTGCTTACGTGCCAACAGTGAAAGATAGTCAGCATTGCGGGAGAGTATATATGAATTATGACCGAAAAGAGGTGAGTGTGCGCTCCAACGCAGAGCGTTGGAGCAAGAGAAACGAGGAGTTTAGAGTACCTCTACAATGAATTTAGTGACAACAAATCCGCCGATGACCAGCCATGCGAACATACCCAGTGCGGTGTATAGCGGCGCAAGACCGAGCCCTTTGAACTTGCTGAAGATCGTACCCATTCCCAGTGCGGTCATTGCCATGGTCAGCAGAAAGGTATCGATCTGGTTGATGGTGTGTACCAGTGTCTCAGGCAGCAGGTGCAGTGAGTTGAATCCGGCTACCATAATGAAGTAAACTGCAAACCATGGAATAACCAGTTTTGTCTTACCGCTGTGTTCTCCGCCTGTACGCTTGGCATCCCATGCAAGATAGAGCCCAAGCACAATAAGCATTGGTGCAATGAGAATGACACGGGTCATTTTAACGATAACGGCAGCATCTGCCATCTCTTTTGGAGAACCGGGAACGGAAGCTGGAACGGCGACAACCTGTGCCACTTCGTGGATGGTACCGCCGGTGTAGATACCAAATTCACGTGCGGTCATATGCAGGAAACCTGTTGCATGTTCAATGATACCCGTATAGAGAATAGGGTAGAGGAACATAGAAATGGTACCAAAAAGTACGACCATAGAGACGGCGATAGCAGCTTTGTACTCTTCTGATTTGAGTACCGGTTCTGTTGCCAGTACCGCAGCGGCACCACAGACGGCTGCACCTGAAGCGGTGAGGATGGAAGTGTCTTTTTCCATGCCGAAGACTTTGTATCCCAGAATGGAACCGAGTATCAATGTGCTCGTCAGCATGGTCAGAGAGACGAGGAACCCGTCAGGACCAACCGCAATGATCTCCTGGAATGTAAGACGGAAACCATACAGTACGATGGCAAAACGAAGGATCTTCTTTGCGGAGAAGGTAATACCGCTTTGCCACTCGACAGGCATCTTGTTATGCAGTGTATTGGCATAGAATATACCCATAACGATACCGATGACCAGGGGAGAAAGCCCCAACGCTTTGACAGGACCGAGCCCTGCAATGTAGGTTGCACCTGCTGCAAAGATTGCAACAAAAAGGATACCGCTGAGTGTACCCTTGCGATTTTCTGGAGAAAATGCCATATTCTTACCTCATAAGTTGGATTTATTAAAAAAAACTGATAAAATTTTTGGAATTGTACCATATTTTTGATATAATAGTAAAATCAAAATTATCGTCAGCCATAATAAATTTTTTCGAATAAAAGTGAGTGAACTATGAAGCTAACCCTCAGACAAATGGAGATATTTCTCAATGTTGTGGAGTCTGGACATTTGACCAATGTTGCCAAGTCCATGAACCTCAGTCAGTCCGCCATTTCCATGTCTATTAAAGAGCTTGAAAATATTCTGGGGCGTCCGGTCTTTGACCGTATCAATAAAAAATTGGTACTCAATGAGGTGGGAAGGGCATTTTACAAAGAGATCGATCCACTGTTCAAGAGGCTGTCGGATATAGAGTATGAGTTTCAGAACTCGGAAAACAAGGGAATGATCAGGGTTGGGGCGAGTACGACGATCGTTGACTACTTGATGCCTTCGATTATTTGCAGTTATATGAGCTCTTATCCTGATGTGAAGATCACACTTAAAGAAGGAAACACCAAAGAGATCACCGAGATGATACAGAATGGACAGATCGATGTCGGTTTTGTAGAAGGTTTCGTTGGCGGATCCGATATTATCAAAGAGAAGATCGGGGTTGATGAGCTGATTATTGTAACCTCCCACAAACCGTTTGCAAAACCATGCTATATCGATGAATTGGCAGAGAAACGGTGGGTACTGCGGGAAAAAGGTTCCGGTACACGCGAGGTGTTCCTTAACTACATTAAAGAGAAGGTGGATGATCTGAATATCTTCTTTGAGCTTGGACATACTGAGTCTATTAAGAGTATTCTGATGAATCGCGAGTGTCTTACCTGTATTTCAAAGATATCTGTCGAAAATGAGCTGGCAGACGAGAAACTCTACCGTGTTCCGGTTAAAAATTTTGAGTGTAAGCGTGATTTCCTGATGATATATCATAAAGACAAGTATCACAGCACGCTTTTTGAAAAGTTTATCTTTTTCTCTAAAAAGCTGATGATACAGATGCTTGAAAACGGGGTGAGCCTACACTTCAAGAAGGCGTAGCGCTTTTTTGTATTCGTCAGGGCGGTTGATGTTGATAAACGCATCTTCCTCGTCAAAATCAACATAGACCGTATGTGACTCTGCAAGAAGAATGCCCATTTTATGAAGTCCTTGCTGCAGTGCTGTTTTTGCTCTTGGCAGAATGGAGCGGCTGTATATACCGCAAAGCGGCTGCACTTTTCCGTGACTTCGTGCGATAACGGCATCACAGTCGGTATCTGCGGTCATCAGGGCAGCGATGATCTCTTCGGTGACGAATGGTGCGTCAACACTGAGAATAAAACATCTTTCTGCATCGAGCGACTCAAAAACAGATACAAGCCCTGCCATAGGGGAGTAGTCTGGGTACAGATCGCTGATGATTGGTGCATCAAACCCAAAATCTTTTGTTTTGCTGCTGACATATACGGTATCAAAAATCTGTTCGAGCCTGAAATACTGGTAGGCTGTCAATGAGGCGTGTGTACCAAACGGCAGCAGCGCTTTATCTTTTCCCATACGGGAGCTTTTCCCTCCGGCGAATATGACCGCGGGTATCTTATGTTTCATTGTTTTTCCTTTTTTCGTTGAGCATGTATGTAAAGCGCGATGAAAGCAGCAAGCGTAATGGCCGATTCGATAAGGAAGAGGTACTCTCCGTAGAGTTTCCCGGAAAGCACAGCACCTACGGAACCGCCCAAACCAAATGCAATCCCCAAAAAGAATTGCTGCGCAAGTTTCTTTTGCGTGTAAAGCGAGAAAACGTATGTGATTGCGGCAGTATGATATAGAGCGAAGCTGACAGCATGCAGCGATTGTGAAGCGAAGGTCAGCGGCACAGAGTCAGGGAAGAGATAGAGTATCAGCCAGCGCAATGCCGTGACCAGTGTGGCAAACTGTAAAATGACAAGAAGGTTTTTTTGGAGCAGCGGCGCTTGAAAGTAGAGCATAACAATTTCGCAGATAACACCGAAGCTCCACATCCAGCTTGTCATTTCCAGGGAGATACCGTGTGCTGTTTCATAAATGGTAAAAAAGTTGTAGAAACCGCCAAAGCCAACCTGCATTAAAAAGACAGAGATCCAAAATGCCCAGTATCGTGTTAAAGAGAAGGAGGCATCATCCTGTGCTGATGCATGTGCTGTGCTGTCGTAACGAATGACCATCATGCCAGATATCATGGTTAGAAATGTCATTGCTGAGAGATAGTAGAGTGCCTCTTGCGGAGAGGAGAGCACCTTGCCCAGCCACAGTGCAATCCCCATGAACCCAAGAGAGCCCCAAAGACGTACTTTGCCGTACCGCTCTTTGGAAAGTGTTGCCAGTGCTATGGTCTCCACATAGGGGAGTGTTACCCCCATTGCTCCGCCAAAAAGCAGGTTGGTCCCCAGATAAAGATAGAAGCGATTAACGGTTTCCCAAAAGAGCAGTGTCGCAATAAGTGTTAAAAAAAGAGCGAGTAGATAGATTTTGGGTGTCAGTGAAACGAATTTTCGAAAGAAAAAGGGCAGAAGAAACCGCATAAACGGGGCAGCGGCATAGATAATACCCACTTGTGTCGCAGTATATCCGACCTCAAGCAGCACTTTGGGTAAAAAGATCACATAGACACCGACCAGAGCAAAATAGAAAAAATAAAAAGCACTTAGCAAAAGCGGCAAGGCGGTAGCATAGGGGTTCATGATTTTTTGATAACGACAGTGCCACTGAGCATATCGTGAAGATTTTTACGATCTTTTCGAAAGAACATCAGCACCCACCCTATCAGTGTTGCAGCAGAGAGGATGGCAGTGAGGTTGCGAAAGAGAATAAGGAGGAGCCCTGGACGTGTGCCGGTTTTCTCTTCGACCACTTCCAGATCATAGGCACGGTATCCGGGTGTTTGACCCGATTTGAACATAAAGAGTGTCTGTATCGTGACTAGAGGCAGAAGAATATAGAGCCATCCCAAAGCCTTGTGTGCAGCAAATCCTTCTCTGCCTCCCATAACAAGGTAGAACACTGCATACATAATGGGCATCAACAGCATAAAACTGTCTGTCAGAAAGGCTTTGACCTTTTCCGATGCGGAAGCATAAGGAAGTTTGTGGTGTTCTTTTTTGGATGTGCTCGATGTTTCATTTTTTACAACTCTTCCCTGTTTTACATCCCTAATGCGCGGTTTTGCCATTATTTCAATCCTTGTGTCATGGTAAAAATCGGCAGCAGCATCGCAGAGACGATTACGCCGACAATCGAACCGATGAGAAGCATCATTGCAGGTTCAAGAAGACTGAGTAGAATTTTGAGTTTTTCTTCATTCTCCTCAGCATAGAGTTTGGAGAGGTTTCCCAGTACTTCGCTCACTTCACTCGACTCTTCCCCCAAAGCTAGTGACTGCAAAAAATTCCGTTTGATCTTGGTTCCCTGTGTCAACTGCAGTGCATTGGAGAGCTTGTTCCCTTCCATGACTTTGTCGGAAGCACGACCGAATATCTCTGAAAGTCTTGTGTTGCTAAAAGAAGCAACGGAGAGCGTAACGGCCTGTGCATAGGCGACACCGCTGCTTAGCATGAGTGAAAGTATATAGGAGAATCTGCCAAGTTCATGATTTTGTGCAAGGTTACCGAGAATAGGAAGATGCAGTATGATACTGTCTACAGTACGTCGAAATGTTTTCCATTTTGCATACATAAGCTTCCAAAGGATAACCAATATTATGAGTATTCCAAGAAGGAGTAGGTAGTGTGCTGTTAAAAAGTCGCTTATGGCAAGTACAAAGCGAGTAATAGGTGGAAGTTTTTGGTCCGTATCATTGAAAATTTCAGTGATTTTTGGAACAACAAAAGTGATGAGAAATCCTGTGATTGCAATGGCGACAGTAAAGATTACGGCAGGATAGACCATCGCACCCTTCACCTGTTTCTTAACCTTTTCCTGTGATGAGAAAAAATTGCCCATGTTGGTAAGTACTTCGCTCATCTTCCCGCTTTGTCCGGCAATGTTGAGGCTTTGTAGGTAAAATTCCGGAAGATGATAAACCGTTTGGGATGAAAGTGCCTGATAAAGTGATTGTCCTTCGTCGATCATGGTTCTAACCGCATTAAGAAAAGAGAGGTATCGTTTTTCTCCGGCATGCTGGTTTTCCATGAGACGTATGGCTGTGAGAATCGTCATTCCCGATTTTAAATAGGATGAGAGTTCTCTGGAAAAAGAAGCAAGCTGCTCACCGGGCATCTCTTTTTGTGTCAGCCTGGACAGAGAGAAGCCTTCGCTTGTCGGAACCATCTTTTCATAGTAGATATTTTGGTGTTTCAGTTTCTGTACTGCATCTTCTATAGATGATGCAGAAATGGTGCCTTTGACACGCTTTCCTGTTGTGTCAAAGCCTCTATATTTGAAAAGCATCTGTCCCTCTGTGTAACTGAATCTTCGTATCCCAATGCAAATTCGGGTTCATCGTATTATATCGGGTTTATCTCTCCCGGGTGCTTAGAGTTGAATCGGACACAATCAAACTCAAACCTGTGATTTCAAGATTTGGTCTATTCGTAGAAGCGAAGTTAAAATAACTCTATTTTGATATGATTATAGGAGGCTGTGAATCTTCCTTTGAGTATCTCTTTTTTTGACTGTACATGTGGCATCCCCTCCTCCTGATGAATCGTTTCCTCTTCTGAAACGATAATTGTTCGTAAGATATGACGGAGTATCTCCCTGCTTTTGTCATTGTGTATCGGTAGAGATCTGTGTAAAAGTTCGTATGCATCTTTATGTTCTCCGGAGTATCGCAGTGCATCTTGTGTCAAAAACAGAGAATCGTACATTGCATCTTTATATCGCTGCGTTATGTAGTATGACTGTGTATGGTTTTGAGCATAAATTTTCATAACATAGACAATGGATGTAGAGAGGATAAGTACCGATATGAGAATTTCGATGAGCGTAAATGCCGGGCGAAAAGTTTTCAATAAAAGTCTCCTTGTCGTTCTATCGGCAATGCTGTACGCAGACGATAGTTTTTGGCTTCCGCAAGGGAAACAAAGGTTTTGACCGGTCCGAAATAGGAGGGTATATAATAGACCTTATTGTTTTGTTTGAGGATAACAGGAGTATTGCTGCCGTTTGCAAAAAAATCTATTTTCAGGCAAACTTTTTTGTTTTGGTAGTGTCCATAATCAAGGAGATGAACAGTGCGATCCGCATCTATCCAATAGGCAACAGTGCCTTTTAGGTCAGTCTCTCCCCGATATTGTCTAAAGGGTGATGCAATAGATTCTCTGAAGTAGCATTGGGTGCATCGATCTGTACAGATCAGGGTACCTTTTCCGTGAAAAAAAGGAGCATGCCGTATTGACAGCGTGAGGTTTTTAGGAGAGAGAAGAGGTGGTTTTTTTTCAGGTTTTCCAAGGGCTTCAAATCCGAGATAGTAAACCAGTGAAATAATGAAAATCACTAGGAGCAGTTCCAGCAGAGAAAATCCTCTTTTGGATGTCTGCATCATAGAATTTACTTGTTGCAACGTGAGAAGAGGATGTCTTTGTTGTTGCCGTCTCCTCCCTGTTTTCTGTCGGCACCCAGCGAGATAATCTCGACATCGTCACCTTTGTTAATGTAGACGAATGGCGTATGCCAGGAATCACGCGGTAGTTTTTTCAGATAGGGTTTGGTCCTGTATCCTGGATATTTGTCTGGATCAGGGTTTGAAAGAAGTGCTTCAAATCCCTCTTCGGTATCGGGGTAGACACCATTATCGAGCTTAAACATATCCAGTCGCTTTTTCAGATCGTCCATTTTGAGACAAACCGTATCACGTTTCGCCTGATCAGCCGAGTCCATAAGACCGGGTGCTACTATCGCGACCAGTCCACCGAGAATAACAATAACGATGAGCAGTTCCAGTAGCGAGAAAGCTTTCCTGTCCGATTGTGTGCAAAAAAGAGCCTGTTTCATTTTAATCCTTGGGTTGCTTCTGTTATAATATGAGCGGTTTCTCATACATGGGATGGGGTATTTTATCGAGTTTATTTTAACAGTACAAGAGCAATGGGAATGGAGTGTGTGTTGAAGAAGGGAACGGGGCTTTTACCGAGAAAGCGAGGATTTGCTTTGCTGATCACACTTTCTGTGCTTTTGATTGTTATGATGCTTACGGGAGTACTTGTAACATATCTCGACCAGGCGAGAAAAGAAGCAAGCAAAGAGAGTGCACTGATACAGGCAAATCTCTATTATGCCCAATTGAAGCAGATGCTGCATGGACTGAAAGAGAGAAAACGGCTCTATGCTCTGTTGTATCAGAAACCGCTTCCTCTATTGTCTGAAGATAGTACTTCCCCGGTATTGATAAAATGCAGACCACTTCATAATGTGATCAATATCAATTGGCTGTTTGGTGCTAACGATCCGCTAATGTATGAGAGGTATACTATTGCACAAAAGGTCTACGATACTGTTGCACAGGAGTATGAGATAAATGACCCTGAACTGCTGGAAAGGATGTTGCAGCAATCTGGAGATCGCATGGTACACAAGGATATACAAGGACGTTTGAGAGAAAATCATGCTATGATTTCTTATCAAATGTTTGTGGATGTACTGACACGTTATCAGTTTCGCACAGGTGATGATCGGGTTAGTGCGGTTCCATGGAGACGGCTGTTTGGTTTTCAGCCCGTATCCCGTAATGGTGATGGTCCGTTTATAGACGGGAACTATCTCTCTGTAGAGCTGTTGTCTATGCTGTTTCATCTGGATAAAGATGCAATTAAAGAGGAGTGGCAGCCAGGAGAAGGTGCATTAAAGCATCTGTCAGCGGCATATGGGTTCTCATACCGTGAGTCACTATTCGCAGATGACCTCCCCGATACTGCACAATGCAGTGTATGGTATGGTTACAGAGATAAACAGTACAGATTTCGTTTCACCGATAATGATGGAGAGGTAAAGGATTTTGAGTTTGATGGACAGCAATAATACGGTGTTGGCGTACCGTGACATGAAAATGACAGAGCCATCAGCTCCTGTAGATGTTATACTGACACCGTATTTTTATACCATAAAACGTGAATCAATACCTGTACGATTCGCATATCAGGCAAAGAAAATTGCACCATCCGTTTTTGAAGGTTTGATAGATAAGGAAACTTCGGTAGCCTATTTTGTCTATAAAGAGGAAAATCAATGGATATTTATTGCATACGATATACAGAAAATTCTTGATTTTTTGGAAGGCAAGGGGATACCGCTTTCTAAAATACATAAAATATATTTTGCACAGCAAATAGCTGGAAAGCTGAATGGGGCGGTGAAACTTGGTGAATCAAATGCACTGATGAATCTTGATGGTAATGCTACCGTAGTTCCGATAGAAGGGATTTCCGTTCAGCAGTGGCAAAGGCTTTCACGAGATATGTTGCCTAAAAAAGGGATAGTCCCCCCGAGTCGTTCCTTGGGAACAATGAACCAAAAACAACTGATTGCACTTGTCACTGTTCTCATTGGTTTTGGTCTTATATGGTTTGTAGAAGGGCGGCGGTATGACAGTGAGAACAAACATCTTGTATCATTGCTCTCTACCTATTACACAAAATACCCGGTTTTGGTAAACAGTTATACCCGTTCAAATATTTTAAAAAAATACCAGACAATAGATAAGAATGAGCGCAAAAAACGTCTTGTAATCGGCCAAATTGCCGGTATGCTCGGAAGAGATGCCTCACTGTCCTTATTTGAAATGGATGAGAAAAGATTTATGGCAAAAATTGCCGTTACCAAGGGAAATGCAGCAAAGCAGATAGCCCATGCAGTCT
This sequence comes from Sulfurovum sp., assembly GCA_027082955.1. GTDB lineage: Bacteria > Campylobacterota > Campylobacteria > Campylobacterales > Sulfurovaceae > Sulfurovum. Next base: position 11,820 of record JALWTA010000037.1, on the reverse strand, counting down.
CCTATCAAAAGTGGAAGTTTAAAAAACTTTCCGAGACATTGCTGCAGATAGAAGGAAAGTTATGATGAACTTTCGCTATAGAGATGAAATGATCATATTGATTGCAATAGTGTTTGCGCTTCTTGCATTGGGCTATAAACATCTTTCGCATAAAAGAGCCGAAGAAGAACACAATAAGATGCTTCAAGAAAGTGTAATGCTTCGCAAGACAGTTTTGCTCCGACACAGATGGGGGGATGTCCACCATATAGAAAAGGGACTTGAAGAGATACATGCAGCTTTCCCAAAGGAGTGCAATAATTGGCATCGCAAAGGCAGAAAACTCTCAGCAGCTTGCAATGGTCTCTCTTCGACAAAACTAGGTACACTAACAACACGGCTGCTTGATACAGCAATACAGATAGAACATATCAAGATAGAACGGCATCAGGCAGTATATCGTATGGAGTTCGTATGCAAGTGGTAAAAAAGTGTTGTTTTTATCTGGTTGTGATATTGGTTTCAATCATTGTCTTTATGCCTAAAGAATCACTCTATTTTACACTTGAGCGAACACTGCAAAAGCAGGGTGTTGAAATAAATGAGGCGGGCATAGATCCAGGCTTGTTCTCCTTGACTCTTACCCGCCCGGTTATCTACTTTCAGGGCATTCGTATTGCTACGGTCAAAAAAATACGTTTTGATACACTGTTGTTCTATTCACGTGTTAGGCTTGACAATATCGAGATGGAGAAGGGCTTTGCCGGATATTTCCCTTCTCGTGTACCACAAATTGTTTTAACACACAGTATCCTGCGTCCTTTCCGCATATATTTGAACGGAGAAGGGACATTGCAGGGTATGCATGGCTGGATTGACTTTCGGACACACAAAATGCATGTATATTTAGCTAAAATAGATGCTTTTGGCATGTTCAGATCACAGTTGCATAAAGATGTGAAAGGGGGATGGTATTATGAAACCTCTTTCTAAAATGAATACTCTCGATACAGTTATCAGTATATTGGTTGTCTCATTTACTGTCAAGTTGTTATGGTTTGTTACCGGATTGATACTGCTGCCTTCTTCCGGGATAGACCACAAGGATAAAGCAACATTGAAAGCACTCTATTATCCCATATCCTTATCAGAGCATACCAGAGTACCTGTACTGCATGGTATGCCGCAGAGAAAAGGTACAAGTATCAAGGATATGAAATTGCTTGCTGTCTACAGTGATAAAGCACATGCGATTGTAACTGTTATGTATAAAGGAAAGACCAGTATTGTAGCAAAAGGTGAATCGGTTATGGGCTTTATTTTGACGGGTGCAGGTCGGGACTATGCCTTGTTCCAAAAAAAGGGCAAATCATATCAACTTATGCTTTATACACCAAAAGATACAGGCATTTCAGCGGTTTCTCCTCAAAACACTATGTCAGATATGCCTAAGCATGAAGATACAGTATCTTCTAATGAAGAGATTATTGCAGCTGGGGATCGACGGATCATTGACAGAAGTCTTGTCACACACTATACCCAGCATATTGATGAAGTGTATAAAGATATTGGTATGCGAGATATGAAAGAGGGCAACGCATTGACAGGATTTCAGGTCACATTTGTCAGGCGAGGCAGTCCTTTTGCCAAGCTTGGATTGAAACGCGGCGATGTCCTGAAATCGATCAATGGGCAGGCACTGACAAGTTATAGTGCAGCCTTCAATGCATATAGGAATATGAATGATATGTCCAATGTGACATTAACAATACAGCGGGGAAATACCGACATGGAGCTACATTATGAAATTAATTAAAAAAATACTGCTAACCGGAATGGTCTTGCTTGCTCTCCTCCAGGCTGAGGATGCCAAGGTCAATGTCAACTTTCGTGACTTAAGTGTCAAAGATTTTATAGAGATGGTTTCCAAGATCACCCATAAAAATATTCTGATAGATGCTGACTTGAAAGGAAAGATCAATTTTGTATCGCAGGAGCCTATAAAAAAATCTTCTTTGCTTCCTTTGGCAAATTCTATTTTAGGAAGCAGAGGGCTGACGATTATCGATCAGGGAGATTTTTACAAAGTTGTCAAAAGTGCCAATGCAGCCGGAGAAGGGGTCGATGTCAGCAACTCTGTTCAGGGAGAGACAATGAAGACCGTGATGTTTCCGCTTAAACGTTCCAATGCAGCAGTTATTCGGGCAAAAATAAAACCGTTGCTTCAAAGAAGCGACAAAGTAATCTCTTTTAAAGAGAACAATGTTCTTGCGGTAACGGCAACACCAAGAACCTTGCAGTCCATTTCCAAGTTGATCAATGCCATTGAGAAAAAAGGCTTGAAACGTTCTACAATCATTCGTTTGAAATATGCGAATGTGAAGGATATTTTCCCCAATGTTCAAAATATGGCAAAAAAGCTTTTTCCACAAACGATTGAGAGTGAGAAAGTTGATGTTTTCAAAGATGAAGCAACGAATGCAATTGTTCTTGTGGGTAAAGAAGAGAACAATCACAGAATGATCCGATACATCAAACAGTTGGACATCAAAGGAGAAGAACAAGCCCAGAAAATGTATGTACTACGGCTGAAAAACTCCAATGCGGAAGAGATGGAAAAGCTTTTGAGCAAGTTGGTGGCACAAATGAACAATGTTGCAATGAAAAGCAGAAAGAAAGGGAGCAAGCCGCCAAGCAAAGCAATGGTCGTTTCAGATGCAGAGCGCAATGCCCTTATTATTCTGGCAACAGGTGAGCAAATGCGTAATATTCGTGAAACTGTCAGCAAGATCGATATTCCAAAAGTCCAGGTCTATGTTAAAGCAAGAATTGTTGAGATAGATAGCAATCTTGCAGAACGCGTGGGATTGAAATATGGTATCAATGGCGGTTCTATTAGCAGCAATGGCTTGTTTACTCTTGCTGGAAATTTTGGAGCGAAGGCGCTTCAAATGTCACCTGCACTGCTTGCTTTCCTAAATACCAACAATACACGTCGCGTTCCTGACGGAAACGGTGGCTATATCATCGAGAACAATCCCGCATTCAAGTTTCCGGAAGGCACCAACAGCGTGTTTGCATTGGGGGCACAGCTTGATCTGCTTAAGCGTAACGGAGCTGCGCATATTCTGAGCGAACCTTCTATTTTATGTACGAATAATAAAGAAGCATCGATCTATGTGGGGCAGACACGTTCCATTTTGACACAAGCACAGCAGTCGACAACGGGTAATTCCAATGTGATTAACAATTACAGCCGTGAGGATATTGGGCTGACTCTCAAGGTTAAACCGAGACTTTCCAGTGATAACAAAGTAAATCTTGATGTGCAAACCACCATCGAAGATGTCTTGGACAACGAATCACCTAATGCTGATCGTCCTACAACCACTAAAAGGGATGTCAAAACAACAGCTGTTGTAAATAATGGTGAGACAATTATTTTGGGCGGTCTGATCAAGAATGCAGGCGGGAAGGGGGTTACAAAGATCCCGATACTTGGTGATATTCCCGTGCTTGGGAAATTATTTACCCACACTTCTGATCTAAATAGAAAAACCAATGTTGTCATTTATCTGACTCCATATATTGTTCGAAAAAGTGGTGATCTCGAAAAACTCAAGGAGATGCTTGATGAACTTGAAGAGGTGCAGCAGGAATACAATGATTATGTCTATCAGTTGCTTGAAAAACATAAAAAACATGTCTCCGGCGGTGCAGGTAGTGTTCCGGCTAGCAGGCGTATCAAACAAGTACCTTCAGATGATAAAAAACAGACTGATGTCATAGGAGTATTCTAATGTTGCGCTTCCCACATCTTCAGGATGTAGATCTTGAGCCACTATGGGAAGAGGGGATCGATCACAAGATCGCGTTGAAACATCATCTTCTTTTTGCTATTGTCGAGGGGAAAAGATATGCCATTGTTAATCATGAAACTGTTTCAGATGCTTTAAACTATTTTTCTAAGCTTGGTTTGAAATATCCGATTGCAACGGTTGACAAAGAAAGTTTTGAACGGCTTAAAAACAAATTTCTTGAAATTCAGACCGGCTCTGAGTTCGCAGAGATGTCTACCACGACAGAAGATCTGATCGAAGTAGAATCAGAACTTTTAGAATTTATCCGAAATTCGCAGGACCTGCTTTCAAATGAAGAGTCTGCCCCTATCATTAAATTGGTCAATTCGCTTTTCTTTCAAGCGCTTCAAAAAGAAGCGAGTGATATACATATTGAGAGTCAAGAACGTAAAGGGGAAGTGCGTTTCCGTATAGACGGTGCATTGAAAAAACATTTGGATCTAGATAGGATGGTTGTAGCACTTGTGATCAACCGTATCAAGGTTATCTCCAATCTTGATATTTCGGAAAAACGTCTTCCCCAAGATGGGCGTACCCAAATTGCTATCTCCGGTAAGACACTGGATGTGAGGGTGTCTATTTTGCCGACATATCATGGAGAGCGTATCGTGATGCGTATTTTGGCACAGAGTGAACATATCCCCACGCTGGAATCACTCGGTTTTCAGGAAGATATTACACAGAATCTTTATAGACTCTTAACCCATGCGCATGGCATGATATTGGTGACAGGACCAACCGGATCAGGGAAATCAACAACCCTGCATGCTTGTTTGCAGCATATTGCGACCCCTGATAAAAACATCATTACGGTCGAAGATCCGGTAGAATACAATGCGGATAATATCTCTCAAATACAGGTTAATGAAAAAGTGGGGTTAACTTTTTCTGCCGGGTTGCGTTCTATCCTGCGACAAGATCCGGATATTATTATGGTGGGAGAGATTCGAGACTCAGAAACTGCTGACATAGCGTTACGCGCTGCACTCACAGGGCATTTGCTGCTTTCTACACTGCATACCAACGATGCAACATCTTCGTTGAGCCGCTTGATGGATATGGGTATTGAAAATTTTCTGATCTCCTCTACACTTTTGGGAGTACTGGCGCAGCGTTTAACGCGAAAACTCTGTAGCCATTGCAAAGAACCAGTCAATTTACCAAAAGCAGTTACCGAAGAAGTAGGTATCCCCTCTGATGCTCAGTATTATCATGCGAAGGGTTGCAAAGTATGTGATTTTACCGGCTATAAGGGAAGGCAGGCAATAGGAGAGCTTTTTATGATAGATGATGAAGTGAAGATGATGATGAAAGACGGGTTTAATGATCATCAAATTAGAGAAGCTATGAAGCAGCGGGGCATGCAGACAATATCGGATAAACTAAAATTGATGCTTATTGCAGGGGAAACAAGTTACGAAGAAGCTGTTCGCGTAGGTTTAATGGACGGATAATGCGTATACGAGCCGCATTTACCATTATTGAGGTTTTGATAGCCATTGCTTTGATGGGGATTATCTTGCCAGTATTGTACCGTAGTACGGATGTACTGAATGATTCGAATCGCCAGCTTCGCAGATATCTTGAACAGAGTGAGTATGATAAGCGTGTTGCACATGCACTTTTTTTGGACATTGCAGCATCTGATGGAAACCTGTCCATCAAAAAAGATGACTTTGACAGGCTATGCATGGAAAGGACGCATAATAGTTTGTATGGGCGTGCGGAAGCAAAGGTATGCTGGGTAGTGACAAAAGAGGATCATATTTTGATTCGGACAGAAGGGACAGATTATCATCTTCCCGTGAAAGACGGGGAACAGATAGATACTGATGCCGTGAGTCGAGATATTGTACATTTTGATGTGACCTATGTTAAAGATAAAGTATTAGTGGTATTGCAGCAAAAAGATAAAAAACCTGATGCTTTTTTGGTGCAGGGCATTACAAAACCAACTCCCCCAAAGCCTAAACCAATACCCCCTCGGCGTAAAAAACAGGCTAATCCTCCAGTGCGATTACAGAAAAAAGCACCGCCGAAACCCTCTTCATTCCCTGGACTGTAAGTCAGCGAAAACCTGCTACAATAATAGACTATTCATCAAGGAGTGTAATTTATGCAGACCGTTTATGAAAAAGCAGGATTGTTTTATCTTGGAAAAGAGGTTGACAAAGAGCAGGGAGACGTTACAGAAGTCTTGACACTGCTTAAAAATAAAAATTTAACAACCCATGCAGCGATTATCGGGATGACGGGATCAGGAAAAACCGGTTTGGGTATCGGTCTTCTTGAAGAAGCAGCTATTGATAATATTCCTGCTATAGTGATCGATCCTAAAGGGGATATGGGTGATCTCTGTCTGACTGATCCGGCATTTGATCCTCAACATTTTTTACCTTGGGTCAAAGATGAAGCAGAGGCAAAAGGGGAGGAGCCTCTGGTTTATGCAGAAACGGTTGCGCGGCGCTGGAAAGAAGGGATTGAAAGCTGGGGGCAGTCGAGTGAACGTGTAAAGCGCTTTTCTCGTGTAAAAAGGTTGATCTACACACCGGGCAGTTCATCGGGTATCCCTGTAAATATCCTCGCTTCTATGGGTGTTCCGCCAGATGAAATTATGCAAGACAGTGATCTGTTCTCATCCTACTTGAAAAGCACTGCAACGAGTTTGTTGGCACTCATTGGTGAGGCAACGGATGCATTGGATTCTCCATCTTATATCCTGATTGCACAAATATTGAAGCAGGCATGGCTTGCAGGGGAAGATATGGGCATAGAGAAAATGGTAGGAGCCATTATTTCACCATCGTTTAAGAGTGTGGGGGTCCTCTCTTTGGAAGATTTCTTTCCAAAAGAAAAACGTTTTAAGCTGGCAACGCAGTTCAATGCATTATTGGCAAGTCCCAGTTTCTCACTGTGGCTTCAAGGCGAACCGCTTGATATACAAAAACTGCTTTATGATGATGAGGGGAAAGCAAAGATCTCTATTTTTTCCATCTCACATCTTAATGATGAGGAGAGAATGTTCTTTGTTACATTGCTTTTGAACAAATATATTGCATGGATGCGTCGTCAAAGTGGCGCATCACGGCTGAAAGCAATGCTCTACATGGATGAGATATTCGGATTTTTCCCGCCTACCAAAAATCCTCCCAGCAAAGAACCGATGCTCTTGCTTCTGAAGCAGGCAAGGGCTTTTGGTACCGGCATTGTACTCAGTACACAAAACCCTGTCGATCTTGATTATAAAGGGCTTGCAAATATCGGTACATGGTTCATCGGCAGATTGCAGACACGGCAAGATATTGACCGTGTGATAGAGGGGCTTGGAGGAAAGATTGGATCTTCTTTTGAGACTAAAGAGATACGCGCACTGCTCTCTTCGTTGAGGCAGCGTACATTTTTTTTAAAAAGCACACATTTGGAGGATATCCGTCTATTTACAACAAGATGGGTTATGAGCTATCTCAAGGGACCGTTAAAGAGAGATGAAATTTCAGAATTGATGGCAGATGAGAAAATGGATATTGATTCGAAGACAAACGTTTCTGGAAGTGCACGGCAGAGTGTTGTGCATACAAAAGCGACACTGCAGCAAATAGACAGTTCTATAGCCCAATATTATGAACCGGATATATCCGGAAACAATGACTTCTACGCTACTCTGGGCGCAAAGGTTACAATACATTTTTTCAATCAGCGTAGGGGGATTGATGAGCAGAAGATGCTTATTGTTTCACTTCCTTTGACTGAGGAAATGCAGCGTATAGAATGGGGAGAAGCGCAAGAGGATGAAAATGATTTTGAACGCTTTCCGCACAATGCACCCAAAGATGCCCATTTTGCAATGCTTCCGGAAATCATTTTGCGAGATAAAGGGCTTCGTCATGCTATCCGTGAACTTAAAGCACATTTATACCAGACACAAAGCTTGCAGTTGTGGAAATGCCCGGCATTGAAAATGGCATCACATCCGGGAGATTCCAAAGCGGACTTTATGGTTGAGATTGAGGATGCCCTGCAAGAGAAAAAAGAAGCGGAGATAGAAAAGCTCAAAGAGCGATATGGCAAAAAAGAGAAAGTTTTGCTTGATCGGCTTCAGCGGGCAAAGGAACGTGTTGAAAAAGAGAACGCAGACACAGTGAACTCACTTATAGAAACCGGTATATCTGTCCTTGGTGCACTGTTTGGCAAGCGGAGTGTAACCAAGATAGGACGAGCAGTCAATAAGGGTGGCAAAATATTGAAAGAACGAGCCGATATGAGTCGAGCCGAAGCCCGTGTCGCATCTATACAGGATGACATCGATGCGCTTGAGGAAGAATTGGAATCCAAGATTGATCAACTCAATGAGCGTTATGATGTCAATTCCTATTCTGTAGAACCACTTATTATCAAGCCCCGCAGAACCGATATTGATGTGATGAATTGTGCTTTGGTATGGCGTGTATAGATTAAATCTATAGATAAAGTAAACTTTAAATCAATTTCATTTATAATGGGCACAAATTATGCCTACAGGAGAAATGCGATGGCGACATTTACAAATGTAAAGAGCGGACGCAAGATTAGCAGAGAAGATGCACGAGATGAAGAGTTTATTTATGATGGGAAGCCGTTGCTGGTAGAAACGGACATGGATGGGGTGATTACCTATGCAAACCGCCGATTTGTGGAGATAAGCGGCTATGAGAAAGATGAGGTGATAGGATCCCCGCACTGTGCCCATATGCATCCAAATATGCCGACATCTATCTTCAAAGATGCATGCCAAAAAACCTCTGAAGGAAAGACATGGAGTGGATATGTATGCAATATTTCTAAAGAGGGTATTGGGTACTGGACAGAATTGATCGTACAGCCGAAAATAGATGAAAACGGTACGATAACAGGATTTATGGCAACGCGTCGTGCTCCCAATGCAAAAGAACTAGAAAATGTGATGGCCGAGTATGAAGCCATCAAAGCAAGTGGTGACGTAAATGCCACCAGTCAATATTGCGGAGAGGTGTTTATGGGTAGAGGTGCCTGTAATTTTTAATGGCAGACCTCCTATCTATCCTTTGCTGCCAGGTTTAATTGCAGAAGAGCCCTCTTTGCACATGGGACATATATCTGGTGCGTACATTTCAAAAGTGAAATCTTCCAGAGAGAAAAAGGGAACATCTGAAGGGAGCTTGCATTCTGGTTTTGCATCTATCTGACTTCCTTCTCTTCGGCAAAATCCACGGTTGGCCAATGAAGCGAAAGCAACAACCTCGGCACCAAGTGCTTCAATCGCTTGTGCCGCTTTAAGGGCAGAGCCGCCGGTAGTGATAATATCTTCACAAATAATGATCTTTTCGTTTGGACGAACTTCAAAACCGCGTCGCAGTACCATACCTCCGTCTTGTTTTTCGACAAATATGGAACGAACCCCCAGTGATCGTGCTAGTTCATAGCCCGCGAGAACACCGCCAAGTGCCGGAGCACAGACTGTATCTACTTCAATGCCTGCTTCTTTGATCATTTTTGCCAGAGCGTCAGTAAGCTGTGCCGCTTTTTCAGGGTATTCCAGTACTTTGGCGCTTTGCAGGTATCTCGCAGAGTGATTGCCGCTTGCAAGCAGAAAGTGCCCCTCAAGAAGAGCATTCGCATCCTTATAGATTTGTTCAATATTCATATTATACCTTTAAGATATCCGCTTCTTTGGATTTGAAGAGATCATCAACTTGTTGTATATGTGCATCGGTAATCTTTTGGACTTCGTCCTGTGCTTTTTTGGACTCATCCTCACTGATCTCTTTGTCTTTTTCCCGCTTTTTGATTTTGTTGTTGGCATCCTTACGCACATTTCTAATGGCAACTCGTGCATTTTCAGCCATGGCTTTTGCTTGCTTCACGATCTCTTGGCGCTGCTCTGATGTCATAGGGGGGAAGAAAAGTTTAATAAAGTCTCCATCATTGTTCGGATTAACACCGATGTTGGCTTCTTGGATAGCCCGTTCTATGTCATTGAGCAGGTTCTTCTCCCATGGTGTAATTGCAATGGTTGTTGCGTCAGTGGCAATGACACTTCCTACTTGATTAAGAGGTGTGGGTGTGCCATAATAATCAACTTTTATGTTGTCTACAATGCTGGTCGTGACCTTCCCAGTACGTAGTGATGCAAAGTCGCGTTTGAGTGCTTCGATGCTCTTGTCCATATGCTCACCGGCATGTTCAAAAATTTCATTCACCATATTTCTCTCCTCGGGTATTTTGAGTGAATTTTACCCTTTTTTACCTTTTTATGTACTTCAGTACAGGCGTTGGCAGAATGTCTCGTTACTATGTGTTATGGTGTGTGGTTGTAGGTGCCTGCTTTTATTTGGCAGGCGCTGAAGGGGCAGATGGAGTTGAGGATTTTGAAGGTGCGGCGGGAACGACGGTGTTATTCTTCGGCTGCATTGTGTCAACGACAGAACGTTTGCTCTCTTGGGTGTAGAAAAATCCAAGTGCGAGCGTGTTGATAATGAAGGCAAGTGCTAATGCAAATGTCATTTTTGCCAAAAAACCTGTTGGACCTTTGGCGCCAAATACAGATTCATTGCTTCCGCTGTATGCCCCCAGACCGATACTTGAACTCTTTTGGAGTAAAACAACGATGGTAATGGCAATAGCCAGAATAATTTGTATGATTAACAGTGTTGATGTCATAGATTCCTCTTCTTCGATACCCATAAGTAACGGGCAATAATTTGGGCGATTATACCCAAACTATATTGAAAGTGCGGTAAGTGAAGAGAAGGAGAGTCTGGGGGGGATTAATCGTCACTTCCCATGATCCCAAGCAGTTGCAGAATTGCAGTGAACATATTTAAAAAATCGATGTATAGAGATACTGCTGCATCAACGGGCGAATCATAGGCACCGTTGGCAATATTCTGTGTATCATAGATGGTAAAAATCCCAAACAGCAGCAGTATTCCTGCTGTTATAATGATATGCAGTAGCGGACTTTGAAGCAAAAAGTAGTTAATCAGAGAAGCGACGATTACGATTATAAGGGTTATAAAGAGAGGTTTCCCCCAACTTGAATAGTCGCTTTTACTATTGATAGCAAATAGGCTTAAGGCACCAAAAAGTACCGATGTCATTAAAAAAGCGTTTCCAATCACTTCACCATTGCCAAGTCCTATCATTGTGGCAAACAGTGGAACAAGCGATACCCCAGTCAAAAAGGTAAAGACAAAAAGCATTGCAAGATTCAATCCCGGTTTGTTTCTACTCATACCAAGACCAAAGAAGAGTACAAGAAGTTCCGCTCCGAAAATGAACCATCTGTATTCAAACACAGCAGCTGCATAAGGCATAGTTACATAAGCACCTGCAGCAGCGGCAATCATGCTTGCTGCCAAAAGTTGATAAGTTTTCTTCATAAAGTCAACGGTTGCAGACTCCTGAACATAGCCGGTTTCATGTGTTGCAGTATAGTCTCTGTCATATAAAGCCATTGATAATCCTTTTCAAAATAATATTTATGATGGAAAGTATAGTGGAGAGAGATTAATCCAAGGTTAATATTCAAGGAAGTATTAAAACGCAGTCTCTTTTTCTCTTTTGGCTTTTAAAGCAAGATACTCCATTCGTGCCTGCTCGGCTTCTGTAAGGTTCTTTTTGATCTCTTGCTTTGCATTGAGTTCCTGGTTTGGTTCCGGTGAAGTTGCATCTGTACATCCTGCTGCGAAGAGAATAATTCCTAACGTAATGTAAAAACGCATAAAAATTCCTACTAATATAAATATGACTAATATTGTAAAGCAAAATATCTTAATGCAAGATAAGAAATTTTGGTTCAACTTAAGTGATGAGCGGAAGTTGAGTTTTATAATATATTAATGTAAGCGGATCAAAAAAACCAAAAAAATTGAAAAAAAATTGGAAAAACCCTTGACAAGGGTGACGTTCGGTGCTATAATACGCGTCCACAAACACAGGGACCTTAACCGAGTGGGTTGAGAGA
>JALWTA010000036.1 GCA_027082955.1 Sulfurovum sp. | reverse complement strand
AAATACTCACAAACATCGCTCAGATTGAAAATATTGTCAAGGAGAATAAAGATATACTTCAAATTATCGCGCTACTCAGAGCCTACACGCAAAAAGAGCTTGGGTTTATGTGCGAAAGTTGAGATAGTAAAAAAAGGAAAAGTGTGTGAAGCAAATCTGCCTATGGATAAGTATTTTCATCCTGCTGCTCTCTATGGCAACGGCAGAAGAGGCGGTTGTGCCGGCAGCAGCAAGAACGGCACTTTACCTGCCGCTGCTTTCACAGAAACGTGTAGCACTTGTTGTCAACCACACGTCGATGGTAGGAAAGCGGCACCTTGTCGATCTGCTACAAGAACATGGTGTCAAGGTCGTTAAGATTTTTGCTCCGGAGCATGGATTTGCCGGACGTGCCGATGCGGGAGCATCGCTTCAAAACGGATACGATGCCAAAAGAAAACTGCCGGTGATTTCCTTGTATGGCAAGAGGAAAAAGCCGACATTAAATGACCTGAAAGATGTCGATGTGATCCTGTTTGACATTCAGGATATCGGGGTACGCTGTTATACCTATCTGTCGACACTGCACTATGTTATGGAGGCGTCAGCAGAGGCAGGCATACCGATGATAGTGCTTGACCGTCCCAATCCTAATGGCTATTATGTGGATGGTCCTGTGCTAAAGCGCCAGTTTCGTTCTTTTGTAGGCGTTGATCCGGTTCCACTTGTGTATGGTATGACCATTGGTGAGTATACTCTGATGATCAACGCAGAAGGGTGGCTTCAAAACGGGGTAAAAACCGATCTGTATGTAATACCGATTCGAGGGTACAGACATGACCGCCCTTATGTCCTTCCCGTTAAGCCCTCTCCAAATCTCCCCAATGCAAGAGCGGTTGCACTCTATCCCTCTTTGGTACTGATGGAGGGTACAGCCTTCTCTCTTGGTCGGGGAACTCTCTTCCCTTTTGAATGTTACGGAGCACCGCGATATAGAAAAAAAACGTTCTGTTTTACTCCGCATGCGATGCCGGGAGCAAAACATCCGAAATATCAAAACAGATGCTGTTACGGTGCCGATCTGCGTCATCTGGATATGGCTTCACTGCGTAGCAAAAAAAGGGTGCTGCTGCACTATTTGAAAGATGCCTATGCACATTACAGTGATAAACGGCATTTTTTTCTTCACGGCGGAACGTTTTTTGACAAACTTGCCGGCAGCGATCATCTGCGAAAACAGCTTGAGTCGGGCTGGAGTGAGGGGCAGATACGTAAGAGCTGGAAAGCAGATTTGGAGAAATTTAAGAGGATCAGAGAGAAGTATCTGCTTTATCCGTAGTGTGTGGTGATTGGTAACTGGTGTATTGGTTATTGGTCTCATCTTGGAATCGGAGACTTTAGTCCCGTCAAATGTGATTTTGCACATGAACATCAGGGCGAAGCTAAAGCTTTCGTTTTCAAAAGTTTGGGAACTGAGAATTGATAAACGTTATTTTACTGGCCTATAATGTACATGTTGAGCTTTGAGTCTGGGCAGTGCAAATTGCTGCATTCTCTTTTTGAAACTGTGCCATTGGCGATGTTCAGGAGCGCTCCATGCAATTTCGCAGAGAGCAAGTGCTCTTGGCCATGCAAGGTAGTCTGCAATATGTTCGTCAAGCAGTGTCTCTGACCACAGACACGCCTCTACCCCTTTTAGACAGCATGTGCGTTTGGGACGGAAACTGTAGACCTTTTTTAAAGAAACAGGTGTCGACCACTTCTGTCCGGGTTCGCCTTTGGCACGTTTGTATTGTTGGTCGAAGTAGAGGTACTGTACCGGAGCCATGATGGTATTGTGGTGTTTTTCAATGGCTCTGTAGCCTGCCTTTGGACTTTTCCATGCCACGACCATATCTTCATTGTGCAGCATGGGGCTGCCTTGAAGCACCTCCTGCCAGGTAAGCATTTTTTTGCCGTGCTTTTTCAAAATGGCATCGACGCGTTCGAAGAAATAGTTCTTTACCTGCTGCAGGTTTTTTAAGTGACGCTGTTGCATGAGTTTGTGCACTGCCGGAGAGCCTTGCCATGCCCCCTTGGGAATCTCATCTCCGCCAAGATGGATATAGGCAGAGGGGAAGAGACGGCTTACTTCGGCAATGACATGGTCAAGAAATGTATAGGTGCTCTCTATGGCAGGGTTTACCGTATTGTTTCGTATATGCTGTATAGAGCGGTAGCTGCTACGGTCATGTGGATCACTGAGCAGGTTCGCATAGGCGGTCAGAGCTGCTTTGGCGTGCCCAGGCATATCGATCTCCGGTATGACTTCAATGGCACGGGCATGTGCATAGGCAACGATCTCTTTGATCTCTTTTTGGCTGTAGAAACCACGCTGTACACGGTCTTTGCGTCCGCGCATTGCAGGGAAAAAGGAGAAGGGCAGTTGTGTACCCGGACCGCGTACTGCACCAATTGAAGTCAGTTTCGGGTAGTGCTTGATCTCGATACGCCACCCTTCATCATCGGTCAGGTGCCAGTGAAAACGGTTGAGTTTGTACTGTGCCATACGGTCGAGAAACTTTTTGATGTAGGCAACACAGAAGAAGTTTCGCGAGACATCCAGCATCATACCGCGCCACTTAAAGTAGGGGTGGTCTTCAATATGGCATGCCTGAATATACCAGCTATGTGAAGGATTGATTTTGGAACTATCCCAGATATTCGGGTCGGTCAGCTGCATCAGTGTGATGATGCCGTAAAAAAATCCTGCTGCATCCCTTGCTTCTATGCGAATCTGTTTGGTGTCAATATCGAGTATGTACCCTTCGGACTGAGTCACCGAACGTGGTGCATAATGAAACAGTATCTGCCCTGAAGTATGTGTAGGAGTTCCCGAAGGCAGTGTGTAGCCAAGATGGCTTTGAAGATAGATACGTGCCTTGCTGCACAAAGGGGTATCATACAGGATTTGGGTATGTCTGTCGAGTTTGAAAGTTCCGGATTTTGGGATGAAAGTATACGGTTTTGGGATGATGCCCTGTATGGGAGGTACGGCATAGAGTGTAGAAGCAGTGAAGAGAAGAAGAGGTGTGAGATGATATAGAAAGCGGAGGATCGATCGGGTCATCTTTCTCTACTCGGTAACGATGCGAATATTGCCTGCATAGGAGATATGCAGATGTCTGCCGTGCATGGTGACGATGTCACCGTCAAGTTCGATCATATTGTATTCGTTCTTAAGGTCGATCATCAGTTCTTTGGGTACCTGCCCGTAGAAACTACCGAGTTTTTTGATGGACCGCATCGGCGTAAAGATAAAAAAGCGTGTACTGCTTGCCAGCATGAAGGGTGTCATAACAAGATGGAGCGGCAGGAGAAAAACAACAGAAAGCAGATATTTTGGAAAACCGTGTTTGAGGTATCCGAAACGCAGCGTTTCTGAGAGAAAAATGTGTTGCAGATCCCCCATGTTGCCTGCTGAAAAAAGGAATATCTGCTCATTGATTTTGTAAAAATGGTGCTTTTGTGTTTGGGGTATTTTGTTGTCTGCAAGCATATCCAGAACCTGTGAAATGGGAGGTACATGATGCATTTTGGCAACAACATTGAACGAGCCTGTAGGATTGAGGATGAATACCGGCTGTTTTTTTAAGGTGTGCAGCTGTAAAAGCACACGGCGTATGGTACCGTCACCGCCATTGATGATCGCATAGTCATACTGTTCGATGTCATGATGTGATGCCAGGGATGAGGTCTCGATGGAAGTGATATCAAGCCCTGTATGGCTAATGTTTTGTCCGATTGAGAGCAATTTCATGGGCTGCCTTCTGCTGTTGTGATAGTGTATTATATCCTTAGAAGATTGAAACGGAATATCTAAGAACACCTCTAATATGAAAAACGATATACTTTTATCTCTTTTATCCCAATAACCGGAAGGTTTCTGCTCTTTTATGCGTAGCCTGCATACGGTTGTTTGGTAGAAGTGTGACAATAGAAGGGGAGAGCCTATGCATCAAAAATTAGAGAATAGCATGAGAAAGATGGGAAGCTGGATCGCCGACCATCCAATAAAGACAATCATACTGGCACTTTTGCTGGTCATTATACCGATTTCACATGTACCGCAAATCAAATTCGATACCTCCAACGAAGGATTCTTTCACAAAGATGATCCGATACTCATAAGCTATAACCGTTTCAGAGAGCAGTTTGGAAGGGATGAACGGATTGCGATCGCGATCAAAAGTGACAACATATTTACACTTGATTTTTTAAAAACGCTCAGAGATTTGCATGAAGAGATAGAAAACAACGTGCCTTATCTCGATGATGTCACATCGCTCTATAATGTGAGAAACACACGCGGCAAGGGCGATCAGTTATTGACCGATGATCTTTTGGAGCCATTTCCGAAAACACAGCAAGAGGTAGATGCCATTAAAAAAAGGGCATTGGCATCACATTTCTATAAAGACCTGTTCATCTCCCAAGACGGCAAGATGACCACCATTGTTATCGAGACCGATGCCTTTTCCCATGAAGGTGAAAACGCAGAGAGTGATATCGATGCCGGCTTTGAAGGGGACAGTGGTACAGCGGCTCCCTCGGTACCTCAAAAATTTTTGACTGATGAGGAGAATGCCAAAATCGTTAAAAAAGTGTATGAGATTGTCAAAAAATACCGAAAAAAAGGTCTTGAGATCTATGTAGCGGGTTCTCCTGTCGTTCTGGATGTACTGAAAACACAGATGCGCAGTGATATGCAGAAGTTTACACGTATTACCCTTCTGATCGTAATTGTATTCCTCTTTTTGATGTTCCGCCGTATCTCGGCTGTGGTCTATCCGCTGATCGTTGTTATTTTGGCACTCCTTTCGACTGTCGGATTGATGGCGTGGACAGGTACAGCGTTCAAGCTGCCGACACAGATTGTACCGTCGCTGCTTTTGGCGGTAAGTGTCGGTGCGACAGTACACGTGCTTTCTATCTTTTTTGACCGTTTCAATGAGACGGGTGACAAAAAAGATGCAGTTTCCCACACATTGGGACATTCTGGACTTGCCATTGCTATGACCTCTGTTACGACAGCCATCGGTATCGGTTCATTTGCCGGAAGTGAGGTCGCTCCTATCAGTGATCTGGGGATATTCGCCTCTTTTGGTGTTATGGTGTCGCTTTTTTTAACCCTGACACTGCTGCCAGCACTTTTGGTCATTACCCGTTTGAAACCCAAAAAGAACAAAGCACCCGGAAAGCTTGACCGCATGATGGCACGATTAGCAGAAGTACCGGTAAAACACTACCGCAGTATCATTGCACTGAGTGCAGTGTTGGTTGCTGCGGCACTATGGGCAGGTTCGACCATAGAACTTTCGCACAATCCGCTGCACTGGTTCAAACCTGACAAATCTGTTCGACTCTCCACCGAGAAAATTGACGGTATTATGCATGGATCATTGACCATTGAAGCAGTGATCGATACCGGAAAAGAGAATGGCTGGACCGACCCTGTCCGTATGCAAAAGCTTGACCGTCTGACAGCAAGACTGGAACAGTACAGAGACCCGTATGTTTTTGTCGGGAAGGCAGTTTCTCTCAATACGATCGTCAAAGAGACAAACCGTGCACTGCACAGCAATGATGAGCGCTACTACACCATACCAAAAGGGAAGGATCTGCTTGCCCAGGAACTGTTGCTGTTTGAAAATTCAGGCAGTGATGACCTCGAAGATGTGGTAGACAGCCAGTTCTCCAAAGTACGTATCACAATCAAAGTACCATGGGTAGATTCGATCAAGGCTACAGGTGTACTTGCCTATATCAATCAGGAAGTAAAAAAGACATTCCCCGATGACAATGTTTCCGTTACCGGTGTGGTACCGCTGATGGTAACGACATTCAGCCAGGCAATCCGCTCGGCAGTCAAAAGCTATATTGCTGCATTTACTCTGATCACACTGATGATGATGCTGATCCTGCGGTCTGTACGTATCGGTCTTCTAAGTATGGTACCCAATCTGACACCGATCATTCTCGGTTTGCTTATCATGGTTCTTTTTGGTATCCCTCTGGATATGTTTACACTGCTTATCGGCAGTATTGCAATCGGGCTTGCGGTAGATGATACAATTCATTTTATGCATAACTTCATGCGTTATTATGCCAAGACAAAAGACAGTGCTGAAGCGATCAGGCATACTTTCTTTACGACAGGGAAAGCGATGGTGATCACTTCGGTAGTACTCTCTTTGGGCTTCTATGCCTATATGATGGCACAGATGATATCGGTGCACAATTTTGGACTGTTGACCGGTACTGTGATCATCTTTGCGCTGCTGGCAGATCTTCTTTTGGCACCTTCATTGATGATCGTTGCGGCAAAACGAGGGTGGATTGACGGGATTAAGAGTGAAGAGTGAATAGTGAATAGTTTTGGTATGCTTTCCTTTGGAAAGCTTTGATTTACTGTAGGGTGTTGTCCCCTGACAACACCGTTTGCTCTTGTTCCCATGCTCCGCGTGGGAACGCATAGGAACTGAGCAAAGCCATAAGATTTGATAAAAAGAGGTTGGCTTTTTTGCGAAAAGCTTTTATGATATGCAAAACCAAGTAAAGGAAGAGATAATGAAAAAAACAATTTTGACAACGATAGCGGTATTCATGTTGACGGGTGTAGCGGTATATGCAGATGATCCCAAAGCACGTGCGATCATGGAGAAGGTCGATGCACGGGATGACGGCAAAACGGTACAGCAGGACATGAAAATGATCCTTATCGACAAACATGGTAAAAAACGTCTGCGTGATCTGAAATCCTACAGCAAGGATTTTGGTCCGGATGAGTATCGTATTTTGTTCTTCCGTTCACCTGCAGATGTCAAAAACACCGCCTTTCTAACCTATGACTATGACGATCCGAACAAAGATGATGACCAGTGGCTCTACCTGCCTGCACTCAAAAAAGTAAAACGCATACCGAGTACGGACAAGAGTTCGAGTTTTATGGGATCGGACTTTTCCTATTTTGACATGACCGACAGAGATCTGGAGGATTATGATTTTACGCTCCTTAAAGAGACCAAAGTACGCGGACACGATGCATGGGTGATTCAGGCAATACCGCGTACCAAGAAGGTGATCAAAGAATCAGGTTATCTCAAGAGTATCGGCATTGTAAGAAAAGACAACTATGTGGTGGTACGCTCCATAGGATTTATGAAAAATGACAAGAAAAAATATATGGATATGACCAAACTGCATCAGCAAAACGGCATTTGGGTCGCAGATGAGATCACGATGACCACAAAAAAAGGAAGAAAAACAGTGCATAAAACCATTCTGAAGTTCAACCATATCAAACTCAACCAGCCCATCAGTGACAATGTCTTTACGACAAAACGTCTTGAACAGGGACTCTAATTCTATGAACGTTTTTAGGCTGCGTTATATTACTCTGCCGCTACTTTCTGTGTTGACAGCTGTACAACTGCATGCGGAAAGTATTGATGATGCACTTGACGGATTTGACGATACGGCAACACCCACCGTTGAAAAAACAACAACACAGAAAGCAGATGATGAGGCGTTGGCAGGTTTTGATGATACGGATGAGACTGAGGCTGCTGAACAGACCGGAAGTATGGAAGAGGATGCGGCAATATCGGATTCCGGTACGGAAGAGTCATCCGGTGCAGGTGAAGAAGAGATGCCGGGATGGCTGCCTGATGGATTGACAGGCAAACTGACACAACAGTTGCTGCTTGCCTACAACAGCACGAAGCCGGAAAATATGCTCTCTTCTTTGCGGACCACGCTCTTTTTGGACTATGAACACCGGTTTGACAATGGTGTCAAAGTCAAGCTGAATGCCCGTAGTTTTTATGATGGTATTTATGATGTGCGCGCACAAGACTACACGGTACAGGAGCGTCAGTCCCTTCGAAGCGAAGCGGAGCTTTACGATGCCTATGTTGAGTGGAACATCAATGACTCGCTCAGTCTGAAAGCAGGGCGGCAAGTCGTTGTTTGGGGACGCAGCGATACCATACGTATTACCGATGTGCTTAACCCTCTCGATTTTCGTCGTCCCGGGATTGTTGATATTGAAGATCTCCGTTTGCCTGTTGGCATGCTTCGGTTCGACTACAGTATCGGAAACTGGCGCATCACCCCTATTGCCATCTTGGAACAGCGTTTTACCAAAAATCCCCCTTACGGGTCAGCGTTCAATCCACTGCCTTATCTACCCCAAACCGGGCAGGTCATTCCATTCCCCCCAACTCAGGCATCCTATCATGATGTCACCTATGCCGTCAGTGCAGGTGCCGAGTACCATGGATGGGATATTAACCTTTATGCAGCACATATTTATGATGATCATGGATATATTATCAATGCCAAGCCGTTTGTAACGCCGACACAGCTGCATCATGACAAGTCAACCATGTTCGGTACAGCACTGAACCTGCTCAGCGGTTCATGGCTTTTTAAAACAGAAGCAGCATACTGGAGAGACCTGCGATATACCTATACTCCGGAGAAGAAGATGCAGCGAATTGACGGGCTTATCGGTGTGGAATATACCGGGATTGCCGATACTATGATCAGTTACGACATTGCCGTGCGTCATTTTATAGCGTACGATCAGCGGCTTATGCAGGAGAATTTGGAAGAAAATACCTATCAGCATGCATTCCGTATCAGTACCAGCTTTTTCAATGATACACTGCATGTCAACTATTTGCATACCCGTTTCGGATTGGGACTGGACCATGGAGGATTTCATCGCGGATGGGTAGTGGATGATATCAGTGATGCATTTAGTGCTGAGCTTGGTTTTGTGGATTATTTCGGTGGTTCGGCATCGTTTGATCAGGTGAAGGATGAAGCGCTGGTATTTATGAACTTCTCATATAGTTTTTAGATGTATGGATGTACTGCACTGCGGAAGCAGCTGCAGCATCTTGTTATTGCGGGATGATACGGGTAAATTTCGTACCTGCAAGACTGATGTTCGCCATGAGCCCTTTGTTGTTAAAAACAAAGGCATAGATGGGTTTTTCGTAGCTGATAGAGCTGATATCGACACCCTGACCCCATTTCGCTACGGCAATAGAACCGTCTACGCCTGCCTCCCAGCCGTTACTGTGCATGAACTGATCAAGTGCGAACTGATCTGCAAAGGCGAAGATGTAAGAGGTTTTCTGTGCTCCTATCTGTAAACCGACAGAGGCGGAAGCGATGCTGTAGTATCCAACGGTTTTGCCGTTAACACGCAGAACACCTTCGCCGTATTGTCCTCCTACGATAAATCCGCCTTTGTAAACTGCCGGAAATACGAGGTAGCCTTTGACCTTTCGAAGGAAGACATCTCCCCCCTTGACCAGTTTTTTGAACTTTTCAATGGCAACATCGGCTTTTGCATCAATCACCTTGGCAGCTTCAGCATGAAGTGAAGCGCTGAAAAGAAGTGTCAAGGCAGCTATCGCAGCAAAGGATTTCAATCTTTTTCTCATCATTATATTCCTTAATATCATATTGATTTTAGTATTATAGCAGAGAAATATGAATGAATTGATATAATGTATCTGTCAGAGATATATCAACCATTTTACAGGAGTTAACTGTGCAACGCATGACACTTAAAAAATATGCAGCAACACACAAAATGAGTCTATTCAATGTTGTCAAAATGGTAAAATCAAAAGAACTGCCAAGTGAAACGGTCGAAGAGAACGGTAAAGAGGTGACTTATGTACTGGTTGATGAGCATGAACAGGATGTGCGAACTGCTCCGAAAGTACAAAAAGATGCCCCCAATGTTGGAACGGAAGAGAGGATAAGTGTGCTGGAAAATGAAGTGGCACGCTTAAGACGGGAGCTGGATAGCTTGAAGATAAGCATGGGATTGAAGGCATAAGTTCCAGTGTAAACAAGGAGCAAGGCATGAAGAAGGTCGCCTATATCACCGATCCGATCTACCTAAAGCATGATACAGGATTGATGCACCCGGAATCAAAAGAGCGTCTTGTTGCCATAGATCGGGCTGTTCTTCCGTTAAAAGAAAAGATGCTTACTCCCTCCGCCGTGACTGTTTCGAACGAGATACTTTTACGTGTACATGATAAAAAGCAGATCGAAGAGGTCATGGCTTGCAGCCGTGCCGGGGCATCTATTGATGCAGATACACACTGCTCTTCAGACTCTTTCCTTGCAGCAAAAAAAGCGGTAGGTGCAGGTATCAGTGCCATAGACGGTATTGTACAAGGTGCGTTTGAACGTGCGTTTTGTGCCGTAAGACCTCCAGGACATCATGCTACCCCCTCCAAATCGATGGGTTTTTGCCTTTTTAACAATATTGCCATTACCGCAAAATATGCCCAACAGTGCGGTTTTGGAAAAGTGATGATCATCGATTTTGATGTACATCACGGCAATGGTACGCAGGAGACTTTTTGGGAAGATGACAGTGTGTTCTATTTTTCATCCCATCAAGCATTTGCCTATCCGGGGACAGGCATGGAAGGTGAGATCGGCGAAGGTGCAGGGAGAGGCTACACGAGAAACTTTCTTGTCATGCCAGACAGTGGTGACAGAGAATTGCTGGATATTTATCGGAACGATCTTCCCGGGTATGTGGAGGCATTTTCTCCAGATATTATGCTAGTATCAGCAGGATATGATCTGCATGAGAGCGATCCTATTGCCCAACTGTATGTGACCACAGAAGGTATTAGAGAGATAGTACGTGCGATTTTAAAGTCTGCAAGGGTGCCGTATGTCTTTTTTTTAGAAGGTGGATATGCACCTGAAGCCCTTGGAGAAAATGTCAAAGTGACACTTGAAGAGATGCTTTCTGTATAGATAGTTGTCAAAGCAGGTTTTTGGGAACGCACTTTGGCAAAAAGAGCTGGTGCACATCTAAAAGTGCACCAGTAGAGCAATTATTTCACTGCTTTTTTAAGTGTTCTTTCGATCTTGTCAGGAATACTGGAGATCTTCATGAACTCACCCATTGTCAGCAGCGGGTAGGAGAGTGCAAGATAATATTTTGCATTCAATGCATAGGCATTGCCGTTTTCGATAAGTACTGTATAAGGAAGTACCAACGCTTTGTCTTCACCGATAGTGCTGATGAATGACTCAGTCGCTTTTCCCATGTTGACCCCGTAGAGAGTGCTGCCGTTGTTCAGTTTCAATGCAAACACACGTTTTTTTGCTTTAACCTCTTTGGCGCCTTTTTTAAGATCAAGCATATCTTCATAGTATGGCATACCGATCATGAAGTGGTACCCTGCAAGATCACCGCCGTCAAGTGCATCTTTGGTAGCTGAAAGCTTTCCGAGCGCTTTTGTAAGTGCTTTAGTGGTTGCAGAAGCAGTACCGGCATTGTAGTCTTTCTGGAGGAATGCTTTAAGCCAGTAGGTTGGGTTGGTCGTGAGCACTGTCTTGGACTTGCTGTTGACAAGCACCTTTTGAATGGCTGCAAAACCGCGCAGTTTTTTGCTGGCAGCGCTTTTGAGTGCACTGTTTGTCACAACTACCACTTTCAGGTAGTCTTTTTTGGCAGGAGAATAGGTTGCCAATACATTAAATCCGGTACCTTTGAGTTTTGAAGCAACGGTTTTTGCATCAGCATACGGTGCTGTAAAATAAGCGGTCTCTTTAGCCTGAACAGCAGCAGAGGCAAGCAGTGTCAACGAAAGTACAAGCATAAACTTGGAGATCAGTTTTGACATGTGTATCCTTTGTAGATGTATAGATTTTGTCGCCATTGGCGAAACGCAGGTATTATCTCATAGTTTTATTTAGGATACAATTAAATCATTAAATAATTTACACTTATTCACATTGATAAAAATATTCATTAATTTTGATGTTTAAAAACTTATTTTTATGTTTAATGACGTTATAATGGACGCCATGGAAGATTACAAAATTAAAAATATTGCAGGGCACTTGTCCAAAGCGTTTCTGGGTAACCCGCTTACACCTATACTGGCTGTTTCTATTTTGCTGTTGGGATTTGTCGCACTCAATACCATGCCAAGAGAGGAAGATCCGCAGATAGAGGTCAGCGGCGGAGCGGTCGTTGTGGCACTTCCGGGTGCGACTCCCAAGGAGATCCTCAATGTTGTGATCAAACCGCTTGAGCGCAAAATACGTGAGATCAAAGGAGTGGAGCACGTTTACGGTACTGCCATGAACAATTTCGGGATGGTGAATGTACAGTATTACATTGGAGAGGACAGGGAATCATCGAATCTCAAACTCTACGATAAGGTTATGCAGAATATGGATCACCTTCCCAAAGGTACTATGCCTCCTTTGGTGAAACCGTTTGACATCGATATTGACATCCCTATTCTTACAGCGGCATTCTACCGTCTTCCGGGTACCAAAATGAATGTGGTGGAGCTTTACAAGACCATTCGTGAGCTTCAGACAGAGATCAATGCACTTGATAATGTCTCTAAAACAACTCTTAAAGGAGTGAAACATCCACAGTATAATGTGCTGATCGATCTGCATAAACTCTCTGCATACCACATCTCGCTGGGGCAGGTTGCCAAAGCGATCAAAGCTATCTCGACCAATGCCCCGATGATCGATACGGTAGACAACTATAAGCGTCTTGTCGTTTTTGGGGTCGAAAATGCCATCGATACCATCGATGATCTTAAAGAGCTGATCATTGCACAATATATGGGTTCTCCGATCTACCTGAAAAACATTGCCAAGGTTGAGTACAGCTACGATATCCAAAACTACCAAAGTGCTCTGATCAGCTATCGCAAAGGGATGGATACTGAACCTGAAAAGATCAAAGAGGCTGAGGTTTCCGAAGAAAACCAAAGCAATGCTCCTGAGTTCATGCCTTTAGATACGCAGATCACGATGACCGTATCGAAACTGAAAGGTACCAATGCGGTATATATTGCAAAAGAGGCGATCGAAAAGATAGAAGCAGCCAGAGAAAAGCTCAACAAGGCAGGTGTCGGGTTTGTGATCACGCGTAACTACGGGGACCGTGCGAATGAGGCAGTCAATGAGCTGGTGCACCATCTGGAGATCACTATTTTTATCATTATGCTGATTCTGATTCCGTTCCTTGGATGGCGGGAGTCAATGGTCGTGACGGTAGCCGTTCCAATGATCCTGGCAACAACACTGTTCATTGCCCAGATGACCGGACAGACCATCAACCGTATTACGTTGTTTGCCTTTCTGCTTTCGCTAGGGCTGATTGTTGATGATGCGATTATTGTGATCGAGAACATTCACAGACGGCTCCATCTTGATATTGAGAAGAAAACGATCGATGAGATTGTCATTCAGGCAACCGATGAGATCGGACCTTCGACCAATATCGCCACCATAGCCATCATCCTGACAATGGTACCCATGGCGTTTGTGGGAGGGATGATGGGGCAGTTTATGAAACCGATTCCTCTCAATGTACCCGTAGGTCTTGCTGTGTCGCTCTTTGTTGCCTATGTTTTTGCGCCATTCCTGGCACGAAAATGGCTCAATTTCAAAAAGATCAAAAAAGAGGTTCTGGCACATAAAAAACATCATGATGATGTAGAAAAAGAGGAGGAGGCATAATGGGCAGATTTGAAGCGTTTTTGCTCGGTATCCTCCGAAGCAAAAAGAAAAAACGGCTGGTCATACTGATCACACTCATGGCGCTGATGGGTGCTGTGGCAATGATACCGACAAAGCTGGTACTTGCCAAAATGCTCCCGGGTAAAAGTGCGGATACCTTTACGATCTACATCGATACGGCTACCAATGCCTCCATCGATGAAACGAAACAGGTGGCCCAGTGTGTTGTCTCCACATTGCAAAAAGAGGCAGGTGTAACCGATATGGAGGTTTTCCTCGGACAGGGGGCACCGCTGGATTATGCCGGGCTTGTCAAGGGAAGTGCCTTCAAGCGTTTTCAAAATCAGGCAGAGGTGGTTGTCAACCTTACTGATAAACATCACCGCGATGAATCCTCTTTTATGATGGTGCACCGTATCCGTCCTATCATTCAAAAACGCTGCGAGCCTTTAAAGGCGGGTACGAACATCAAGTTCATTGAAATGCCTTCAGGCCCTCCGACGCTGGCAACCATTGTTGTGGAACTCTACAGCAAGTCAGACAAACAGCTGCGCCATATGGCACAAAGGGTCAGTCAGATCCTCAAAGAGACAGAGGGACTGGTGGATGTCGATGTGATGATGGATGATATTTACAAGACCTATATGCTCTCTCCAAATAAAGAGAAGATCATTCGCAGCGGGTTGAGTGTCGATCAGGTGAATCAAATCGTCTACCTTGCCTTTAAAGGGATGCCGGTTGCAGTGAAAAATACCAAAAACCAGCAGGATCAGATACCGATCTTTGTGCGTTTGGACGGTAATTCACGAAAGATCAACGGGGAGAACAAAGAGGCGCTGCACAGTAAACTCTCCAACCTTAGATTGATGAACAGAAGAGGGATGATGGTGCCGCTTGTAGAGGTGGTAGACATTAAAGAGGTGCCTTCTTCACCGACGATCTTCAGAAAAGATCTGAAAAATATGGTCACGATCACTGCTGAGTGTGATCTTGTTTCGCAGGTCTATCCGCTGCTTGATGCCAGAAAAAAGATGCTTGCAGTGCTGAAGGATGAATACAATATCACCAAAACACCGGGTATGTCCACCTATATGTTCGACCTGCATGCTGTCGATAAAAAAACGGGTGAAAAGGTACTGATACGCTGGGATGGCGAGATGAAAGTATCTCTTGATACCTTCCGTGATCTTGGGGGTGCATTTATCGCTGCATTGATCTTGATGTTTTTGCTGATGGTGGTTTACTACAAATCCTTTGCGCTTAGCGGTATTGTACTTGCGGGAAGTTTTCTGTCTATCATTGGTGTGATCATTGGACACTGGATCACAGACAAGATCTCATTGGCAATTACCGATGTCAATTTCTTCCTGACGGCAACATCGTTGATTGGGTTTATCTCGCTGATGGGGATCAGTGCGCGCGGTTCACTGCTGCTCATTGATTTCTCACGGGCATTAATTAAGAATGGTATGGAGAAAAAAGAGGCGATCGCCAAGGCTACAGCAACGCGTGCAAAACCTATTTTGATGACGGCTGTGGCGATCATACTCGGTTCACTGCTGCTTTCTACTGACCCGATCTTTGGCGGACTGGGTATCGCTTTGATCTTCGGTTCTATGGCTGCAACAGCTGTGGCACTCTTCTTCATCCCTGTTTTGATGGACAATGCAAAGGCAATGATGCCGCAGGATGAACGAATATGCAGTGAAGAGGGTGAGGAAGATACAGAAGGGAAAGATGTATGGTGTGTCTTGACCGACAACCTCAAAACAATACTCTTCCCCAAAAAGCGGTGCGACGATCCGGAAGAGAAAGCGTAGTACTTACTCTTCGATCGTATTGCTGATGGTAGAAGGATCGTATTCTATAGTGACTTTGGTGTACATGCCAGGATAGATCTTTTTGAAGTTTCTGTCGAAAGTGATGCGAATGGTGAAGGTGTGTGTCATTGGATTGGCACTTGGCACAACAGATTTGATCTTTCCATGACCTTTGTAGTGGATAGAGGGGATCTCAAAATGTACAAGATCACCCTCATTGACTTTGAGAAGGTCGGCTTCAGAGATCTGTGCCTCTATTTCAAGATGATCAAGATCGACCAGTACCATGACAGGGAAACCCGGCATGACCATATCACCTACATGCAGGTTTTTCTGTACTATGATGCCGTCACTGGGCGCTTTGACCTTAAGATAGTGGGAGATAAGACTGACCTCTTTTGCCTTTTGCGCAGCACTTTTCACAATCGCCTTCATGGCTTTGAGCATCGCTTCAGTGTGTTCGGCCGTAATAGAGAGGTTTTCATTCATATCGTCAAAGTTGAAAGTACTGTTGTTTTTGTGACGAAGCAGCAGTGCTCTGTTACGGCGGATTTCATCCAGTTTGCTTCGGTAGACATCTGTCAAAATCTCGGCCTGTTCCAGCCCCAGATTGACTTGCTCTTTAAGAATGTCAAATTCTGCCGAATCCATCTTGAAGAGGGTATCTTCACGTTTGACTTTATCCCCTATGTTGACATAGACCTCTTTGACATATCCCATATAGCGCGCACCGATATATTTTTTGTCATCGGAAACAACGGTTCCGGTTACGGATATCGTGTTGGCAAAGAGTGTTGATGCCAGCAGTGCAGAGAGAAAAAGCGTTTTGTTCATTGTGAACCTCCATGGCAACAAAGTAATATTTATTGAATAATTTTCTTATATTTAATAAATATATTTTATATTTTATAATAATAAGCTTAAAAAGGTGAAGAAGAAAAAGCAGATGAGGGGATCCTCCCGGAAATGGGAGGATTTCGGTCTTAGAATTTGTATGTCAATTGGAAAGAGACACTATTCTCTTTGTGGGTAGTAGTGATTGTATCTGGGTTGAACATGCTGTATCCCTGGAATGCACCAATGTCAAATGTTTTGGTGGTCTTTGGAGAGTATACATAAGAGAGATCCAGTGCGAACTGCTTAGTGAACTCATAGGTACCACCGATTGTATAGTGGTTTTCAGATGTTGCAGGGAATCCAAGCAGGTTGAAGAAGTTGATCGCAGAGGTTACACCATACATTGGTGTGCCAGCTCCCTGAAGCTCTTTAACTGTGCTTGTCGCATGGTTGTATCCGAGTCTGAGTGCCCAGTTGTCCTGTGCATACTGGTAACCAAGTGCATATACGTTCTGGTCCTCCCATCCAAAGTCTTTATAGCCTGAAGCACTTGCATATTTGATTCTTTTATAGTCAAATGCAAAGGTGTGCGCACCTGTTGTGTAGGAGAAACCTGCACCGATCTCAGCTGGCTGCTCAAGTGTGTCACCCATTGGTGCAGGGAAAATACCCATAGCCACAAATGGCGCAGTGGCAGAAGAGAGCTGGTTTGTATATTCCATTTTAATGGAAGACTTGTACACAGCACCGAGAGTAAGACCGTTGGAGAAATCATAAGAGAGTCCAGCACTCCAGCCAAAACCAAAGTCCTGTGCCAGTCCTGCACCTGCAGCTACAGGAACAGACTGTGGAGGCATCGTGTTGCCTTTTGCAAGTGTTCCGTTATAGTTGATGTCGAGGTTTCCATACTGAAGAATCGGAGCAACCGCTATAGTAAATCCGCTTGCTTTGTATGCAACCGGTACAGCAAACTGCATAAGCTGCAGGTTGGTAACCATATGCATATTAACGTTGTTACCAAAGTTATCTTGACCAGATTTTGAGTAGTCCGTACCCATACCTGCTGTTCCCCACATACCTACACCGATGTACCAGTTTTCATTGATTTTGTGGGCAATAGAGACCTCAGGAATTACGTTTCTGTCAGCATCACTTTTTGCCAAAGTAGCCGGCATACCAAGTTTAGTATTGGCAAAACCGGTTTCAATGGTAGGCATAAAGAGTGTACCTCCAAATGAAATCTCTGTCCCTTCAACAGTAGAGATCATTGCAGGGTTGCTGATGGTTGATTCTGCACCATGGCTTACAGCGATACCTGTACCACCCATAGCTCTTGCTTTCGTACCGACAGCGATGAGTGTATCTCCGTTTGTTGCATGTAGCATAGTAGAAGTCACGAGTGACAAAGCGATTCCGGTTCCAAGTTTTTTGAATGTACTTGTTTTCATTTGTATCCTTGATTTTTTTTTGTGAGAGTAGTATAGATAAATTAAAATTAAATGTCAAGTATTTCTATAGATATTAAGATATTATGTTAAAAGATTATAAAGATGATTAAAAAAAGTAAAACATTTCTTCACTGGGATACAGATAACAGTAAACTGATTGCAAGGAAGCTAGAAAAAAAGTGCGTAAGTAAGAGAAGCAAGGAGTAGCCGCAGCCGCAATGCGGCAAGATCAAGATTTAGAAATCGTCATCATCACTGTTGAATTCTGCATCAGCTTCCTGCTGGTACTTGAGTTCCTCTTCATGTTTCAACTGCTGCTTTGTCAGTACCATTTCATGCAGGAACTCTCCAAAAAAGGTTCTTGAATCGGTTTTGGCAATAAAAAGATAGATTCCGACAGTAAGACCGATGATCGTCAATGCCGTGATAACCTTTTGTATCGGATTGAACATTTGGATAGGTTCTTTTTTACGTATCTCGCATGCTCCTCCCGGACAGTGCTGGGGATCTTCACGAATGATTATTTTGTAGATCATGCACCCTACACAGACAGAAAATGCAGCTTCCAGGAACATGAGCGTTAAACAGAGAATACAGATAAGCACTTTGTAGAAGGTAATGTCCCAGTGCAGTACGAACCACTGCATCATGGGGATAGCAATGAGCCACCCAAGCGTCCAAGCGAAGCGTTTCTGAAGACCGCCGACATATTCTGGTTTTTGGTTTTGGACAACCAGTTTTCCCAAAAGCAGTGAAGGTGAATATTTAGGACTGATCATACGTGCGGTAAAATCGAGGAAAAGGAAGGCAAGATAGACCCGTGCAACGATCACGTGGTTAAACCCGATACCGACAAAGATGACGATCATTCCCAACATAAAAAGAATGCCTGCGGCTGCTCTGGCTTCTTTTTCATTGATAACAGTAACATCATACCCGGGGACTTTTTCTCCATATTCCCAGAGAAAACTGTGCAGACTCATGATCACTCCTTCAGTGATGAATTGGGGGACAATTCTATCAGAAAAAGCTTAATGGAAAAAAATTATAAATAAAATCTATGGTTTTTATCAATAATAGATAGATGAGAGGTAGAAGAGTGTATCTCTTCCTCTTATAAGAGAAGAGGAAGAGAAAAAATTATGATATGCGAGAAAGGATAAACTGCTCCATATCGGCAACGACCTCTTCGAGTGTACGCTCACCGTCGATGATTTTCAATAGACCCTTTTCTTCGTAGAATTTCTGGATAGCCGGAAGCGGATCGGTATAGATCTTCATACGGCTGACAAAAACCTCTTCATTGTCGTCGCTGCGCTCCTCACCCGGTGCCGCTTCTGCACGACGACCGAGAATGCGCTCTCTTGCTACTGCTTCGCTGACACGTACTTCAATGACAGAGGCAAGGTCGATGTTCTCTTCTTTGGAGACGATCTCGTCAAATGCTGTCATCTGCTCTTCGCTTCTTGGGTATCCGTCGATGAGGATGTTGTCAACTGGCGCATTGTTGATGGCAGAGACAATGGTGTCGACAATGATGTTGAGTGGTACAAGTGCACCTTTTGAGATGTAGCTGTCGATCTCTTTGCCCAGATCTGACCCGCTTGCCACCTCTTCGCGAAGCATGTCTCCTGTAGAGTAGTGGACGATCTTGTCGCTGTGTTTTTCAGCGATGATGCTTGCGTCGGTTGTTTTTCCTGAGCCTGGTGCGCCGATGATGAGGAAGAGTTTTTTCATAGGATTTCCTTTAACTTTTAACTTTTAATTTTTAATTTTTTCACGCCGTCGGTGTTTGGCGGATGCGTAGACTCAGCTCTTTAAGCTGCTCGTTGTCTACCGGGCTTGGTGCCTGGGTGAGCAGACACTGTGCACGTTGGGTTTTCGGGAAGGCAATGACATCTCTGATGCTCTCTGTACCTGTCATGAGCATGATGAGTCTGTCAAGTCCCAATGCGAAGCCGCCGTGTGGCGGAGCACCGAACTTGAGTGCGTCAAGCAGGAAGCCGAACTTTTCCTGTGCCTCTTCTTCGCTGATACCAAGGAGTTTGAAGATCTCTGCTTGCATATCCTCTTTGTGGATACGGATGGAACCACCGCCAAGCTCCGTACCGTTAAGGACAATGTCGTAGGCGATCGATTCGATCTCTTCAATGTCGTCAAAGTCAAGCGACTTTGGCTGGGTGAATGGGTGGTGGAGCGCTTTGACACGACCATCCTCAACCTCGAACATCGGGAAGTCTACAACCCAGAGGAACTCAAAGACATCATCGGGGATGATCTCCATGATCTCTGCAAGGTAAAGGCGGAAACGACCCATGTAGTCGAGTACCACTTTTTTCTCACCGGCACCGAAGAAGACGACGTCACCCACTGTAAGTTCACAGCGCTCGATGATTGCATTGAGGTCCTCTTGGGTGAAGAATTTTGTCAGTGGTCCTTTGAGTCCGTCCTCTTTCATCTGGAAGTAGCCAAGCCCCTGTGCACCGAACTTTCTGACGTAGTCTTCAAAGCCTTTCATCTGGCGTTTGGAGAAGATGTTGTCACCGTTTGGCACTTTGAGTGCCTTGATACGGTTGCGCTTTGGTGCTTTGGCGATATTGGAGAAGATCTCGTTGTCGCAGCGTTCGAAGATGTCGATGACATCGACCAT
The DNA here is from genome assembly GCA_027082955.1 of Sulfurovum sp. Taxonomy (GTDB): domain Bacteria; phylum Campylobacterota; class Campylobacteria; order Campylobacterales; family Sulfurovaceae; genus Sulfurovum. The sequence continues at coordinate 22,777 of JALWTA010000036.1, read as the reverse complement.
TGCCATATCGAAACGCAGATCGGGTTTGTCCGAACCGTACTTCTCCATCGCTTCGTGGTAGGTCATACGCTTGAAGGTTTTGGGGATCTCAAATCCGCACTGGGTGAAGATGTCGTTGATGAGCTTTTCTGCAACAGCGATGACATCATCTTCGGTGCAGAAGCTCATCTCGACATCTATCTGGGTGAACTCCGGCTGTCTGTCTGCACGCAGGTCCTCATCACGGAAACACTTGGCGATCTGGAAGTAGCGGTCGAAACCGGAGACCATCAAGAGCTGTTTAAAGAGCTGTGGAGACTGTGGCAGTGCGTAGAACTCACCCGGATGTACACGGCTTGGTACAAGGTAGTCACGCGCACCTTCAGGGGTGGATTTGGTCAGTACAGGAGTCTCTACTTCAAGGAAACCAAGCTCATCAAGGCTGTTACGTGCTGCAATGGTTGCTTTGGAGCGCAGCTTGAAGATATCGTAGGACTTTTGGCTTCGCAGTTCGAGGTAGCGGTACTTCAGACGGATCTCTTCGTTGACCTTCTCATCATCCAGATCGAAAGGCATCGGCTTGGAGCGGTTCTCGATAACAAGGTTGTCAACAACGATTTCAACCTTACCTGTTTTGAGGTTGGGGTTTTCGAGCCCTTCGCCTCTGGCTCTGACTTTACCCGTTGCAATGAGGACGAACTGGTCACGTACCTCCTCTGCTGTTTTGTGGGCTTCGGCATTGTCGGCAGGATCACAGACAAGCTGGACAACCTCGTCTTTGTCACGCAGGTCGATGAAGATCACCCCTCCGTGGTCTCTGCGGCTGGAAACCCAACCGGCTACGGTGACCTCTTCACCGATATGGTTTTCGTTAATGTCGGCACAATAGTGTGTTCTCACGTGCAATCCTCGTAGTTAAATAAGTTTCGCGATTATATCCAAAAGTTGTTTAGGATTCTCCAAAAGGTGTTTTTGGAGATGCCGTCTGAAAAAAGTTGACAATTTGTCATTTTTTCAACCTCCAAAGCTACATTATGTTACGCTTATACATCAAAAAAATGGAGTGGCATATTGAAACAGTTGCTGCAGGTAAAGAGAGCCGGATTTATTTTAAAACCCGATACTCCCGAGATCAGACCGCTTTTTGAGCGTATCAGGAAGCAGTTTGAGCAAAAAGGGATTGAAGTGATGATCGGGGAGAAGTCTGCACGTATGATCGGTGTGGAGGGAACCCCCTTTGAGAAGATGTGTGAGGCGGCAGATTTTCTTGTATCGTTAGGCGGAGACGGTACGCTGTTGTCACTGGTGCGCCGCAGTTACGGGTTCCACAAGCCGGTTGTAGGCATCAATGCAGGGAATCTTGGATTTCTGGCAGATATTACCATAGAGGATGTTGATACCTTTTTGGATCGTCTGCTTATCGGAGAGTACCGCATTGACGACCGTATGATGATCGAAGGGTATATTCGCAAAAAAAGCGGTACGAAGATCAGCTTTATCGCCTTTAACGATGTGGTCATCACCTCTCCTGAGCCTTCCAAAATGGTGAAGGTCAACGCTTCCATCGGCGGAGAGCGGTTCAACTCCTACACCGGAGACGGACTGATCATCTCTACTCCCACAGGATCGACTGCCTACAACCTCTCTGCCGGCGGTCCCATACTCTATCCGCTGACACAGGCGTTCATCATCACCCCCGTTCTGGCACACTCGCTTGCCAACCAGCGTCCGTTGGTGGTGCCGGCAGATTTCAGCATTGAACTCGATGCCGAGAAGTACCGTGCCATTGCTTCCATAGACGGGCAGGAGGTTTACGAGTTGGAGGAGGGGGATGTGCTCTATATCGGCGGTGCGAAGATCGGTGCGACACTCATTCACCGCAAAGAGCACAACTACTTCTCTGTGTTGCGTGAAAAACTGCACTGGGGAGATCGTAATTGGTAGAACGGCTCTATGTACGGGATCTGGTAACTTTCAAGGAGGCGGAGCTGCCACTTGAGTCCGGACTGGTTGTCTTTTCCGGTCCAAGCGGTGCGGGCAAATCGGTACTGATCTCGGCGATCCTTTCGAGTTTTGGTTATCCTGCCAAAAGTGCGGCTGCGCTGTGTGAACTCAACCTTAAAAGGCCGGCAAAACTGACACACGAAGCGTACGAACTGGAAGAACAGCTCTGCATCAAGAGTCTCAAAAAAGAGAAACTGCGCTACTTTATTGACGGGCAGAGCATTTCACGCAAGATGCTTGCTGATCTCTTTGCCCCTTATGTACGCTACCTTTCGGTACGTGACCAGAGAGGGCTTGACTCAGAAACCCTGTTAGGGCTGATTGACCGTGCGCTTGAAGCAAAAGAGAAGAACTTTAAAAAATTACGCAAAGAGTACCAAAAACGTTACGCAACCTACCGTCAGAAGCTTGCACAGCTTGAAGCCATCCGCCAGAGTGAGAAGGAGATGGCTGAGAAAGTGGCATTTCTGCGTTACGAAATAGAGAAGATCGAAGCTGCCGACCCCAAACCGGGGGAAGAGGAGGAACTGCTGCGCATCAAACAGCAGCTTTCGCGCATTGACAAACTCAGAGAGGCACTGGGTGAAGCTTCGGAGATTTTCCGATATGAAAGCAGGGTGGAAGAAGTGTACCGTCTGCTGGACAAAGATGCAACTGTCTTTACAGAAGCGATGAACCAGCTTCGGGCGGACTTTGAAGAGAGTGAGACACTTGCAGGCGAACTTGAAGAGGTAGATGTAGAAGCGGTGCTTGACAGGCTTGGGATACTCTCCGAACTCAAACGCCGCTACGGTTCTGTCGAGGATGCCCTCGCGTACAAAGAGGAAAAACAGAAGGAGCTGGAAAACTATACTCACATTGAACAGGACAAAAGCCTTCTGGAGCAGTATGTGCAGATAGAATTTCAAGAACTCACCATCTTGTCAATGAAGCTCTCACAGGCACGTCAGCAGGAGGCCAAAGCCATTGCAAAGACATGTGAAGACTATCTCTCCTCTCTCAAACTGCTGCCGCTTTCATTTGAGTTTACCCAGACAGCCATGGGTGAAAAGGGAACGGATGCGGTCGACGTGACTCTTGGAGAGAGCGGTATGGAGACGCTCAGCGGCGGTGAATTCAACCGTGTCCGCCTTGCGCTTTTGGCAGCGGGGATGCCCCAAAACAGTAAAACCGAAGGGGTGCTCATCCTTGATGAGATCGATGCGAATGTCAGCGGGGATGAGTCAATCGCCATAGCCGACATGATCGCAAAACTTGCACAGGGCTATCAGGTCTTTGCCATTTCACATCAGCCCCATCTTGCTGCCAAAGCTTCGCAGCATATTGTTGTGGAGAAAGAGGATGGGCTAAGCCGTGTCCGTCTGCTCGATGAGGAGGGGCGTATTGCTGAGATCGCCCGTATTGTAGCAGGAGAGAAGCCTAACGCACAGGCAGTTGCGTTTGCAAAAAAGCTCAGAGATGAGAAGTGACGTTGCTGCATGGCACCAAGTTATAAATGGTATATCTGGAACCGGAGGCTTTAGCACCGACTTACTCTTGTCATTATGAAACGTTGAGACGAAGCTAAAGCTTTCGGCTCCAGAGAGCTCTTTGTAGATAACACATCCAATCACATCAGGTGTAACTGAATATGATAGGGGTGGGGAGTGTGCACTATTGTTTTGGCGGGAACTGCTTTTTGAGCTTTTCGAAATAGATTTTGAGATATTTCTGGTAGGCCTGGGCAACAGGCAGCTCTTTGCCGGTTTTGAGGTAGGTGTTGTAGTCAACCAGCAGATCTGACACCCCACCGGTACCGATGGTTGTCGATGAGCCCTTGATGCTGTGCGTCAGACGTTCCATTTTATGGAAGTCTGGAATTTCCATCGCTTCGTCTATGAGTGGTATCTGGTCACCGATCTGCGGGATAAGCTCCTGAATAAATGCAAGTGCCTCTTCTTCGGAAAGTCCCATTTCAATGAGTCGTTCATAGTTGAAGTCCGGGTATTCGCCTTTGGGCAGTTCGATCTTGGTTTGTGTTGCTGCTTTGGGTGCATGAGGCTTTACAGCCTCTTTTGGGGAGGGGTTTGCTTTTTGTGTCTCTTTAGGGGTTTGAACATCAGGTGCAGGGCGTTTTGCTGCCGGTGTAGTTTTTGTCTCAGGCTGCTTGGCAGGCGTTGTTGGCTTTGCCGGTTTGGGTGTTTGTGCAGATGTGGACGATGGTGTAACTTTTTTTGCTTCTAATGTGTCAGCGGGTTTTCGTTTCGCTTCCCTTGCTACCTTTTCTGTCGTCTCTTTTTTTGCAGGTGCTGTTCTCTTCTGCTTCTTGGTTTGGGTGCTTTTGGACGGTGCCAGTTTGGCTTTTGGGGGTGCTTTGGTTGCTTCTGTAACAGGTTTCTCTTCTAGAGGTTTTGGAGATACAGGCTTTTTCTCTACGGGTTTTGTAGAGGATTCTTTTTGGGGTGTAGAGGGAGCAGAAACTGTTTTGGGTGTCTCCTGTTTTGTAGGGGGCGCTTTACGTTTGGTGACTTTTGGACTGAGTTTTCGTTTCTTTTTTTCCGCTTCTCTCCGCCTCTCTTCCTTATACCTCTTGTTGTTCTGGTATTCTACGAAGATCACGGCAGCGATAATGAGCACAATAAGGGCAGCAACGACCAATGCGAACATATTGAAAAACCTCCTCACACTATTACTATCACTATAGCTTACTTGATATTAGAAAAAGTTGTTCTTGGTCAAAAATATGTTGTATTTTAGATATAATTCATCTAAAATGAACACTTTTGAAGGATAAAATGTGATTATCGATACCCATTGCCATTTGGATGACAGCCGATATGATAATGACCTTGAGAAGGTACTCTCAAATGCTAAAAGCAGAGGTGTGGACAAATATATCATTCCCGGTGCAGACCCAGATACGCTTCAAAAGGCGGTTAAGATAGCGGAATCACACGAAGGTGTCTATTTTGCAGTCGGAGTACATCCCTACGATGCACATAAATATGACCGTCATGTTCTTGAACCTTTTGCAAATCATCCAAAATGTGTCGCTGTTGGCGAGTGCGGGCTTGATTATTTTCGTCTGCCTGAAGATCCCCAAGCTGCAGAGGCAGAAAAGAAACGACAGGCTGAGGTTTTTATTGATCAGATAGTATGGGCAAAAAGTCTGGACAAACCGCTGATTGTTCATATTAGGGAGGCAAGTGCAGATGCATTGGCACTGCTTGAACAGTATGCTGGCGAACGGGGTGGTGTTTTGCACTGTTTCAATGCTGATGCTTCTCTGCTCAAGCTTGCAAAACGTCATTTTTACTATGGTATCGGCGGTGTCCTTACCTTTAAGAACGCACGCAAACTGGTGAACGTCTTTCCCCAAATACCAAAAGAGAAACTGCTTATAGAAACAGATGCACCGTATTTGACCCCGCATCCTCACAGAGGAGAGCGCAACGAACCTGCCTACTGTACGCTCGTTGCAGAAAAAATGGCAGCATTGAGTGAGCTTTCAGTATCGGAGATAGAGGCAATCAGTACAAAGAATGCGGCACGTCTTTTTGGAATTTGAATGTAATGCGAAAAACGCTCCTGTTTCTATGTTGGGTGTTGTTGTTCTTCCAGCCTCTCTGGGCTAATCCAGTCGCGGCACGCTACCCCTCGGCTGCCTATGTGTTGTCCGATCTCGATATTGACGGCGGATATCTGTATGATCGGGATTTTATGACATATGTACAGCATCATGCAAGCAGTATGGAAGACTTTTATCGTCACAGTATCCAAAAATCCCCCGATATAGCCTCGCTGCTTCGTGGAAGCCTGATGGATGCGGACATGTCCGATCTTTTGTTCTATATGGCGCTTGTAGAGTCCGGATTGCGTTTGGATGCACGTTCCCCAAAGCGTGCTGCCGGACTGTGGCAGTTTATGAAAAAAACGGCAAAACGGTACAATGTCCATGTTTCACAAGCGTACGATGAACGTTGCGATCCAGTAAAGTCAACCCGTGCAGCGATTGAACATTTGCGTTATCTTTATCATAAGTTCGGTAAATGGTATATTGCCATCATGGCGTACAATTGCGGAGAAGGGTGTATGGCAAAGGCACTGGAAAAAGCCGGTACGGATGACCTTGCTATACTGATGGATGGCAAAGCTGATTATGTGCCCGAAGAGACGCGGCACTATCTGTGGAAAATCATTCTTGCGGCAATGATAGGGGAGAGTGATACGGTTGATGCAGGGGAGGAAAGTGTGCCGCTGCTTCCCAAACCAGCATGTGTTACGGCTCCTGTCTGTCCAGAGCATCGCGATGTCTATTTCCTGTCACACGTGGTGAAGATAGGCGAGAGTCTGGAGAGTATTGCCCGTCAATATGGCATTACTGCCGGATGTCTTCTTCAAAGTAATCATCTTGATACACAACTGTTGGAAGTTGGTAAAATACTGCTTGTTCCTGTGGACAAATCCCATTTTGATCATGCCAAAGAGCATTCCTATACCCCGAAAGAACCCAAGCAGATATAAAGAGAAATATAGCGATAATATCTACCTAAATTCGATCAAGGTTTCTGATGCGAAAAAAAGAGAATGCTATTGTATCGACGCTGTTGCTATGCAGCGGGCTTTTGTTGCTGCTGGGAGGATGCTCCCAAAAACAACCTACCTATCATGGCACAGCCTTTACAAGTGCAGCACGGCAAAAATCAACGATGCGATGCTATACGGTGCTTGGCAGAACCTATCGTCCAACCTATGTTAAACTTGGTCAGACGATGGAGGGAATATCCAGTTGGTATGGTCCACATTTTCATGGAAAACTCACCAGCAACGGTGAACGGTATAATATGTACAAAAAAACAGCGGCGCACAAAACCTGGCCGATGGATACGATGGTGCGGGTAACCAATCTTCAGAACGGACGAAGCACTGTGGTACGGATCAATGACAGAGGACCTTTTGTCAAAGGGCGTATTATCGATTGCAGTTATGCTGCCGGAAAAGAACTTGGCTTGGACAGAACAGGTATCGCAAAAGTGCGTCTAGAGGTGGTAGGCTTCGCAGGCAAAGTCGAGTCTGTTGAGAAGATTGCAATGCAGAAAGCTACCCACACCCAGCAGCGTGTGAAACTGAGCAATTTCGGCATTCAGCTTGGTGCATTTAGACACTATGAAGGTGCGGTGCGTACACAGCAAAAGTATGCAGCAATGTTCCGCGGACAAAAAAATTACCGTGTACGCATCAAAACTTTTGATGATGTTTCCGGAAGCAAGCTCTATCGTGTTTGGCTGATGGGATTTGTGTCGTATGAAGCGGCACGGGACTTTAGACGATGTCAAGGGCTTAGCGGTCCGATTGTGCGCAACTAATGTGGAAGGATAAAGATGATTGAAGTAACACGTGAGACCAAAGAGACACAAATTACTGTCAAACTGGAACTGTATGGCAGAGGAGAGGCGAAAATAGATACAGGTGTGGGTTTTTTTGACCACATGCTTGAAGCATTTGCAAAACATGCACATATGAATCTGGAAGTTGATTGTAAAGGAGACACCCATATCGATGACCATCATACGGTTGAGGATGTGGGGATCGTGATAGGTCAGGCACTGCGTCAAGCAGTCTATCCGGTACGGCAGATAGAGCGTTTTGGCAATGCAACTGTTGTGATGGATGAGGCGAGTGTTACATGTGATATCGACCTCTCCAACAGAGGGTATCTGGTATTTGAACTTCCTGTCGGAGGAAAGGTCGGTACTTTTGATGTTGAATTGGTAGAGGAGTTTTTCAAGGCATTTGCGTTCAATCTGCCGCTGACCCTGCATCTTATTTATAACAGAGGAAAGAACAAACACCATATTATCGAAGCAGCATTCAAGGCGCTTGCCGTATCTCTCAGAAGAGCGGTGGCAGTGAATGAAAATGCAGGTATTCCAAGTACCAAGGGGGTCCTGTGAGCATAGAACTGGTTGTACTTGATGTTGACGGTACGATGACAGACAGTCGTATTACCTACAGTGAAAACGGAGATGAAGTCAAGTCTTTCAATGTCAAAGACGGTCTTGCAATTGCAAGCTGGAGAAAACTCGGCAAACAGGTTGCAATTATTACGGGGAGAAACTCCAAAATCGTTGCAAGACGGGCACAGGAACTACATATAGAACATTTTTATCAGGGGGTCGATGACAAGAAAGCGGTTCTTGAACGTCTTTTGGAAAAACTGGATATTGGTATGGAACATGTTGCGGCAATCGGGGATGATCTGAATGATATGGCGATGCTCAAGGCTGCGGCAATTTCATTTGTCCCAAGAGATGCCAGCAGCTATGTCGACAAGATCGCAGATGTGGTTTTGAATAAAAAAGGCGGTGACGGTGCAGTGCGTGAGATGATAGAGTATCTCATCAAAAAAGAGGGACTTGAAGCACAGTATATGGCGTTATGGGAATGAAACTAGAATGGCTGCTGGTCATACTGATAGGGCTTACGACAGCGGTAACGATGACGACAAAGCTCAGTGACAAAGCACCAACAGCCGTACAGGCAGATAAAGAACTTGAGTTTACCGATACTACATTTACGGAAGTGACCACGCAAAAGCGTGAAGGCGTGGCTTTTACGACACATGGCATCCGAGCCGGAGGCGTGCTTAAGGTCGAGAAACTGCGATACCACAATGACAGTATACGTCTGCTGCTGGCAGATCATGGCACCTATCGCGGTGACATTATCTTTCTTGACGGGAATGTATCGGTACATCAAAAACGCGGGTATGACTATTTTACGGAGCATGCGAAATATGACAAGCGTAAAGATATCTTGTATGTTACGTCACGCTTTGCTGCCTGCATCAGACGCAATGTTATGATGGGAAGCCGTTTTGAATATGATCTTCAAAAGAAAATCGCGTATGGTGATGCAATAGATGCAGTCATCTATACCCAGCCGCAGGATAGACCAACGTTTACCTGCAAAGATGCACGTTTGAAATTGAAAAAAGGATAGAGATTTTGTATAAAAAACTACTTATTGCGACAGTATTGGCAGTTGTGACGCTCTGGGCGGACAAAGTGCAGATCACTTCGAACAAGATGAAAGCGATCGATAAGAAAAAAGAGATACACTTTATAGGCAATGCCAAGGTACGACAGTTGAAAGACTGGATTCACGGTAATGAGATTATTGTCTACTTTAATGACCGCAATGAGACGAAAAAGTATGTTGCGCGAGGAAAAGTAACCTTTGAGATATTTCAGAAAGATGCTCACTATAAAGGAAAGGCAGACAAAGTGACCTATTTTCCAAAACAGTCCAAATACCTTTTGACAGGAAAAGCAGTGATCGATGATTTGATGAACAAGCGTCATGTTGACGGTGATGAGATCACGCTCGATATGATCACGGGAAATGCCAATGTCAAAGGAAACAGGAAAAAGCCGGTCAAATTCATCTTTGACATGGAGAAGAAAAAATGAGCCATCCGCGCATCGTGGAAGCATCGTTTATCAAATCTGCGCAGAGCATTGCCGATTCATTGCCTGAAGATATGAGCGAAGTGGTATTTCTTGGACGTTCAAATGTCGGGAAAAGCTCTACTCTCAATGGTTTGGCGGCACGTAAGAACCTTGCAAAAAGTTCTGCAACACCGGGCAAGACACAGCTGATAAACTTTTTTGAAGCACGTTATCTTTATCAGGGTGAAGATTATCCTGTCCGTTTTGTCGATCTGCCCGGATTTGGTTATGCGAAAGTATCCAAATCCCTCAAGGAGGTATGGCAGAAAAATCTGGTCGAGTTTATTATGCACCGCACATCGATACGGCTCTTCATTCATCTGCGTGATGCCAGACATCCCCATGCAAAAATCGATGATGATGTGGAAACCTATATTGGTGAATTTCTCCGACCTGACCAGCGGTATGTGACAGTATTTACAAAAATCGATAAACTCAATCAGAAAGAACGGAGTAAACTGAAACGGGAATTTCCTGATGCAATCACTGTTTCCAATTTAAAAAAGAGCGGGTTTGACAGGGTTCACAGAGAGATACTCTCTACCATTTTCGGTGTAGGAAAACCGGAGGAAGGGGAAGGATCTTGATCAGGCTTGAGAAAGCAACACTGCGGGACATTCCACAGATGCAGGCACTGGTAGCGGACAAGGTTAAAGACGGTACGATCCTGAACCGGAGTGAAGATGAAGTTGCTACTAATATACGCTCCTATGTATTGGCAAAAGAGAAAGAGAAGCTTGTGGGCTATACTGCGCTGCATATTCACTCACCCCGCTTGGCGGAGATCAGAAGTCTGATCGTCGATGAGGATTACCGCGGACGGCACATTGGAAAAAAGATGGTGGAGTTTGCGTTGGAAGAAGCTCGAACACTAGGTGTGGAAGAAGATGTGCTTGTGTTGACCTATCTGCCCGCTTTTTTTGAAAAACTTGGTTTCAAACAGATTGAAAAAGAGGTGATACCTGAGCACAAGATATGGGCTGACTGTATCAAGTGTATCCATTTTCCTGTATGTAATGAAGTGGCAATGGTTTACAAGGTATGGCAAAGGTCATGAACCGCACCGGAAGACGGTATATGCATAAAACACTGCTATGGCTGCTGGCATTGGTATTTGCCGTATTCTACCCGATGATGATTTCTATCTATGTCTTTTTACCTCTCTTTATTGGAGTAGCCGGCTACATACTTATTCTTGGCATAGAGCAAAAGAGGGTCTCTTTTATTGTCATTCCGCTGCTTTATTTGATCAATATGGATGTCAATCTTTCCTTGCCTTTTTTTATCATAAGTATTGCGATTATGATCGTTTATCTCTTCTTCTATCCCTATTTTTCTCAGCTTAGACGGTGCAGATTCTGTGTGCCTCTTTTGACCGTATTTATGGTAGATATTGTCTATCTTGGATTGCTGCTTGGTTATGATTTTGTCTTCAATACCGAGAGTATCGTGCTTGATGATATCCTTCTTTATCCGCTTGTGGTGGATTTGCTTGTGGCGGTGATTTTGTGAGATACCAGTTTGTTCTGATCATTTTTATATTGGTGTGGACAGGGATGATCATACGGCTGTACCATATCAGTATCAAATCAAATTACTATTACGAAAAACTGGCAAAAGAGAACATTGAACGCAAAGAGTTTTTGAAACCTGTTCGCGGAGAGATCACGGATGTGCACGGAAAGCTGCTTGCCATGAACCAGATAGGATTTTCTATTTCTGTCATGCCGCATCTGAAAGAGAAAAGCAAACGACTCAGAGCAGTAGGGGAAGCACTTTCGGAGAATTTTCCAGATCTGAATCTGACAGTACTCTACAAAGTGTACCGTAAACACAGTTCACCCTACAACCACAAATTTATCAAAGTCGTTGATTTTATTCCCTATGCGGATATGATGAAAGCCTATGCCAAGCTGAGTCTTATCCCTGAGATCAAGATTGAAGCAGAGACCAAACGTTACTATCCCTATGGAAAGTATGTCGCACATGTAATCGGTTATACCGGACGTTCGAACAAAAAAGAGAATGCATCAGACAAAGTGATCGATGTTGTTGGAAAAGTCGGGAAAAGCGGTTTGGAGAGATACTATAACAAAGTTCTTGAAGGTGAACTTGGATATGTCATCAATAAAGTTACTGCAACCAATAAAGCAATTGATATCTTGAAAAGGGTACCGCCAAAAGACAATAGGAATCTTCAGTTAAATATAGACATTGAGCTTCAGCAGATGATCTATGAATATTTTGCAAAGATGAAAGAGACCGGTGTAGCGATCGTCATGCGTACAAGTGGTGAAGTTGTGGCGGCGGTAAGCTATCCTGCATATGATCCAAACCTGTTTGTAGGCGGTATCAGTTCCAAGGACTGGAAAGTTCTTCAGGAAGACCTTGACCATCCCTTTACCAACAAAATCACACACGGTACCTATCCTCCCGGTTCTTCCATCAAAATGGGAATGGCTCTTGCGTTTGACAAGGCAGTACCGGGCATACTGGAACGTTCGGAGTATTGTAAAGGCTACATGACCATTGGAAAAAGTACCCATAAATTCAGATGTTGGAAAAAATTTGGGCACGGTACCGTACCGATTCGAAAAGCGATCCGAGAGAGCTGTGATGTATTCTTTTACAAAAAGAGCCTTCAAGTCGGCATCGATGCAATGGCAAAATATCTGCATGCATTCGGTCTTGGTGTAAAGACCGGCGTGGATCTTCCTCGGGAATATAATGGAGTGATTCCCGACAAAGCATGGAAAATGAGACGTTATAAAAAACCGTGGTTCAAAGGTGAGACTGTGATAGCGGCGATCGGACAGGGGTATGATGCAGTGACACCACTCCAGGTTGCACGATATACAGCATTGGTGGCAACAGGGAATCTGGTAACACCCAGAATTGCCAAGCGTATTGACGGGAAACCGGTAGCCATGAAGCATCAGAAGATTCTCTTTAACCCTTTTGCCATCTCTGAAGTACGAAAAGGCATGTATGATGTTTGCAATTCACGCAAAGGCACTGCATATAGGGCTCTGCATGATCTGCCTGTGGTTGTGGCAGCAAAGACAGGGACATCCCAGGTAACATCCATCTCGCAATCTACCGTGCACCGTTTGAAAGAATCGCAATTGGAATATTATCACCGCTCACATGCATGGATCACAACCTATGCCCCTTATGACAATCCGCAATTTGTGGTTACGGTACTGGTAGAACATGGCGGGCATGGAGGAAGTACGTCAGGACCGCTCGCAGCTGAGATTTACAAGTGGCTTTATGCGCATCACTACTTTACGCAGCCAAATGAGGATAAACATGTCATGAAACCGAGCATCTCCAAGTAATTATAGGCTTTGAAGGGTGTGCTGAAGGAAAAGCCCGAGTATAATGATAAGACTGATACCGGCAGATTTTGTATAGAGCTTATTGGCAGTGATAAAGACAAGCAACACGGTAGCAATGATCATGGTGGTAATATCAAAAAGATAGTGTGATGGCATGAAAGGCATTGGTTTGACGAATGCTGCTGCTCCCAGCACAACGGTCGTATTTGCCATATTCGATCCAATGATATTGCCTATAGCCATGTCAACCTTGCCTTTTAGTGCGGCAGTGATACTGACGACCAGTTCGGGAAGGGATGTGCCCAAAGAGACCATAATAATACCTATGACCCACTCGGAGATACCGAACGTTTTGGCAATATCCGATGCACTCTCGACCGTGAAGTGTGCCCCAGCGATTACCAACAGCAGACCAACAGTGAGCATGACAATGGTCCGAGGCCATGAAAAGTGTGCCATGTCGAGTTCTTCAAGATCCTCCTCTGGAATGTTCTGGGCATCTTGTAGCAGGAAAAGCAGGTAAGCTCCCATCAGCAGCATAAGCAAAGATGCATCAAAGCGGGAGATCATTCCGTCAAGCACCATTAAAATAAAGACAAAGACCGGCATCAGTGCCCATGTGCTGTCTTTGGCAAAGAAATCTCTGTCTGGAGAGATATTGCGCGCAATGAGAAAGACAGAGGCAAGTACCAGCGTAATGTTAAGAATGTTGCTTCCAATGACATTGGCAATGGCTATTTCGGGTTTGTCACCGATACTGGCTGCCATACTGGCTGCCATTTCCGGAAGGGATGTGCCCAAGGCGATCAATGTGGCACCGATGATAAACTCGGGAATGTTGAATTTCAAGGCTATCTTTTCGCTCTCTTGGATAAGTACATCTGCACCCCAGATCAATACGCCCATAGCGATGACAAAGATCAGAAAACTCATGCATTATCTCCTTCTGTACGTACGATCAGACTTTTTGGAAGTTTCCATGCATCGATGATCACCTCCTCTTTGTGGCGCATCTCGCCGTTGTCAGTTTCATGGTCAAACCCAAGAAGGTGCAGCAGACCGTGAATAAAGAGCAGGGTAAGCTCCTCTTGCTGACTGTGTCCAAGCTCTTGTGCCTTTTGGATGACAAAATCTTTGGAAATGACAATGGCGCCAAGCGGTGCATGCGGTGTATCACCAAGAGGAAAGCTCAGTACATCGGTTGCACTGTCTTTTTGACGGTGGTGTGCATTGAGCGCTCTGATGCCCTCATTGTCGGTAATGATGAGTTCTATCTGGCGCTGTGTAAGGTCTTCTGCAATTTTCTGCAGCAGATCAGTATCTACAAGAAGGTCTGTTTCATTTACTAAATCGATTAACATGCGGCTATTTTACCCAATTCTTGGTAAAATGCATGCTATAACCGTAAAGGGGAAGATATATGAAAAAAGCCGTTTGTATCATTTCCGGAGGGATGGACAGTGCGCTCAGCGCTGCGATTGCACAGCAGGAGGGGTACGAGATCATTGCTGTACACTTTAACTACGGACAGCGTACAGAACACAAAGAGCTTGCCTGTTTCAGAAAGATCGCTGACGATTTGAATGCCATGGAGCGTTATGAGATCGATCTTCCTTTCTTTGAACAGATTGGTGCATCGGCACTGACGGACAGAAGCATAGAAGTGCCAACCGGCGGACTGGAAGAGGGGGTACCTGTGACCTATGTACCCTTTCGAAACGGCATCTTTCTCTCCATTGCAGCATCGATAGCGGAAAAACATGGCGCCGAGTCACTCTTTATAGGGGTGGTTGAAGAGGACAGTTCAGGCTACCCTGACTGTCGTGAAAGCTATATTGAAGCGATGGAGAGGGCGATCAACCTTGGAACCAAAGAGGAGACACAGCTTGCCATACGTATGCCGCTGGTGCACATGAAAAAATCACAGATTGTACAGGAAGCACTGAAGCTTGGTGTGCGGCTGGAACATACATGGAGCTGTTACAAAGAGGAAGATGCTGCATGCGGTGTGTGTGACAGCTGCCGTTTACGGCTTAGAGGGTTTGAAGAAGCGGGGCAGAAAGACCCCATTGTTTACGCTCAGTAGTTTTGGAAAGCATTGGCGATGTAGGTAAACTCATATTTATGTGAGGGGTATCGCTTGACTCCTTCACGAATAAATTGTGCACGAGTGATCTCTCTGTTCCAGAGACGGTACATCAAGTTTTTGAACCACTGTTTCTCCGCATCTCTTGTCAGTCCCATTTTGTGATAGCGTGGATTGGACTGTGTGCTTTGTGCAATCTTTAGCATCGTATCGTGAAATCGTGCTTCTTTTGAGACAACAGGTGTAACCTGTGTGACCCTTGCCTGAGGAGATGGCTCGGAGGTGCTGCACCCGACAAGCAATACTGCCGATGCCAATAGAAGAATATGTTGTTTCATCTGCTTTTCCCTTTATCAGTGGTATATCATAAAGTATAACGGAAGTATATCATTGAATTATTAGCCGTAGATAATCTTCTCATTTTCTTAGTATATCGTAAATAGTGACAAAGATTTGTTTGCATTTAAAATGATTGTCATCTCAGATAAGGTAGGCTATTACCAATAATGTTAATCCTAAAGGAGCACTATGCAAAGAGCATCACAGCAAGAGGCGGTAAGGGCATACGATTTGGTGACACACCTACAGCACTATTTTGTTTCAAAACTTGATGATATCAGTGCGGAGTTGGGTAAAGATAAGGTTTGTGAATCCGTTGCATGGCTGAGAGATGAAGGTAAACATGGCGGAGGAGTACGCTATGAAGTACGTGACGAGACTGTTTTTGACAGAGGTTCGGTCAATATTTCACAGGTACACTATGAGGACAATCCTGCCAAAAAGCTCGGTTCTGCAACAGCGATCTCAACCATTATCCACCCTGCCAATCCCCATGCGCCGTCGATGCATATGCATATTTCATGGACACAGATGAAAGAGGGCAGCGGATACTGGCGCCTGATGGCAGATCTCAACCCCTCTTTGAAAAATGATGTCTTCAAACGCGATTTTGACATGATGCTTGAAAGGGTGACAGGAGAGCATTACGAATCAGGGGTAGCACAGGCGGAACGCTACTTTTACATTCCTGTTTTGGGACGTACACGCGGGGTGAGCCACTTTTATCTTGAAGGCTATAACAGTGGCAGTTTCGACGAGGACATTGCCTTTGCGAAACGTTTCGGTGAAGCAGTGATCGATGCCTATATCGGCATTACGCTTCAGGCACTTCAGTACTACCGTACTTTTACTGCAGAAGAGAAAGCACAGCAGGTGGATTACCATACCCTCTACTTCTTTCAGGTACTCACCCTTGACCGCGGTACCACCTCCGGACTACTTGTGCATGACCAGAACGATGTAGGCATTATGGGCTCACTTCCTTCCCATGTCAACCGTCCGCTGCTCTACAGCTGGCTGGAAAAAATGCCCAAACCTCAGGACAGATTGCTGCTTTCACTCATTGACGCATTGCCTGAAGGCAAGATTGTACCGGTCACTACGGCGGTTAAAAAGCGTTTGGCAGAAGCGGTGAGAAAACACTACAAAGCACACCCTGAAGCACTGAGTATGCAGGCAAGCGGGGAGATCATCCCTCCAACGGTAGAGAATCATACCGGAGATAGGGCGTAAGGTTAGTCCAAACGTATAAAAACCCCCTTGGTTCGGTCTTTTTTCATTTTCTCGTACGGGGCAATATGACCATGCATGGCAACGAAAATACCGTTTTCATCCAGGTACTGAAGAGCAGTACAAGCAGAAGCAAAATTGGCAGTCGCTTCTGTCGGATCGATACTGAAGGGTACCATGGCACCTGTGAGGACAATCTGCTTTTCTATCTCTGCATCGGCAAGGTAGGCAGCAGTGACATCCATGGTGTCGGTACCATGAATGACAATGATTTTGCGCTGCTTGCTTTGATGGATGGTAGCAAGCAGTTCCAGCCGGTCATGACTCGTCATCTCAAGTGAGTCTTTGCCTATGATGTTAAGTACCTCAAAGGGGTGCATCCATTTCTCTGCCAGCGTTTTCAGTGCCTGTCCCTCCTTGTCTACCTCCAGCTCACCACTGATGGGATTGTAGCGTTTGTTAAAGGTACCGCCGGTATTGATAATAAGTATTTCGTGCATCATTTCTCTTTATAATCTTTTTTGCGAATGGTACTACATTTTACCTCAATGATGATAAAATAGCGCAATTTATTTTATTGGAGCAGAAGCATGATCATGAAAGGCAAAAAGGGTGTCGTACTTGGCATCGCAAACAAAAAATCGATCGCATACGGCATTGCAAAAGCATGTCAGGAACAGGGCGCACAGATGGCGATCACCTTCCTTAACGAGCGTTTTGAACAGAAGCTTGCACCGGTAGCCCAAGAGCTTGGCTGCGAGGGGCGTTTCTATCCGTGCGATGTGAGCAAACCCGAAGAGATCAAGGCACTCAAAGACTCACTTGAGAAGGATTTTGGCAAGATCGACTTCATTGTCCACTCCATTGCGTTTGCACCCAAAGAGGGGCTTAAAGGGCGTTTTACCGACATCTCCAAAGAAGCGTTTGATGTGGCGATGGATATCTCCGTCTACTCTCTCATTGAAATTACAAGAGAGCTCAAACCTATTCTCTCTGAGAATGCTTCGATCTTGACACTCTCATATTACGGCGGGGTCAAATACATACCAAACTACAACCTGATGGGGGTTGCCAAAGCAGCACTGGAGATGACAGTCAAGTATCTTGCAGAAGATCTTGGAAGTGACGGTGTGCGTGTCAATGCCATTAGTGCAGGTCCCATCAAGACCCTTGCGGCAGCAGGCATCGGTGATTTCTCTTTCATGCTCAAGTGGAATGCGGCACATGCACCGCTAAAGAAGAATGTGACCATCGAAGAGGTGGGCAACTCAGGGATGTATCTGCTCTCAGATCTCTCTTCAGCTGTAACGGGTGAGATCCACTATGTTGATGCCGGATTTAACATCATGGGGATGCCGGCGGTCGAGTTTGATGAGAACGGCAAGCCGACGATTGCGTGGAACGGAGAATCGAAGTAAACGTTGTACGCCTACTTCGAAGTGAAGAGTGAAGGGTTAATAGTGAAGTATTAAGCGTTTAGCGTTTAGTGATTAGAAGGGGTTACTTATGCGTTGTGAACGGCTTGATGTATGGAAAAGAAGTTGCCGCCTAAGTGTAGAGGTGTACCGATACTTTGCTGAATGTAAAGACTTTGGTTTTAAAGATCAGATTACGAGAAGTTCACTTTCGGTTGCAAGTAACATTGCAGAGGGTATCGAAAAAGAGTCTAACAAAGAAAAAGTACGTTTTATTGAAATAGCACGAGGATCAACCGCTGAGCTTATTACGCAAATTTATATCGGTATTGAGATTGGATATATAGAAAAAGAAGTAGGGCTACAGTGGATTAAAGAGATTAATGAAGTTGCAAGAATGCTTATTGGATTAAAGAGAAACTATGCCTAAACTCCCTCAGCGCTCAGCGCTAAACGCTAAACGCTCTCAGCACGACAGTACCGAATATCTTGAGAAGAAAAAATTTTTTGAAAAAGTCCTGACGATCTACGGACGCAATGCGGTGCTTGAAGCGTTGGGAGATCCTTCTGTAACTGTCCACAAACTCCACTTCTCCAAGTCCAACAAACCTGCACCGGTTTTAAAGCAGATGGAAGCCATCGCCAAAAAGCGTGGTATTGAGGTGGCATACCATGACAAGCAGGCACTCTCACGCATCTCCAAAAATGCTAGACAGGATCAGGGGGTGGCGCTGGACATTGTGCTGGAGCATTTTGGAAATGAAGAGGATTTTCTCTCCAAATATGACAGTTATCGCATACTTGCGCTTGACAGGATCACCAATCCGCAAAATCTCGGCATGATCATCCGCTCTGCAGCGGCAGGCAACATCGATGCGATCATCCTTCCGACCAAGGGAGCTGCACAGATTAGCCCTCTGGTCATCAAGGCAAGTGTAGGCACCCTCTTTAAAATGCCCATTATCAAAACCTCCGACCTTTCAAAAACACTGCACCATTTCAAAGAGAAGGGAGCTGATCTTTATACACTCTCTTCGCACGCAAAGAAAAACTACAAAGAACAGTACTACGGTAATAAGACGATCTTTGTGTTGGGGAATGAGAGTGAAGGGGTTAGCAAAAAGGTTGAATCACTCTGTAATGAGAGCATCGCCATTCCTATGAACAGAGGGGTAGAGTCGCTCAATGTGGCGGTGACTGCTTCGCTGCTTGCCTTTTTAGACTAACTGTTTGTAGTGTGGACCCTCTTGTGTAATGGTACTGTGGTAGAGGTATATCTCAGGCAACACAGTACCGACTCTTTTTTCTCTATATGACTTCATTTTTTCTTTGAATGCTCTGTAGTTATGGATCTGTTTAATACGGCAGAGGGTGATGTGCGGCTTGAAGCGGTAGAGGTCAAAGCCCGCTGTTTTGAACGCTCCGGCTTTGTCATAGAGGAGTTTTGACTCTGCTTTCGCAAAAAAGACCCGCGGCGGTCTGCCAAAATAGCCAAGCTCTGCAACAGGTACTTCTGTCTCCAACGGTGTGATGGCGGCAAGCTGTGCTTTGATCGCCTCTGCATCCTCACACTCCCCAAGAAAGACCCACGTCAGATGCAGGTTCTCCTCTTCTACCCATTTGCCTTCTATGATGCCTTCGAAGTCCTGTTTTATAGCTTGATAGTCGTCAAGGATGACGGGGGATGCGATGAATAGACGCATAGTAGAGCCTTTTAATGATTTTATCTTCTTATGTCTATTTATCATACAATATATTGACTTTTTTTGAGACTATTACGATAGAATATATAAAAATTACTGGATAAAACACGTGAAAATCATCCATTTTTCCGATACCCATCTCGGTTTCAGCGATCTCGATGTCACCAACGAGGAGGGGATCAATCAGCGTGAGGCCGACTTTTACAAAGCCTTTACCGATGTTATCGACGCGATCATTGAAACGAAGCCCGATTACGTCATCCATACGGGCGATCTCTTTCACCGTGCCAGTCCGAGCAACCGTGCCATCACCTTCGCCCTGACGCAGCTCAAGCGCCTGGAATCGGCGGCGATCCCCCTTGTCATCATTGCCGGGAACCACTCCACTCCGCGTACTTCCTCCTCTTCGCCCATTCTGGGAGCCCTTCAGACGCTCGACAATGTTCATGCGGTTTTCAAGCAGCGCTATGAGCCGATTGTCTTCGATGATATTGTTTTTCACGCTTTGCCCCACATCAACGACGAGCGGATCATCCCCGAGGAGATGGACAAGATCGAAGCCGCTATCGATCCGGCCAAAAAGAATATCCTGATGATGCACTGCTCGGTCGGGGCGCATTATCTGATGCACGAGTTCGGTGAATGGGTCTACCCCAAAGAGCGTGAAGATATCTTTGAGAAGATGGACTATGTGGCTCTGGGACACTGGCACGGTTTCGGCGCCGTGGGCAAATACCCCAACGTCTACTACGCCGGCTCTACCGAACGCACCAGCAGTGCGGACAAACGAGATGACAAGGGGTATGTGCTTTTGGCGCTGGGCGATGCAGTTACTGTAACGCATCATACTATCCCTTTGCGTAAGTCACTCAGTTTTAGTATCGACGCAGAAAAGTATGAAGAAGAATTTGCTGCACTTGATCTTTCAGAGATACAAAATGCCTTGGTAGAGGTAAAACTTTACAACTTAACTGCATCGAGTTCCATAGACATCACCAACAAAGCCATCAACGCACTCTTTGAAGAAGCACTGCATGTCAAGGTCAAGCGGGAGTTTAAAGCAGTTGAAGGCGAGAAGATAGAGGGGAACATAGAGTCCATTTCTCTGGAGGCGTACTTCATTTCACACATCAAAGAGTCTGTGACCGATGAGACAGAGCAGAAGCGTCTGAGTGAGAAAGCCAAAGCACTCTTTGCACACTATGAGGAGGGTGATGATGATACTCACTAGCCTGCATATGCAAAACTACAAGAAGTACAAGGACTATACCCTTGAATTTGCAGAAGGACTAACGGGTATCATCGGTCGTAACGGTTCTGGTAAATCGACTATCTTCGATGCTATTACCTTTGCGCTTTATGGCGATGTACGTGGAGAGAAGGAGACCATCCGTAATGCCAAAGCAGGAGAGAAAGAACCTGTGATTGTTACGCTGGTATTTGAGATAGAGGGTAAGGAGTACAAGGTAGTACGGGAGATGCGAGGCAAGAGTCTCACTGCCAAAGCCCATCTCTACGACGGCGACGACAGACTCATCGCAGAGTCTGCCAAAGGGGTCACATCAGAAGTCATTAAGCTTATCGGTATGAACAAAGAAGCGTTCATGCACACTGTCTTTGCCTCACAAAAGGAATTAACTGCTCTGAGCGGACTCAAAAATGAAGAACGAAAGAAGATCATCCGCAAGCTTCTTGGCTTGGAGAAAATAGACAAGATAGAGACCGATATCAAAATGAAGCTCAGAGTCTTGAAAAACGAGATAGAAGCGGTCAGTGGTGTGCTGCTCTCTGAAGAGGATGTCAAGCAGTTTGAAGAAGAGAAAGCGCGTCAGACCAAAGTGTTGGAAAGTCTTCAAAAAGAGGTAGATGAGATAGAGAAAAAGTTTAAAGTCAAGAGCAGTGAGCTTGAAGCACAGGACAAGGTACTCAAAACACTTCAAAAGCGCAAAGATGAATTTACAAAATTGGGCTCTGAGCTTGCTTTACTCAAAAAAGGACTGGAAAACCAAAAAGCCAATCTGCTCAAAGGGCAAAGCAGGCTGAAGGAGTTGCAGCAGAAAGCGATGCAGTATGAAAAAGAGAAGCCTCTCATCGCTGAGTATAAGGCGCTTGAAGTCACCATAGGAGAGCTGCAGAAACAAAAAGAGCTGTTTTTGAAAAAAGAGGGACTGGAGAGGGAACAGGCAGCACTTCGTACACAGTACAAACAAGATGAAAAAGAGATACTCACCCTCAAGAAAAAACTCGAAGCCAAGCCCAAGCTCCTGGAAGAGCTGACCAAACAAAATGAACTGCTGCAAGCCTCTGTACATAGACTTACCAAGATAGAGTCAGAAGAGACAAGACTCAAACAGGAGATAGCCAAATACAACGGGCAGATAGAACATACCAACAAGCAGGTAGCCAAGATAGAATCCATAGGCAAAGGCTCCAACTGCCCCACCTGCACCCGCCCGCTGCTGGATGAATACGACAATGTCATCGCGTCCCTCAAAGGCACCATCGAGAAGCTGCACCGAGAGGAGATCGCCAAGCGAGAGGCTGAGCTCAAAAGAGTTGCAGAGGCCAAAGGCAAAGAGCAAGAGATTAAAACCAGGATAGAACAGCTTTTGCAAAAGCTCAGTGGTGACCTGCGTGTACTTGAAGCGGATGAAAGAACACTGACTACAAAAGAGGAAGAGTTCAAAAACATTACTGCAAAAGGTTTGAGCAACAAGCAGGCACTTGAAGTGTTGAAAGATGTAAAGTATGATGAGAAGGCACACAGTGAGGCACTTGCTAAAAAAAAGAAGTTAGAGCCAAAGTACAAAGAGTTGCTGGGACTTAAAACGCTCATTGCTCAGATACCTGCACTTGAAAGTGAATTAAAAAGCATAGAGGCAAGCATTGTCAAGAGCCAAGAGGGCATCAAAAAACAAGAGAAAGCCATAGTAGAGCACAGCTATGATGCGAAAGAGCATCAGCGTCAAGAGAAACTGTACGATGAAGTACTCAAAGCCAAAAGTGCCATACAGTCGGAACTCTCGGACAAAAGGGTGCAGACGCAAAAGATTATGGGTGAGATAAACACACTCAAAAGTAAGCTCAGTAGAAACGAAGCGCAGAAAAAACAGCTTCAAACCAAGCTCGATGACAAAAACGACTACGACAAACTCAAAGCTTTCATGGGTGAGTTCAAAAACAAGATCAA